>JAWLFL010000193.1:0-7403 GCA_041685605.1 Cyclobacterium sp. | reverse complement strand
TTTCTTCTACCTGGTCTTCTGTTTCGGTCGATGGATATGCCGCCAAGAGCTTTGATCAACCAGCCCAGCGGTCCTACCATAACTTCCTTTTTTATGGTAAACCTCACCGGTACGTCCATCAGGTAAAAGGCAGACCTTGCATATAACAAATCCCAGTTGCTAGTGTGGGGTATGGCGATCAATACGGCCTTTTTTAGCCCTTCAGGCCATTGGCCGGAAATCTTCCAACCCGATATCCAAAATATAAACCGAGCGAGTAGCTTCATGGTCTGATAGAATCCAAGTTTCGATTACCGAGTGCTGCCAGTTGGGGGGTCTTTTCCAAATATTCCCGGCAGGAAGCATAGCCTGCCGCATAAATATCTTTGGCCCTTTTTATTTCCAATACCCCAAAACTGGCGAGACCAGGGGGTTCAATAAAGTAATCGCATAAGTTCCTCCTGCTATACACATTGTAATTCATGGATAAAATCACCGATCTTTCGATCAACCCTTTGATATGGCTGATGGTTTGCAGCTCTGGTAAGTGGTTACAATTCACGCCAATAATGGTTTGGCACTTATCTCTCAAAGGCTCCACGGGCAAGTTATTCAATACTCCTCCGTCAACATACAAGGCTCCATCCAGGGAAATCGGCTCAAACATCCCTGGAATACAGGAAGAGGCCATTAGCTTTTGAATGATGGATCCCTCTGAAAAGTAAACCGTTTGTCCGGTTAAGATATTGGTGGACGCTATGTACGTGGGGATTTCTAACGCAGAAAAATTATCTACCGGGATGTATTTTGCAAAAAGACCTTCGAAAAGATCCATTTTCAGGAGTGCCTTGAAGCTAATGGCCGGTTTGAAAAACTTAAAATAGTTTGTCTGGACGATGATGTCCAGAATCTGCTCTGGTTTGTATCCGGAGGCATACATGACGGCTGCAATCGCCCCTGCACTGCTGCCAGACAAGTAATCCGGGTATATCCCTTTTTCGTTCAATGCCTGTAGCACTCCCAGGTGGGCAATTCCCCTTACCCCACCACCGGAAAGAACAATTCCTATTGAATGGTTGTGTTTCAAAATGACGTACTGGATTTCGGAGGGTATGATTTACCCCGGTTATTCATTAACAACACCCATAGAGCAGAATTTATCAATCCGCGCCACGATCCGTTTGTCGGGATTGATTTTGTCCAATTCCTTCAGCGATGTAATGATGGTCTTTTTCATTCGGGTGGCCATATCCTGCATGTTTCGGTGGGCTCCTCCCAATGGCTCTTCTATAATGGCATCAATCAGGCCATTAGCCTTCATGTCTGGGCTTGTAAGCTTTAGTGCTTCGGCAGCTTGTTCTTTATAATCCCAGCTCCGCCATAAGATGGACGAACAGGATTCCGGTGAAATAACCGAGTACCAGGTATTTTCGAGCATGAATACCTTGTCACCGATGGCGATCCCCAGCGCACCACCAGAGGCACCTTCCCCAATCACGATACAAATAACCGGAACTTTAAGCTTAAACATCTCCCGAAGATTTCTGGCGATCGCCTCCCCTTGGCCACGCTCTTCTGCTTCAATACCCGGAAATGCACCCGGAGTGTCAATCAGAGTGATGATGGGTTTTTTAAATTTTTCTGCCATCTTCATCAGCCGCAGTGCTTTCCGGTATCCTTCGGGATTTGCCATACCAAAGTTTCTTTCCTGGCGCTGTTTGGTATTCCTGCCCTTCTGCTGACCAATAAACATAACTGTTCGGCCATCCAGATCTCCCAATCCTCCGATCATGGCTTTATCGTCTTTCACCGTACGGTCCCCATGCAATTCGATAAAATTATCGGTCATTTCATAGATATAATCCAAGGCATAAGGCCTGTCACCATGGCGGGAAAGTTGTACCCGCTGCCACCTGGTCAGATTCTGGAAAGTTTCTTTTTTTAAGCTATGAAGTTTTTCTTCCAGCGATTGAATATCAGCCGATAAGTCAACGTTTTTCCCCTTTGCCAATTGAATCATTTCGTGAAGTTTATGCTCCAGATCAGCAATAGGTTTTTCAAATTCTAATACCATAAAGTGCAGTTTTGAAGTTACAAAGATAAAAATTAATTTTTGAAACCACGATTAACCTTTATCAAAGATACCGGATATCCTTTTCATTTTATCTTAAAATTTTCCCATCTTCCATGGTAAGCATGCGATCCGACATTTCAGCAAGTCCCTGGTTATGGGTAACGATGATAAACGATTGCCCAAACTCATCCCTTAATTTGAAAAACAGTTCGTGCAAGGCCTGCGCATTTTGCGTGTCCAGGTTACCGCTGGGCTCGTCTGCAAAAATCATATCCGGATTGTTAACCAATGCCCTGGCGACTGCCACCCGCTGTTGCTCCCCGCCGGATAATGCCGCTGGTTTATGCGATAGCCGGTTTTGGATGCCCAGCAATTTACCCAACTCCTCCGTTCTCTTTTTAAGCGCATTTTCTGTTTTTTTGCCCATCAATCCCGGAATCATAATATTTTCCGCTGCCGTAAACTCCGGTAACAGGTTATGAAATTGAAATATAAAACCGATCCTGTCATTTCTAAAAGTAGCCAATTTATCTCCATTTAATTTCAACAAATCCAGGCCTTCCACTTCCAGATTGCCGGAATCTGCTTTATCCAGGGTTCCCAATATATGTAGCAAAGTACTCTTTCCAGCACCCGAAGCACCGACTATCGAAACAATCTCCCCCTTTTTAATGGAGACATCTACTCCCTTTAAAACGTGAAGTTCACCGTAATATTTATGAATGGATTGTGCAATGAGCATAGACAGCGGTACTATATTAAAAGGTATTGAAATAAGAGAACTCGGGTAAAATTAATCAAAAATTTAAAAAAGCAGGACACGGTCTTCATTAATCGCTGGCAATTTTGTTATTCTTCTGATTTATAATGGTATAGCCTTTTTATTAAAAGAATAGATCGACAATCTTTCTCTGTTTGGTCAAAAAGGCCAAAGCAAACCTTGAATTATCGGACATTTGACATTAACTTCGGGCAAAAATTTGATCCGAATGAATATACACGAATATCAAGCCAAGGAAGTTTTAAAATCTTACGGAGTAAAAATACAGGAAGGAATCGTAGCAGACAGTCCCGAAGCAGCTTTAGAGGCTGCAAAAAAACTGAATGCAGATACTGGCACTTCCTGGTACGTGTTAAAAGCGCAAATCCACGCGGGAGGAAGAGGAAAAGGGGAGATAAAGGAAACCGGCTCACGAGGGGTAGTTTTGGCCAAATCGTTGGAAGAGGTTCCTGAGAAGGCAAAAAATATATTAAACGGGACCCTTGTAACCATTCAAACTGGTGAGGACGGAAAATTGGTAAAGAAAATTTTGGTAGCCCAGGACGTTTATTATCCCGGAAAATCAGAACCTAAAGAATATTACCTGTCCATTCTGCTTGACAGGGCCACGGGCAGTAACGTGATCATGGCATCCACGGAAGGTGGTATGGACATTGAGGAGGTAGCCGAACATACCCCTGAAAAAATTATCAAGGAGTGGGTAGACCCATCTTTAGGTATTCAGGCCTACCAGGCAAGGAAAGTGGCTTTCCAACTTGGATTGGAAGGAAATGCTTTTAAAGAGATGGTCAAATTTATCCTGGCCTTGTATGCGGCTTATGATGCTACCGATGCCTCCCAATTCGAAATCAATCCGGTATTAAAAACCTCTGATGACCAAATTCTCGCTGTAGATGCAAAAGTAAACCTGGATGACAATGCTCTTTTCAGAAATAAGTCACTTGCAGCGATGCGGGATATTGCCGAAGAAGATCCGTTGGAGGTGGAAGCCGGGGAATCAGGCCTGAACTATGTCAAACTTGATGGAAACGTCGGCTGTATGGTTAACGGCGCAGGTTTGGCCATGGCCACCATGGATATGATCAAACTTTCAGGTGGCGAACCAGCCAATTTTCTGGATGTAGGAGGAGGAGCCAATGCCCAGACCGTAGAAGCTGGATTCAGGATAATCCTTAAAGATCCTAAAGTAAAGGCCATACTCATCAATGTCTTTGGAGGCATCGTTCGTTGTGACCGGATTGCTACGGGTGTGGTGGAAGCATACAAATCGATCGGAGACATACGCGTCCCCATTATCGTTCGATTGCAGGGAACCAATGCCGAGGAGGGTGCAAAAATAATCGATGAATCGGGCCTAAAAGTTACTTCTGCGATTACTTTAAAAGAAGCGGCAGAAAAAGTACAAAATGTACTGAAACCTTAAATAAATTTTATTAGTTTTGCGCCACGTTAACGCAAAAGGCACCCGTAGTTCAACTGGATAGAATATCGGATTTCGGCTCCGAGGGTTGAGGGTTCGAATCCTTCCGGGTGTACAAAAAAAGCCTCCTTTTAAATAAAAGGAGGCTTTTTATTTTTCTACATCACAAGTACTCTTTCCTTAACAATGGGTTGGTTTAGCTGTGATCCAGATAGTAGATTAGCGGGCTATCAGGCCTCTTTAATCCACTTAAATAAGGTTTGATAGGTAACACCTGTCTCTTTACTGAAGTCGGCTTTTGTTTTACCTTCTGCTTCTGCTTTTTTCCAGGCTTTGAGGATATTCGCTTTTTCCTGATCTGAATAAGTTCTCCTTCCCCTACTCATTGGCTTATCACCTTTTCCCTCTACTCCATAAATAAATTGAAGTAAACCAATAAATTTTGAAGCCTCATTTTTAGAGTGAATTCCAAGCTCACCCAAGTCTGCAAGTGCAGTGTCTTTTACATTCTTTGTAACGAATGGATGCGTGCCCTTCTTGTGTGCTTCATCTATTGAGTGAAATACTTTCCCCTCTGCATCTTCCATGTAAACGATAGCATCTGATTTTGAAAGATCTGCATACTTGTTTAAAAACTCTTGAATAGTCATTAATGAATTAATTTTAATTGATCGATTTATAATTAATAATAATTTTGCCCAATATACAAATAAATTATGATCCAGTTACGAAATACAATTTAATTCTATATAAAAAGCCCTGGTTATCTAACTTAGTTTATCTAAATGTGGACTATATAAAGCAAAAGCTGTTCCAATCCTGGAAATTAAAAAGCCGCCCGTTTACTGAAATCAAAATAAGGGTTTTTCTTCCTGACCATGCCCCACCCGGCCACACCATTCATTCGCACTACCCAGCTCTTTCTCTGATTTATTAAAAAAAAACAATTTTTGATTTGGATGTTCAAAACTAAATGATTAAGTTTATTTCAAAGTACTAGTCGACTCAAAGACATGCCCCTAATTCGATAAAAGGATGCACTGTTTGTATTTGATAAGATCATGAGCATATCCGTCACCCATTTAAAATCATCCAACTGGTAAACTGAATAAATATGGCAATCATTATCAATTATGTATGGCAAAGTACATTCTGTCTTGCCTTTTTCTATGGACTTTATTGGGTATTCCTGAAAAATGAAAAAACCTTTTTATTCAACAGGGTTTTTTTATTAATAACTCCCCTGTTAGCGATACTATTTCCTTTAGTGGAAATTCCGGTAACGTTTGATAAGCCCAGTATATCTCTGGAAGATACCGCCTTTTTAAAAGCATTTGATGTTATGGAAACATCGGAAATCGTTGGAACGTTTGGCTTACCGGAAGTAACGGTCACAGGCAGTAAATTACCCATCTTATGGGGAATTACCGATTACCTCTTTCTAGGTTACCTGATCGTGGCAATGATACTTTTTTGCCACTTATTGTGGCAATATTTACAATTAAGGCAATTAGTCGAAAGGGGATGGTACCAAACGGTCTATATCCTAAAGGGTAAGTATTTTAAAGTTCCAACATACGGCATGGCTCCGGTTTTTTCTTTCTTCGATAAAGTCTTCTGGGTGGACAATCCACAGTTGCAACTTCAGGAAAAAGAGCAAATATTGGCGCATGAGCTGGAACACGTAAGGCAAAGGCATACCTACGATGTGCTGTACTATCAGGCACTCAGCATCCTTTTTTGGTTTAACCCAATGATCCACCTAATGCGCGTGGCATTGGTAGACCTCCATGAATACCAGGCAGACGCACGGGTATTGCAACATACAGACAACAAACTATCCTATGCACAACTCATTGCCAGGATGGCCTTCAAAGGGCTAGACTTGCCCTTAGGAAGTTATTTTGTAAGGTCCACCACCCTAAACAGGATCCTAATGATGAAACGAGCCCAAAAGACCAATTGGTTGAAAATAGTGATGTTGCTTCCCCTTATGGCCATGCTTTTTGGATTGGTCTCTATGAAAACCAAAGAAGGGGTTACGCTATTTAGTAAAATAAACACCCGCCCGGTGCACCAGCTTAAAAGTCAAATACTGGCGGCTCAGGATTCCATTCAGGTAGGGATCAAAGTCAAAAACGTGAAAAACCCGGTGCACTACGAAAGCATTGGTATATTGGAAGATCAGCGTTTGGTCGCCCAACTAGGGGAACTCTCCTATGAATTTTTGGGAATCCAAAATGAAAACGACTATTTCAAGGTTTTGGAATTGATTGAAACCCTTCGATTCAATTCGACCATGGTCCGGCAATATGGCAATGCATTTACTTTTGATAAGGTCGACAATAAACCAAGCCCGGAATCTGGCTGGGACAGTTGGTACGACTACCTTCAGCAAGGCCTGCAACCCTATCAGGACGAGCTGGCACCTGCCTCAGGTCCGGTGGAGTTGGAGTTTATTATCGACCCGGATGGAGTCCTGCTCCATCCGGTCATCCGAAAAAGCTTCAATAGCACCATTGACCAGCAGCTCTTGAAGGCAGTCAGCAGTCAGGAGGCACCACGGTGGAATCCAGGTAGTCAAAATGGAAAAACCGTACCCGTGGTTGTGCATACCAAACTCTTCCTTTCAGGTAAGTTGGACGCGGTCCGAAACGAAAAGGGCGTTAATCCTGATCCTGTATTTCCAAACCAGGCGATCGAATCTGCTGAAATTGAGAAGGATAGACCAACCTCTTCCCTTCCTATTTCCAAATTTGAAACCGGTACTAAATCCATCAACGACCTAAAGTCCGGTGCCATTACCTTGGGTTCCGAAGCCACCAGACATTTTACAAAAAACCTAACATATCCGTCAATTGACCGAAAAAATGCAATTGTAGGTACCAGCCTGGTCCAAATTAGAGCCGATAGGCAGGGTATGGTAGTCGATTACCAGGTTATCGAACCGCTCTCTCCCGAAATTAAGCAAATGTTACTTGAGGTGTTAAAAGATATCCCGGATCTTGAGCCTGTTGATCCCAAAGATGAATACCTGGTCATCCTCCCAATTACCTTTCGGCTTCCCGAAAGTGACATTCCCCTACCTCCCTCTCAGAAAAAAATGTATGGAGAGGAAATAACCGTCAATGGCTACGGACCATCAAACT
>JAWLFL010000034.1:0-29276 GCA_041685605.1 Cyclobacterium sp. | reverse complement strand
TGGTGTTTTTTGACGGGGAAGACGATGGCGAACCGGAACACCAAAACTTCAGGGATGGCAGCCAGGTCTGGTGGTGTTTGGGTTCGCAGCACTGGTCCAAAAACCCCCATTCCCGCGGGTATACTGCCTACTACGGGATTTTGCTGGATATGGTGGGCGGAAAAAATGCCCGGTTTTATAAGGAGGGGTATTCCATGCAATATGCCAAAAACCTGGTAGAGCGGGTTTGGGAGAATGCGCACAGGCTGGGACATGGCAATTTCTTCCCGATGAGGCGAACGGAAGCCATCACCGATGACCATCTGTTTGTCAACCAGGATGCCAATATCCCCATGATTAACATCATCGAATACAGTCCGGATTACGGATTTGGTCATTACCATCACACCCACGAGGACAACATGGACCTGATCGATAAAAAGACCCTTTCGGTCGTCGGGGAAACGGTTTTATTTACCCTGTACCAAGAAGATTAATTTTTAGCCCAAAACATCCATTTTATGTCCATGCTCAAACAGATTCACAGCACTTTTCTGGAAAAGTATCAATCAGAGCCCCTGCTTTTTCGCTCACCCGGAAGGATCAATCTGATCGGCGAACATACCGATTATAATGAAGGCTTTGTGTTACCGGCAGCCATCGACAAATACATCTACCTGGGTTTCGCCAAAAATGCTTCCGGGACTTGCCGGGTTTATTCCCTGGATTTCGAAGAAGCGGAAACCTTCTCCCTGAATGAATTAAAACCCCGTAAGGGCTGGATCAACTTTGTCATGGGAGTGGCAGCGCAACTGCTACAGGCAGGACATAAACTGGAAGGCTTTGATTGTGTTTTTGGAGGTGATATTCCCATTGGTGCGGGCTTGTCTTCCTCTGCTGCCCTGGAAAATGGCGTGGGCATGGGCTTGTCGGAGTTATTTGAGTTGCGCATCGAGAAGCTGGATCTGGTCCGGTATTCGCAACAGGCGGAGCATGCCTTTGCAGGTCTCCATTGTGGCATCATGGATATGTTTGCGTCTATGATGGGTAGAAAGGATCAAGTGATCAGACTTGATTGTCGTTCGCTGGAGCATTCCTACTTCCCGCTGGAACTCGGAGATTTCCAATTGCTCCTTTGTAACACCAAAGTAGCCCATACCTTGGCGGAATCAGCCTATAATAAAAGAAGGGAAGAATGTCAGGAGGGTGTCAACCAGGTAAAGCAGCAGTTTCCTGAAGTGAAAAGCCTCCGGGATGTGACTCCTCAAATGCTGGAAAAGGCAAAAGGGGAAATGGCTCCCTTGGTTTACCAGCGGTGTGCTTATGTGATCCGGGAGAACGAACGCGTGATAACTACCTGCGATGCCCTTGCTGAGGATGACCTGGAAGCGGTTGGCCACCTGCTTTACGGCTCTCATAAGGGACTCTCTGAAGCGTATGAAGTCAGTTGTCCGGAACTTGACTTTTTAGTTGACTTTACCCGAGACTTGCCCTATGTGCTAGGTGCCAGGATGATGGGGGGCGGATTCGGAGGCTGTACCTTAAATCTCCTAAAGAAATCTGCTACAAAGGAATTTATAGCCTCCATTGCAGGAGCTTACCAGAAGAAATTTGGCCTGCAAATGGAAACCTATGAAGTCAATGTTGCGGATGGGACGGAAATAGTTGAGCTTTAAGGCCTAGGCTTACATCCGGTTTTTTGACCATCCCTTAATTAAGGGAATCCCCCGTAGGAGGATTTTTTAATCAAAAACTAAAATTTACTTACCAGGGAGGAGCCATTATCACGATCAATGTTCACCTTTTCTGAGCGGAATGAGTTCAGAGGTATTAGAGGTGAACAAAAAACATCGGCAGACTGCCGGTGAAGCATTTATCCGTTGGTTGGCGCCGGTTTTAGTTGTTTATAAGCGGTTAAGTAAGTCAGATCTTATTCGAAAAAGGCTATCCGACACCTGGTGTTTTTTGCCTGTACGGCCCATATTTGTTTTTATATTAAAAAATAGTAGTTAGTTTTAGTGAGTATTGGGCGGCAAGTTGAGTGCATGGTCAACTTTAGCCGATTGTTATGCTCAATTGCAAAACCGAAATAGTATCATGGGTTTCAACAAAATTTTCTGATCTTTGACCGATGGCGAACAATAAGGCACGAAACTATTCGCTCCCAACAATAAAGCGTCTTTACGCATTATCTAGGAATAATTGTGCCTTTCCTGGTTGCAGTGTTGAACTCTTAAATTCAGAAGACGAGACCAATTTTTCGAATATTTGTCATATCGAAGATGCAAATCAAAACTTGTTTAAGTCGGATCGGTATAATCCAAATATGACGGATGATCAAAGAAGGGATTTTAATAACCTGATCCTACTTTGCAGAAATCACCATGTTGAGACTGAAAATACGGAAAAGTATACTGTGAAGATCCTTCGTGAAATGAAAAGAAATCACGAGTCTCAAACTAAACAATCATGGTCAGGACTAGATTTAATAGGAAAACACCCGTCAGCTTTAAATACAGTGATTGGTCATATAGGAACAAAATTATTCGATGATAGTCACTCTAACGAACCCATGACTGCACCTGACCCTGCAATGAAAATTGAGTTTAATAACGTAATACAGTATAAACCAATCATTGAGGAATACAGTATTTATCAAGGAAGACTCAGCAAAATTTATGATGAAATAGAAAGAATCGGATCAACTAAGAAAGAAATGGTTCTAAGAAATATCAAAAATCTTTACCTTAAGGAAAAGGGTAAGTACAGCACAATGGATGATGTAAAAAATAATGCTGATTCAATAATTTCTAATGTTGAAAGCGATTTATGGAAGATTATTGACAAAAGTGAAAACACGAATAATAGTTTGCCAATAGAAGCTATAGAAATTAGTCTTCTTGTAATAATGGTTGATGCATTTATGCGATGCAATATTCTAGAAGAACCACCTAGAGTATGATTTTAGATAAAAATATTCATCCGGAAAGAGATTTGTATTTTCTAGGAGGTCAACTAATTGACTATCTAGACAAGTATGAGAAGGAGGAGATTGATTTCTTTGATCTTTATATTGTTGCAAACAAAAGTCAAAGTTTAACCATGAATTTATACGCTCTAGTACTAGACTGGTTATTCATTTTGGGAATTATTAAGAAAGGCAAAAACGGTATGCTCCAAAAATGTTTTTAGAAAACCTGAAAATAGAAAAGACAAGTGAAATCATCAGAGATATAACCTTTCGTAAGGGTATAAATTTTATTGTTGATGAAACTCCTGAAAATCAAAATCAACAGTCGACTGGAAATAACGTTGGAAAAACAACTGTTTTAAGACTGGTCGACTACTGCTTTGGTGCAGATGGTAAAAATATATATCAGGATACAGAATTTAAAAAACAACCGAATACTACTGTCGAGAATTTCCTTAAGGACAATGAAGTAGTTATTTCCATAACCTTAGTTGACGATATTAGCAACCCAACAAAAAAAGTTTTAATAAGAAGGAATTTCCTTCCTAGGAAAAGGAAGATACAAGAAGTTAATGGTGAAAATATTATTAATGACAAGGACTTTGAACACAGATTAAAGGAAGTCATCTTTAACACTCAGGTAAGTGAACCTAGGTTTAGACAAATTATCTCAAAGAACATTCGGGATGAAAAAAATAAAATGAGCAACATTGTCCGAGTTCTGAATTCCTTTGCCTCAAATGAGGTGTATGAGGCGTTGTTTTTGTTTTGGCTAGGAATAGGCACTGATGATCTGGCTGGAAAACAGAGATTGGCCGATGAGAAAAAAAGAGAAGAGCAATTTCAAAGAAGATTAAAAAAAGAGGGTGAACTATCTCTAATCGTACAACAACTCTCCTTTCTTAATGATAAAATTGAAGAATTAGAAAATGAGAAAAGAACCTTCAGTATTAATGAGAACTATAGTTCAGATGTAGATGATTTAAATAATGTAAAGTTAAGCTTAAATAGGGCATCAAGTGAGTTGAGTAGACTTGAGATGAGGAAAAGTTTAATCAATGAAAGTAAGGAGCAGTTAGAAAAGGAAGTCACAAAATTGGACGTTTCTCATGTCGCATCTCTATACAATAAGGCCAAATCTCTTATTCCCGAAATACAAACATCATTTGAAGAGACCGTTCGCTTTCACAATGAACTAATTGCAGAAAAGCTCGAATACATTACTAAAGAGCTACCGGAATTAGAAAAGTCAATTAGAAAATTGAGAAATGAAATTCTTATTCTCCGAACTAAAGAAGATGAACTTTCTGAAAAACTGCAAAAATCAGGCGTTACAGAGGATTTGGCACGAATAGTTACAGATCTTAATAAGCAATTTGAAAGAAAAGGAAATCTTGATGAGCAAAAACGACTATGGGAGTCTTCCAATGAGAAATTAAAGAGAATCGACACAGAACTAGATTCCATAAATCAAGGAATTTCATCTAAGGATGAATTAATCCAAAGTAGAATACGAGAATTTAATAAGTATTTTTCGGAGATGTCAAATCGACTTTATGGAGAATACTATCTACTAAGTTCTCAGAATAATAACATGGGCTATAACCTTATAGTGACGAACGTTGAAGGAAATCCCAGCACTGGTAAAAAGAAAGGGCAAATAGCGGCATTTGATTTCGCATACATTCAGTTTGCTGATGCTTTAGAAATTGAGCATCTACACTTTATTATGCACGATCAGCTTGAAAATATTCATGACAATCAGATAAATACAATTGTGCAAGTGGCAAATAGTTTGAATGCACAGTTTATCGTCCCAATCTTAAGAGATAAAATCCCCGACAACATAGATGTAAATGAATATGAGATTCTCACTCTTTCACAAAATCAAAAGCTGTTCAAAATAGTCTAAAAAGAGCATAACAGGTGCTAAAAACTCATATGCTTACTGAGGTACTTGCAAAGGTTTGTGATAATTGATACTTTCCCGATATTTATAGATGTCCAGCCTACGGATTTTAGCGGGTCGTCACCAGCCAAACAAATAAAGTCTATTGAAAAGTACCCGGAATCAGACCAGTATTTAAAAACCTGGTATGATACTGCGATTGGTTCAAGATGGCTAACACCTAATGATGTAAAACAATCCTACGCAAATGCAAGCATACTAAAAGACAGTAGAATTGTTTTTAACATAAAGGGAAATGCTTTCAGGCTGGTAGCAAGATTCAATTTTGAGAAACAGTGGGTTTTCATTCGATTCATCGGAACTCATAGTGAATATGACAGGATCGATGCGGATACGATTTAAAAGAAAAACAAATGGAACTAAGGCCAATAAAATCAGAAACAGATTATCAAAAAGCACTTGAAAGACTGGAGAGCATTTTCGATGCTCCAATAGGTACGCCGGAAAGTGATGAAGCCGATATCCTTGGATTAATGGTGGATGACTATGAAAAGAGATATTATCCGATCGATGCCCCCGATCCTATTGAAGCCATAAAAATAAGGATGGAAGAACTGAAATTAAAGCAGAAAGATCTGATAAATGAAATCGGAGGAAAAAGCAGGGTTTCAGAAGTACTCAATAGGAAAAGGAAATTGACAGTAGAAATGATAAGGAAGTTAACCGAAAGGCTAAACCTTTCACCTGGCTTATTAATTTCAGATTATCGATTATCCAGATGACGGTACGGTTGGTGACATTAACTTGGGGGCAGCAGGCATTTCCCGGTAAAATAGAACGTTAGTGGCTCAAGGATGTCTTTGAAAGAATCAAGTCTTACAAACGAAAGTGCCTTTACCAGCTCCTGCCATGCCACTGGAATATAGATTCAAGGACTGACGATAAACATTCCCGGGTTTAATATCTAGCTAAATCCAATGGGTTCCTCGGACGTATACGAAAATCGGCAGACTGACCTGTGTAGCATTTACCCCTTGGTTGACGGCGTTTTTAGAGTTGTACTGCATAAAAAACTGACAGAAATTGAAAATTTACGGAATAAGTGGACTTGGGGCTGACAAAAGGGTTTTCAACTATCTGAATTTGGACTATCCACTAATTCCTGTTGAATGGATTGATCCAGTAAAAAACGAGACTTTAAAAGACTATTCCATTCGACTATCAAAAATGATTGACATAGATTCTGATTTTGCGTTAGTTGGAGTTAGTTTCGGTGGGTGTAGATTATCCTTTCGTTAAACAGTTAAAATAATGGGGTTCGACTAGCATATTACTCGCTGTAACACGGTATTTCAGTCTATTTTTAAAAGAATAATTATAAAAGCCGGGAAGTTAAAAACAGGGGGATTTCTGGATTTTGGGTCAAAAATCGTATATTATCAATTCTTTTTTCAATTAAACTAAACTCAGATAACAATGAAAAAATTTGGGATGCTTATCGCCCTATGCCTGTGGATGTTTCAGGTACAGGCGGAGCTGAAATTACCGCGGGTTTTTGCGGATCACATGGTGTTGCAAAGAGGCCAGGAAATCCCCGTATGGGGAATGGCAGATCCGCGACAGCGTGTGATTGTCACCTTTCAGGACAAGGAATATCGGGTCAGAGCCGATCGGGAAGGTAACTGGGAACTTAAGCTGGATGCTTTTCCAAAAGGGGGACCCTATACCTTAACGGTTAACACCTCGAAAGAAACCCTTGCCTATGAAAACGTCATGATGGGGGATGTGTGGGTGCTGGGAGGGCAATCCAATATGGAATGGGCCTTGAAAAACACCAACAACGGGGAAGACAGTATCAAAGTGGCCGATTATCCCAATATCCGTTTGTTTGAGGTAGGAAGGGACCTGAGCCTGCAGCCTCTGGAAGATGTAGCCGAAGCCAAGTGGTCGGTTTGTACACCGGCTTCCGTTGAAAATTTCTCCGCCATCGGTTACTATTTTGCCCGAAGAATTCAGGCGGACCTGGATGTGCCGATAGGACTGTTGGACATCAATTGGGGTGGTACGGTTTCCGAGGCATGGACCAGTGCAGAGGCACTGGCTACGCACGCAGATTTCAGCCAACGGATCGCCACCAATCAGGTAGAGGGGCCTACCGATTTTTCCGATCCGGAGGTCCGGAGGCCGAACAACTGGCCGACCAGCCTTTACTATGGCATGCTGGAGCCGGTGATACCGTTTGCCATCAAAGGAGCCCTTTGGTACCAGGGGGAATCCAATGCCGGAAGGGCCTATCAATACCGGGAGATCTTTCCCCTGATGATCCAGGATTGGAGAAAGCAGTGGGGACAGGGTGATTTTCCCTTTATCTGGGTACAATTGGCCAATTTCAAGCAGCCAAAAGAAGAACCGGGTGATAGCGACTGGGCCGAATTACGGGAAGCCCAAAGCATGACCCTCTCCCTTCCCAATACCGCCCAGGCGGTGATCATTGACAAGGGAGAAGCAGATGACATCCATCCCAGGGATAAATGGACGGTAGGCGAACGACTGGCCCGTGCCGCAAAGAAGGTAGCTTATGGAATGGATGTGGTCTACAGTGGCCCCACCTTTAAATCCATGGAAGTTCAGGGAAATCAGATCCGGATCAGTTTCGATCAGGTGGGTTCCGGTTTGATGGTAAAGGATAAATACGGCTATGTAAAGGGCTTTGCCGTGGCTGGCGCTGACAAGGAATTTCACTGGGTCAAAGGCTTTCAGGATGGAAATCAGATCGTTTTGGAAACCGGAGATATAGCGCAGCCGGTTGCGGTGCGATACGGCTGGGCAGACAATCCCGATGATCTCAACCTGTATAATAAGGAAGGACTTCCTGCTGATCCGTTCCGAACGGACGACTGGCAGGGGATTACTTACGGCAAAAAATAAAGTCGAAAGACCTTAGTCCAAATAGTGTCCGGGGAGTTCCAAAAGCAAAGCATTTGATCCCCGGACACAACTTTTTCACCAAAATTTTATTTTTTCCACGGCAGCTACCAGGCGGTGGGAATAATTGCTCAAGTTGCGCTCGCCTCTTCCTGCCACAGTGTTTTATTGGCAAAACTTCTCGTAAAATCACCTGAATCCTACTACATTAGTAAAGGCTGTTTCGATCAGCTTTGCTTTCCCGGCTGCCGGAAGAGCAGGTTTTTCATGATTAAATAATGAGGAACTCAACCCTTGCTTAAAAGAGTTATATTAGATAAAAACTAGCTGATGACACTACAAACTATTAATATCGACCTGCCCTCAGACATCCTGTTGACGCTCAACGAGTCAGAAGTAGAACTTAAGAAACGAATAAAAATTTCGTTAGCTGTCCAGCTCTACATCCAGAAAAAGGTGACGATTGGCAAGGCTGCCCAAATAGCAGGATTGTCCCGGTTTCAGTTTGAAACGCTCCTGTCTGAGAATGAAATTTCCATTTCTTCCCTGGAGATTGACGATGTATTAGGAGATATTGAAAAATTGAAATAACAATGAAGAACGGATTGGTTATTTCAGATTCAGGGCCAATATTCTCACTTTCTATTATTGATAAGCTTGAAATTTTAGACGAAATGTTTGAGGAAGTATATATACCCCCGGCTGTATGGGAAGAAATCACGCGAGATAAAACAAAAAATTATTTTAGGAAGATGAATGATTTTTTCAAACACAGGGTCAAAAAAATATCAGGGTTCAATGAGCTAACATTTGTAATGGACTATGGTGAATCCGAATCCGTAATTTTGTATAAAGAACTCAATGCCGATTTTCTTCTGATAGATGATAAAAAAGCGCGAAGTATCGCTGAGATGTTTGGGATAAATTGTGTTGGTACAATTGGTGTCCTTTCGACTGCTAAAGAAAAAGGGATCTTAAGCGAATTAAGGCCAATTTTCGAGCTGTTTTTAAAAAATGGTCGGTATTACTCGGTTAATTTATTGAATACTATTTTGAAAAAATATAATGAAAAAGAAATAGAACACGGGGCATAACAATTGGCAATAAGCCCATTCGGTCGCTATAGGTGAATAGCCAGACCGTTAGCTGTGAAGACGAGTCTAGTAAAACACTCCGACCTAAAAACTCTAAAAATAATTTGCTCTTTAGGACACCTTATTTTCTATTTCACCAAAATTTTATTTTTTCCACGGCAGCTACCAGGCGTCGAATGTCCTCCGGAAAAACATGTCCGATATGGCCGATTCTGAAAGTAGGCGCTTGCGAAACCTTTCCCGGATAAATAACAAAGCCCTCGGATTTCAATAATTGGTACAGTTTTTCAAAGGAAAAACCGGAATTTTCAGGCTCATGGAAAGCCGTTATGATAG
Organism: Cyclobacterium sp.; assembly: GCA_041685605.1. Classification (GTDB taxonomy): domain Bacteria; phylum Bacteroidota; class Bacteroidia; order Cytophagales; family Cyclobacteriaceae; genus Cyclobacterium. The sequence goes on along the minus strand of JAWLFL010000034.1, from coordinate 20,062 downwards.
GAGATTGGTCTTCCGGAGAAAGGAAAGCCCGAATACCCGCATTTTCCATTCCCCGAATCAGGATTTCGTGATTCGTAGTGTAGCGTTGATACCTCGCTTCCACACCACCCTCTTCTTCCAGTTCTTGCAAGGCTTGTAAAAAGGCCCGAACGGTATGGGTGGGTGAAGTAAACCGCCATTTGCCCTGGTTTTTCTCCATGGTTTGCCATTGATCAAACAGGTCCAGGGAGTGACTTTTTGAATTTCCCTCACACTCCTGCAGCAGGCTTTTATCGGCCAGTACGAAACCAAATCCCGGCACCCCCTGAATACACTTATTGGCACTGCTGATCAGGAAGTCGATTTTTGGTGCACGGATATCCAGGGGAATACCTCCAAAGCTACTCATGGCGTCAAGAATGAAAACTTTCCTCCATTTCCCGGCCAATTCGGCAATGGGCGCATACCGATTGCGCATGCCGGTAGTCGTTTCGCAGTGTACCATGCCTATATGGGTGATTTCCGGATGGGCTCGCAGCGTTTTTTCCACGATTTCCGGGTCCGGCTGTTTAGCTTCTGAGAACGTCAGCACTTCCAATCCCGCTCCCATGATGGAGGCAATTTTTGCCATTCGTTTGCCATAAGCACCGTTTGAAATGACCAGAAGGGTGCTATCGGGCTTTAGGCAGGTCCACAGAACGGCTTCTACGGAAAAGGTTCCACTTCCCTGCATCAATACCGATGTATAACCAGAACCTCCTTGACTCAGGTCTACCAGGGAAGAACGTATCTTTTGGACCAGCTCGTTGTAATCCGAATCCCAGGTGCACCAGTCCCGGTTCATGGCGGCACGTACGGTTTTACTGGTACTCAAAGGTCCGGGAGTAAGCAATAAATAGGGATTTTCGGGTATCATCATGATGGAAATAGGCAAAAATACGAACGCTAAAGATAAGCTTTCCGCCCTACAATTTCAGGAATCTGCCTGAAATTAGTATCTTCATTAGTGAACCGATTACAACATCATGGATAATTTTATTTCAGGCATCCACAATTATTGCGACCGTTGGTGTGAACGATGTGTTTATACCGACAGGTGCAGGGTTTTTGCCATGGAAAAAGAGGATCGGCAGGTAGCTGCAAATGATCCGAAATGGGAAACATCCCTGGAACCCATTACCAAAACCCTGGAAGAAGCCATAAAACTACTTGATAAAATGGCCAGGGAAAAGGGCATAGACCTGACAAAAACGGAACCGGAATTTGAGAAAGAAAGGGCTGAACAAAAAATAGCGGTAGAAAAGCACCCCTTGACACAAAAATCCATGGCTTATTTGGATCTCTCCCGGCAATGGCTGGAACAAGGACTGGTAAAGATCTGCATGGATAAAATTTTTGAGGAGGTGGAGCTGGGGATAAGAACGATGCAGGAAGGAGAAAGGGAAATTTTGCTGCTGAGGGAAAGTCTGGAAGTAATTCGTTGGTACCATCACTTCATTGTTGTGAAAAGCCATCGAGCATTGATGGGAAAAGAGGGGGGCTATGATAAGCAGCTCCCCGAGAAGGATCGGGGTTACAATGGCACCGCCAAAATAACCCGGATTGCTATTGAACGCTCCCTGCGGGCATGGGCAACGCTCCTGGGATTCTTTGAAGAAGAGGAAAGTGCCCTATTCAGAATAATGGCGGCTCTTCAGCAAGTCCAGGCGCAATTGGAACAGACATTTCCCGATATGGATCTTTTTGCCAGGCCCGGATTCGATGAGTAGGCTTATACCTCAAAAAGGCTGATGCTGAAATAGGATTTGCTATCGGTAAAATGATGGTCCTTTTTGAATCCAACATTTTCCCTGATCCGATCCAGGTCATGCAGGCTATATTTTTGGGAAATCTCCATATGGATGGCCTCGTATGGAGAAAAAGTAAGGGTGTGGCCAGATACCCGGACCTTTTGTTCGACTTTGCTGATCAGGTAGCTTTTGGTGGCCCCGCTCATGGGGTCATAACTGGCATAATGATCAAAATCAGCGGTATTGAAATTTCCATTTAATTCCCTATTGATCCTGTCCAGAAGGTTGATATTAAACTTTTTGGTGATGCCTGTGGGATCATCATACGCTGCCAGGATGGTTCTGGGGTGTTTTTTCAGGTCAACTCCCAGCATAAAGTAATCCCCCTTTCCCATAAAACTTTTCACAAACCGGATAAAGTCAAGGGCTTTTTCTCCTTCAAAATTTCCGATATTGCTGCCAAGAAACAGAATAATTTTCGGGATTTCTCTTGATGAAATATTTTTCAGCGTTTCAAAATAATCGCCGGCAATGGGTTTGACACAAAGACCGGGAAGTCTCTGCCGCATGATTTCTTCATTTACCGAAAGTATTTCGGGAGAAATGTCCAGGGGAATATAGGTGACGTTCTTCTTTTCCCGGATCATGGCATCCAGAAAAAACGCAGTTTTACTGCCATCTCCGGCACCAAGTTCTACTACGTCGTAGTTAGCCTGCGGGAGTTTGGTGATGATGTCTTTTGCCCGCTGTTGTAAGATTTCCGTTTCACAACCAGGGAGGTAGTATTCCGGCAGGTGCATGATTTGCTGGAACAGGGCAGAGCCTATATCATCATAAAAGTATTTGGAAAAAAGTCTTTTGGGGTTTGATTGCAATCCCTTCAGGATTTCCTTTTCAAATGTGTCTGTTGTCATAGAGATTGGGCAAGTCTGATTCCAGAAAAAATCCATCGAGACGCGGGAGCAAAGAAATTACGGTAGCTCTTTCGGCTGTGCTTCGGTGCCGTGGCCACAGAGGCACCTCTCAAAACGTGTTGGTTGATCATAAATTTTCCATTGTATTCTCCCAGTGCTCCCGGGGCTTTTTGAAATCCGGGGTAGGGAAGGTAAGCACTTCCCGTCCATTCCCAGAGTTGTCCCCAGGAAAATCGGTCCGCGGCAGCCTCCCACTCGAATTCTGTAGGGAGCCGCAATCCTTTCCATTCAGCAAAAGCATAGGCTTCGTACATGCTCACATGTTGTACGGGGAGAGCGGGGTCCACGGGTATCAGTCCATTTAGCGTGTAATGGTGCCATTCTCCCTTGGTGTAATGCCAATATAAGGGAGCCTCTAGGGTGTTTTTTTGCAGGTAATCCCATCCGTCAGCATGCCAAAGATTAAAATCCGAATAGGCTCCTGAGGCGATGAATTCCATAAATTCCCCATTGGTGACCAGTTTGCTGGCAATTTGATAAGGCTCCAGAAAGACCCGGTGCCGGCCCAGTTCATTGTCGTAACAAAACCCATCCCCGGAATAGCCGATTTCATAAATCCCCTCCTCCATGGGGATCCAGGAGAATTCCTGGTTTTCTGCCTGCACAGCAAACGACGCTCCATATACCGGAAATGTGGGTTGATGGCCTAAAATGTATTTGATATCATATACCAGCAATTCCTGGTGCTGTTGCTCGTGATGAATGCCTAACTTCAGGATTTCCAGGGCTTCGGTACCAGCCTCGCCAGAAGAAAGCAGCTCCAACACTTCCCGGGTCACATGCGATCGGAAAGCCATTATTTCCCTAACGGGAGGCCGGCTCATCAGGCCCCTGTTGGGCCGCAAAACCCGTTCGCCTGCATTGTTATAGTAGCTATTAAATAAATACGCAAAATCTGTGTCGTACACTTTATAACCCGGCTTAAAAGGGCCAAGCAGGAACTGCTCAAAAAACCAGGTGGAATGTGCCAAATGCCATTTGGGTGGGGAGACATCAACGATGGGCTGAGGCACTTGGTCTTCTGCGGTCAGTGGCGCACAAATTTCCTCTGTTTTCAGTCGGCAATCCTTGAATTGTTGAAGCAGATGTTGAAAAGTAGTGTCGGCTTGGCTTACTTTCATTGACATACAATGATATGGTTTTTGGTTTTTCAGGGTAAAAACAAGAAAACGAAGGGAAGCGATCAAACTTCCCTTTTTATTTTGCTTTAGGGACGGATAAAAATAGTATCCTTCACCGGATAATAAAATCAATTACTCATAAAGTTCGACAATCATGTCGATTTCCACGGCGATGTTGTTGGGCAGGGAACTCATGCCGATGGCGGCACGGGCATGCTTACCCTTTTCCCCAAAAACTTCTACCATCAGGTCTGAGAAGCCGTTGATTACCTGAGAATGTTGCTTAAAGGAAGGGTCTGCATTGACCATGCCCTGGGCACGAACGATGTTTTTTACCCGATTGAGATCACCTATTTCGGCCTTAAGCGAAGAAAGCAGGGAAATTCCCGTAAAGCGAGCCGCTTCGATACCCTGCTCCAATTCCAGATCTGCGCCCAATTTCCCGATTACCTGAGTGCCATCGGGTCTATCCGGCCCGTGACCAGCCAGGTACACCACATTTCCTACGGTTTTGGCTTTGAGGTAATTGGCAGTAGGTGGGTTGGGCATGATCAATTCGATGTCCAGGTCCTGGAGTCGTTGTTCTGCGTCGATACCGTCTCCTGTTTGTTCCTGTACGGGGGATTCCTCCGAAACTTCCGCAACCTTTTGCTCACAGGAAAGGAGTAGCAGAAAGAAGAATGAGAGGAGTAAAGCATAATTTTTCATAAGTCTGTTTGTGTTTAAAGGTGGTGAATGCAGGTCATTTTGGGCAAATGGTCAATAGAAAAACCTTAGGTCGCCAAGGGAGGCCCTGAGGGTACCATTATTTTCTCTTTTCGGGGGCTGTCCCCTGATTTTTTGGCTGTAAATTTTGCCGTCAGGTATTCTCCCATGAACACCTCGCCTGAGAGGGTGTCTCCGCTTAGGTTACCCGTAAACATAAAGGTTACCGAATCGCCCGGTTTTCGGAAATTACTGCGCAGAACCACTTTGTTTCCTTCCATGGTGCCATAAATATCCTGGTTGGCAAAATCACTCATATGGCTGCCATTGAGCCAGTTTCCGTCCTGCGTCAAAACCCATGTATGGGTGCTTTGGCTACTGAAAAAGGCCATTTCGACATCCCATTTTCCGCTGAGGTTTGCGGCAGCCGGGGCCATGGTCTTGTCTAAAGCTTTTCTTTTTTCGGAAAGCGTCTGATGAATTCGGTCAGCAATCACCTTGGCTTCTCCCTCCTGCATTTGATTTGGGCTGATGGTAATGGCGGTAAGCCCGTCCTGGTTTCGGCTTCCTACGGCGATCCGGGGAGCCGTTCGGCCAAAGAGTTCGGCTACTTCAGCACCCGTAATATGCAGAAGGCTTGGATCCCAATGAATCAGTAGCATAGGAGCCCGGTTATTCAAGCCCTCAGGGAGGTTGATGGAATGCGTCACCCCTTTGATTTTGGTAGCTCGGTCGGCAATTTGGTTGAGCCATTGCATCCAGGTTTCCCATTCTTTTTCGTGGTCGCGGGTGGTCCAGGCTTCCACTGCTGCCAGCATGCCCAGCATTTCCTCCTTACCCACTTTATTGTCCCTTCCAGGGCCATGGTGGGGAGAGCTTGCCTGCCAGGCGGACAGCATCAGGTCTTTTCTTCCGAGTAACAGACCCGCGCATTGGGGTCCGCAGATGGCTTTACCGCCACTGTAGGCCACCATGGTGGCTCCCCGCTCAAAATGGACACAGGGTATGGTCAGGTTTTCTGCAGCAGCGTCCATTAAGATAGGGACCTCATGACTTTTAGCGATTTTAGCGATGTTTTCCAGGGATAAGGGTTGGCCGGTAGCGGCTCCTCTCCCGGAAATTAAGTAGATCATGGCCGTCTTAGGGCTTAGTGCCTGTTCTAACTCCTCGGGACTATCCACCTCTACGATGGTCACGCCGATGTTTCGCACCGCATGGTCATAGACGTTTCTGGAATGGCGGGGGATGATGACCTCTGTTTTGTCCATTCCCGATAAGTCGGGTATTCGGAGGAGTTTTTCCGGATTGCCGCCGGTAACACAGGCGGCCGTGGCGTGTTTCATGGCCGCTGCACAACCTGCCGTAATGATCCCAAAATCTGCTTTGGTAATTTCTGCCAGCCGCTCGCCGATGGCAAAGGCCAGCTCATCGTATTGCACAAAGTTTTTCGCCGCAGAGGCCATGGCCTTATGCACTTCCGGGCGCTCTATAGAGCCGCCGATAATGGTAAAGGTGCCCCGGCAATTGATGATGGGCTCCACGCCCAGGGAACGGTAAATGTTTTCATCCAGGGCAAGAGGGCCGGTTGCCTTTTTACGGTTGTCGATGAGTGGCGACATGCTCATAAGGCTTCCCCCCATGGGGAGGATTGCCAGGTTTTTGATCATTTCTCTTCTATCCATATCACTGATAATTATAATTTTTAGCCGCCAGACCGTTCAGATCATAGACGACCTTACCGCCTTTTATGGTCAGCTCTGTTTCCAATTTGTGTTTTCCCTTAATCCGATTCCCGCCGGCATCTACAAAGCCAAAATCACCTTCCAGTAATTTTAACAGCGTCAAATCCGCGACGGCTCCTTCCGTCAAATGGCCCAAATCCGGCCGTTGGATGACCTGGGCCGCTTGCCAGGAGGCCCGCTGAATGACTGCTTCCAGCTCCATGCCCATGGCCATGAATTTAGACATGACGTTCAGCATGTTTTTCATTCCGGAATTCATGCTAAACCGGTGGAGGTCTGTTCCAAATGTATGGGGTTTCAAGCCCTGTCGCAAGGCCGGAATGGCCTGACTGAACCAAAATCCCGCACCGCCATGACCCACATCGAAATGCACGCCCCGCTCGTAAGCAGCTAGTACGAAAGGGCGCAATTGCCCTTTTTCATCCACAATGGGCATGCGTTCGTCGATTTCCTCAAAACTGTGGGTCAAAATATCTCCCGGCCTCATTTTTTCCAATTGCTCAGCCAGGGTATACCTGGGCAGGTGGCACTCCACCAGCAAGGGTTTTTGGACCTTTCCCGAAGCCACTAATGCATTTTCAAAGGGATGCCACTCGGGGCCGGTGAAATGCCCTATCTTGATGCCAACCAAAATATCCGGATACCGCTGAAGCATTTCCAAGGCCTTTTCCGGATCCATGTCTTGCAGGTTTTCCTGTGTTGGATGGCCGCTCATTCCGCTACCGGCAATATTTAGAAATGCCAATACCCTGGTGTGGGAGGCATCGATCACGTTTTTTTTAAACGTTTCAAAATTCCGCCAGCCGGAAGTGCCCGCATCCACCACCGTGGTGATCCCCGAACGAAACGTAAAATCATCCGGGGAAACACTGGAAAAACCATCTGCAAAGGTGCTGGCTTTGCTTCCCACAAAGACATGGGTATGAATATCTATCAATCCGGGGCTCAAAATCAATCCGGAGGCATTGATTACCTTTTTAGCCTTCTCAGAAGGAATAGTGCGAGCTACCAAGGCTATTTTTCCATCGGCTATCCCTACGTTCATGGTGTCCTGAATCTTGTTTTTGGCATCCACCAGGTAGGCCCGTTGGATGAGTATATCAAACTCCTGGGCAGAAAGTGGCAAGCAAAAAGCAAATCCCAGAATAAGTAAACACAGGTTTTTCATTTTTAGTAAACCATTATCGGTTGCTAATCTCAGTTTCCCAGTGAGGAGCGTTTATTCCGTTCAGGTCCCAGACGATTCTCCCAGCCCGTAGGGTCAATTCGGTTTCCAATCGTTGTGTTCCGTCAATTCGGGTCCGTCGAATATCCTGAAAGCCAAAATCTCCTTCCACCAACCGAAAAACAGCGATGTCTGCTTCCGATCCGGGGTCCAGATTTCCTAAATCCTCCCGGTGGATGACCTGGGCAGGATTCCAGGTGGCCCGGAGAATGACTTCTTCCAGACTCAGTCCCATGTTCATAAACTTGGATAGCAGGTTGGCCATGTCCTTAAATCCTCCATTCATACTGTCTTTATGCAAATCAGAGCTAATGACATCCGGCAAAAAACCCTGCTCAATAGCCGGTATAGCTTGCCTGAACGAAAAGGCTCCTCCGCCATGCCCCACATCAAAGCGAATCCCTCTTTCCTGGGCTTCAAACACAAAAGGCTTCACTTTCAGATTTTCATCTACTACGGTCTCCCGGTTATTGGGCCCGTAGGAAAAGGTGTGAGTGAAAATATCGCCGGGCCGTAGGTGCTGCATAAAAAGTGCTTCGATGGAATTGGGTGGCTGGTGCTCACCAAAATCAACCATAACGGGAACATTGGCCAGGTTTCCGGCTTCGACGGCTATGTCTACCTGGGTAAAATCTCCCCAGTAGTGCGCCGATTTGATACCTACGAGTATCTCCGGAAATAAGCGGTTGATCATGTGAGCCGTCATGGTAGGATTCATATCCATCACGTTCTGTTCCTCGAATCGGCCATACATGCCGGTACCTACGATATTCAGCAGTGCCAATACCCGGGTTTGCGAGCGGTCGATGGTTTGTTCTTTGAATTGACGGAAATTTCGCCATCCCGAAGAACCTGCATCTACGACGGTGGTAACTCCAGAACGAAAGGTAAACCCATCGGGAGGAAGACTGGTCAGCGCGTCGGCGATGTAGGATTCCGTATTGGTGCCATGAAAAACATGCACATGCATGTCTAACAGTCCCGGGGTAATGTACAGTCCACTAAGATCAAGCGTTTTCTTTGCACTACTGGCAGGAATGTCTTTTTCAACCTTTAGTATGGTTTTGCCTGAAATGGCCAGGTCCATGGGTTCGTTGATGCCATTTTTCGGATCCAGCAGGTGGCCGCCTTTTAATAAAAGATCGATTTCCTGGGCCGCAACTGGAACCGTGCCAAGCAGCAGGGTACAAGCAATGGCAAGCAGTCGATGCAGCACCAAACCAGAGAAGGATTCATAGCTAGTCAATGGGCGTTGGGTTTAGATGAACGAAGCGATAAACGTAGGTTTTTCTTTTGGGAAGTACGGAAATATTGCAAAAAAAAATGTTTTTACAAAGCCCTATTTTATTAAATGCCTGCTTACCGACCGTTTCGCTTTTTATTAATAATAAAATTTTTCAAATTAACAGCTTGCTAACCCAAATTTACCTTGTCACTTTATGAACGAATCTAAAAATGCCCCGAAAACCAATTTTTTGCAAAAGATATGGATCTGGATGCTGGGTATCGGCCCCGGTATTTTCTGCATTGGTTATACCATCGGTACGGGAAGTGTCACCTCTATGGCCAAAGCCGGTAGCCAATTCGGCATGCAGTTGCTGTGGGTTTTGGTGCTGAGTTGTTTGTTTTCCTGGGTGTTGATGGAAGCTTATGGAAGGTACGCCGTCATTACCGGGCAAACGTCTATCTATAGTTTCAAAACCAAATTAAAGGCTGGAAAACTTATTTCCTTTCTGGTAGTGGGGGGAATCGTTTTGGCGCAATGGAATTCCCTTTCGGGTATATTGGGGCTGAGTGCCAATGCCATTTATGAAATGGTTATCTTGTTTTTTCCCGGCATTTCCGGAGCCTCCTACTGGCCGGTGTTGGGAATTGCGATCGTATTGATTGTACTGATGTATTCCTTGCTATGGGTGGGGCAGTATTCCTTTTTCGAAAAGGTACTGATCGTCTTTGTGACCATCATGGGGATTTCCTTTATTATTTCCATGTTTGTGGTGCTGCCGGATCCGGCCCAGATGGCCAGAGGCCTTATCCCATCCGTACCAGATGTGGCAGGAGGGAAATTATTGGTCGCTGCTTTTGTGGGAACCACGATGGCCGCACCCACTTTTGTCGTGAGGCCCCTACTGATGAAAGGCAAGGGCTGGGGACCTGCCCACACGCGGGAGCAATCTAAGGACGCACTGACCAGCGCCATTTTGATGCTGGTAATAAATCTTTCCATCATGGCTGCTGCGACCGGAGCCCTTTATGCCGAAGGCAAGACCATCGAAAAGGTAATGGATATGGTATACACCCTGGAGCCGGTAGCCGGTAAATTTGCCGTTGCCGTCTTCATGACGGGCGCATTAAGTGCCGGGTTATCTTCTGTTTTTCCGATCTTGATGGTTGCTCCCTTATTGGTTGCCGATTACAAGGAAGGGGAACTGGATACCGGGTCCAGCAGGTTCAGGATATTAACAGGAATTGCCTGCCTGGTAGGGTTAACCGTTCCCGTCCTGGGAGCCAACCCCATTTTTGCTCAGATTTTAACCCAGGTGGCTGCCGTTTTCGTTTTGCCTCTCGTCATTGCCTGCATGCTGTACCTCATCAACCAAAAACAACTTATGGGCATCCATAAAGCGGGCGTTTGGCTAAATATCGGCTTGATAGCTGCCTTGGTGTTTGCCTGCGCGATTTCCTACACTGGATACCTGGCGTTGATGGAATTGGTGTAACGCTAATCCCTCTATTATTCTTGAGAATTGGTGCGTAAGGAGGCTACTTCTTCAGGCTAGACAGGGCTGGCCTGGTTTTCAAAATGCTGCAGGAAACTGAATAACGGTCAGCTCAGGCGTTTTTTTTTAACCATCTAGAAATCCATTTAGCAGCATCCCATTACCAGGCCGTTCTCCCACTGGTTCTATTTTCCTTATCACTACCTTGACGGATAATTTTAGTCCCTATTGACCAGAGCAATACAATTTTAGTTAGGATTGGTTCTTTCTTTTAAATTTTTCAACAATGATCCTTATTTGTTTAAAAAAATAATTCTTTTTTCTTACCTTTAGGGTATTAAAGAGGTTAAACCTTCCGAATTTTACGACCGGCAAATAATGGAACCGTGCACCTTGAGTTAAATCCATGGAGAAATTTAAAACAAATTTTACCGGGGTTTTCTTTAAGATCGGGGGAGATTAACCGCTTTGAAGAATGAAGTATCAATACATGTAATTTAATTTTTTATATTTAAAGCGATATCGGATTGGAATAATCCCTGATTATCGTCCAAAAACAAACAGAGTAGGTCTATTTTAAACAATTTTATTAACACCTTGGTACTATAATAAAATAATCACACAATCTATTTATTAATAACAAGCTAAATTATGAGAAAAATTTTATCAATCACGTATGGGTTGGCCTTACTGCTTCTTCTGAGTGTTGAGGGTTACGCCCAAAACCGGGTCCTTACAGGGACTGTCGTGGCTGAGGCGGATGGTCAGCCAATTCCAGGGGTGTCCGTCCTGGACAAGGCAAATCAAACCGGTACCGCCACAGATATGGACGGAAACTATTCTATTAACGTCAATGAAGAAACCGTTTTAGTATTTTCATTCATTGGTTTTGCGAGTCAAGAGTATACGGTGGGGAATCGTACCCAGCTTGATGTTGAGATGAGTGAAGATGCCAGTGAATTGAATGAAGTGGTAGTGACCGCTTTGGGTTTGACCAAAGAAAAGCGAAAGCTCGGCTATGCAGTCACGACAGTTGAAAGTGATGTGCTGGATAAGGCCCGTGAAACCAACGTTGCCAATTCATTGGTTGGCCAGGTCGCAGGCTTGGTGGTCAAGGGTACTAACGGGGGACCACAGGGGTCTTCCAATATCGTCCTTCGTGGACTTCCCAGTATCTCTGGCACAGGATCACCACTATTCGTAATAAATGGTGTTCCCATGGATAATACTCAGCGGGGATCTGCTGGACAATGGGGTGGATCAGACAATGGAGATGGTATCGGTAACTTAAGCCCTGATGATATTGAATCCATGACCGTCCTTAAGGGACAGGCCGCTTCGGCACTTTATGGTGCAAGAGCATCGAATGGCGTAATTTTGGTGACCACCAAAAGTGCTCAAAAAGGAGATGATTGGACGCTGTCATACAATGTGAATGTGATGACAGATCAGGCCATGGATTTTACTAATTTCCAGAACGAATATGGACAAGGTAGGGGTGGAAGAAGGCCTCAGTCCGAATCAGATGCCCGAACAACCGGTAGGTTCGCCTGGGGTGAACCCATGGGTGGTTCAGTTATCGGATATGACGGCAATCAATATCCTTACGAACCTTCTGGCGAAAATTACCTGGATTTCTATGAGCTAGGCACCAACGTGACCAATACGGTGGCTGTTTCGAAAGGACTTGGAGATGATGGTGCTTTCAGATTATCGCTATCAAACTTAAACTCAAATTCAATAGTCCCAAACAGTGGGAATGACCGGTTGAGTATCAATTTGAATGTAGATCAGAATATCACCGATAAACTTAATGTTTCGGCTATGGTCAATTATATTGATCAGAAAAGCGACAACATTCCAAATTTGAGCGATGGTCCAAAAAATCCCAATAACTTTCTCTTCCTGGCACCAAACATAGCACCAAGTATCTTTGCCCCCGGCTATGACGAAGAAGGACGGGAAATCGTATTCAGTGATGATATTTTTGTTACAAATCCCTATTTTATTTCTAATAAAGGGATCAACGACAGGGGAAGAAAAAGAACCATTTCTACCTTATCTGCGAAATATAGTTTCGCGCCAAAAATTTATGCGTTGCTCCGAATGGGGAATGATGTCTCAAATGATGACATTTTCGCTGTAGATCCAACCGGACTGGCCTATTCATCGGATCTGAAGGGTAATTTGAATAATAGGGGATTGTCTACAAGATCGGAATTAAATGTCGATGCGCTATTTGGAGCCGATGTGATGTTAACCAGTGACATTTCACTAGATGCGTTAGTTGGAGGTACATTCAGGAATAATCGTTTTGAGCAAGTAGGTGTGAGCGGAACCCGATTTGTCATCCCTGAACTGTATTCGCCATTCAATGTGGAAGTATTTAACCGATCGTATGGATTTAATGAAAGGGAAGTAGTTTCTGGTTTTTATTCTATGGGATTTGGTTACAAGGATTTCCTCACATTGACGACTACCGGCAGATACGATGTGTATAGTACGCTCCCCACGAATAATAACAGCATTTTCTCACCATCGGTAACGGGCGCTTTCTTGTTTGATCAGTTTTTGAATATTCCGGCCTTAGATTTCGGAAAGCTTAGGGCATCCTATGCCGTTACAAGTGGAGAGCCATTTGCGGCCTATCAAACGCAATTTTACTACAATTCTGCCAATTCTTTTAATGGAGTTGCAGCGGGATCATCTCCGCTAGGTCTTCCAAACCTTTTCTTAAAACCTTTTACTACGGACGAAATTGAGTTTGGATTTGACTTGAGTTTCTATAATAATCGACTGACTTTTGATGTCGCTTATTTCTCAAAAACGACCAATAATGAGATCATGAATGCGAGTTATAGTATCGCATCTGGATTCAATAGTGCTGTAGTGGCTACAGGATCTACGAACAATGAAGGATTGGAAGTAATGATTACGGGTATACCCATTCAGACCAATGACTTTACCTGGAGAAGTTCCTTGAATTTCACCAATGTGAGGAATGAAGTTCTGAATACTAATCTTGACAACAATCCGATCAACCTCGGTCAAAACCGGGCAACGCTAGGAAATGCAGTCACGGCCTATGTGCCAGGACTCCCCGGTCCGCAAATCAGGGCATATGACTATGAATATGACGGCAATGGAAATATAGTCGTAGATGATGCTGGCCTACCAGTAAGGGGTGAACTCAAAAACTGGGGTTCTGTTCTCCCAACCCACTATGGGGGATGGAATAACGAATTCAACTATAAAGGAATTGGCTTTTCGTTTCTGGTTGACTATAGTTTTGGAAACAAGGTATTATCCGCAACGGAGTTTTACTCACGATTTAGAGGGTTGCATCAAACGACACTGGTGGGAAGAGAGACCGGTGTGACCACAAATGAAGTGACGGCACCGGCGGAAAGTTACTATCAAGCATTAGCGCAGAATGTGACCAGAACGAGTGTAGTAGATGGAGATTTTATTAAACTAAGACAAATGACCTTAGGCTACACCTTCCCAGATAATTGGTTCAATTCAGTTCCCGTGTTTAAAGGGTTAACAGCATCAATTGTCGGTAGAAACCTGGCCATCTTAATGAGAAAAGCGGAAAATATTGATCCAGAAGCAACGTTTGGTGCTAACATTAATTATTTGGGTATTGAAGGTACGAGCTTGCCCCCCACACGGTCTATTGGATTTAACTTAAATTTCAAATTGCACTAAGTATGAAAAAGTATATAAATTTATTTCTTTTAAGTAGCTTTTTATTGATTTCCTCGTGTGATGAAAGATTTGAGGAGCTAAACACAGATCCAAACAGGCCTGGTGCAGAAGTTTTTGATCCCAATTTGATCTTACCTATTGCCTCTTATGGATATGGTAATATGCTTACTGGTTATTCTGGACCGATTTTATTTCAGAGTATGTGGATCAAGGCCCTGGCCTCGACCTCCACGGGAGGAGCGAATTATTATTCCAATGCGGACAAATATGTGATTTCCGGAAGTACCAATTCCTATATTCAAGGTGTTTGGAACAATGGTTATACGGTGGCTTCCAGGCTTAACCAAATGCAAAGTCTGGCAGAAACGAAGGGGCTCAGCAATTTAGTGGCTGTTGGTGGAATTTTCAGGGTAAGTACCCTGTCATTCGTTTCGGACGTTTATGGTGATGTTCCTTATTCAGAAGGACTTCAGGCAGAAGAAGGAGTTACCCAACCAAAATATGATAGCCAGTCCGAAGCGTACCTGACCATGTTAAATGATCTGGAGGCTTCTATCAATGCCATCAACCCTGCCGCGGATCCGATTAGGAATGATGTGATATATGACGGTGACTTATCCAAATGGAGGAAATTTGGATATTCAGTTATGCTAAAAATGGCTTTGCGATTGGTTAAAGTTGATCCTGCTGCAGCCCAGACCTGGGTAGAAAAAGCAGTTGCGGGTGGTGTTTTTGATTCTCCGGATGATGATGCATTGATCCCTTCTGATCAGGCCAATGGGTATGCCAACCAAAATGCCAATGCGCTGAATGTGGTGGATGATGTATATGAAGTCAGGTGGTCTAAGAATATGATTGACTTTTTACAGGCTACGAACGATCCCAGATTACCTATTGTAGCAGAAGTCCCTCCTCCTGGTTTATCGGCCAATAGAGATGGTGTGGTAGTAGGTGACAATGATCCGGCTAGTCAAATCGGTTTGCCCAATGGTTTTGACCTTACAGGGGGAGAGTTTGATATTACCAGTCACCCTGATTATCCGGGAGCAACTGGGTCCGGAGGTAATGTTGCTGTTATCGGTGCTTATTCCAGGCCAACCGGTATTTATCGGGATCGAGATGCTCCTGTATTTGCCTTAACCTATGCAGAAGTACAATTATTGTTAGCTGATGCCGCTGTGCGGGGTCTTGCCTCCGGGTCGGCTGCTGATTACTACGCAAATGGAGTCGAGGCTTCTTTTACATCCCTGGGGAAATTTGGTGGAGGAACGGTATCTTCTGATGCAGCAAGCAGTTACTTGAATGAAAATCCGCTGGACCAAAGTACAACAGAAGCGTCATTGGAAATGATCAATGAACAAATTTGGGCAACGACCAGTCTTTTTGCGAATTTCGTGGAGGCTTGGAATAACTGGAAGCGAACAGGTTATCCTGAGTTGACACCTGTAGATTTCCCTGGAAATTTTTCCTCGGGCCAGATTCCTCGCAGGCAGCCATACCCAGCTGGAGAAAGTGGGGTGAATGGTGAATCACTTACAAGCGCTGTCTCTCGAATGGGCGGCGATGACTGGATCACACGGACCTGGTGGGACGGAGGAAATTAATTTCTCTTTAAATTTATCTTTAGACAGAGGTTTCGATTCGTTTCGAAACCTCTGTTTCGTTTTAATTTATATTCAAATCATCCGTTATGGCACGTCTTCGCAGCCTTTCATTGGGGTGGCTTGTTTTTTTGCGGCAATTACGTGTACGTATGAAGATCCCAATGTCGTTTTTACCAAGTCAAGGTCAGGAAAAACCAGCATTAAATTCAAAAACCTCGTTTGCGAATTCGCTGCCTTCCAAGTGTTGACCTACGGTTACTTTTATCAATACGATGGCTTGGCTGTTGGTGATATTATTTGATATGGGTTACCGGCCCTTTTTACAGGCAATATGAAGGCCAGGGATTTGTACCCATTCGGACTTGGTGTGGTTCTAGATAGCGATCACAGTTGGGGTAATTCTAATCCGCCTATTTTTCTTGAGAATGGGTGCGTAAGGAGGCTACTTCTTCGGGCAAAACAGCGCTGGCCTGGTTTTCAAAATTCTGGCGAAGGTACGTAAGCACACTTGCAATCTGCTCGTCATCAAGAAATCCATGTGCTGGCATCACGTTATCGTATCGTTCTCCGTTAACTTCTATTTCCCCGTCCAGCCCCTTAAGTACGATCCGGATTAGACGATCTTTATTCCCGGACACCCATTCGGTTTGGTGCAGGCCGGGGATTCTCCCCGCTGCTCCTTTTCCATCCCGCTGATGGCAAGGGGCGCAATAAGTGGTGTATATCTGATTTCCTTGAGGCTGTTTCCCTCGATACAGGTTGTCTTGCTCCGGGTGGGGGCTGCGAATATTCGCCAACTTTTTTTGCGCTTCCATGGCTGTAAGCGATTCTTTGTCAAAGGAGTTTTTATCTCCGGTAAAGATGACTCGCCAAATCCGGCCTTTATTTGAATCCGAAACGTACAGAGAGCCATCCGGGCCTTCGGCCAGCCCCATAGGCCTGAATTTTGCATCGCTTACATTCACTATCGGATTGGTTCCGGCAAAGCCGTTAGCAAAAACCTCCCAATCACCTGTAGGTTGGCCGTTCTCAAAGGGTACGAAGGCGACAAAATAACCGGACTGAGGATAGGGTGCCCTGTTGGTAGAGCCATGAAAGGCCACAAATGCACCTCCTTTATACCTCTCCGGAAATTGGTCGCCTTTATAAAATAGCAAATCGTTGGGAGCCCAGTGTCCCGGAAAGCCCATGACTGGGTCATCCATATCCCCACACCTTCCAATTATTTTTCCATCGCCTCCGTATTCGGGTGCCAGCACCTTCTTGCCCTGAATCTGATCGTAATAGCAATACGGCCAACCGTAATCGGTCCCTTGGGTCACTTTAATAAACTCTTCTGAAGGTAATACAGCACTTTCCCAGGGTGTAAAGGTTTCCGGATAGAGCAGGTGGAGGTTATCCCTTCCGTGCATGACCAGGTACAGGTGATTGTCCTGCTGGTTAAAATCCATCGCTACCACACTGCGTATACCTGTGGCATATAATTCCCCGTCTTTCTGAGTCATTCCCAATTGGTCCTTAGGGAACTTCCAGACCCCACCATGTTCGATCAGCTCGGGACAGGGATCCAGTCCTTCGGATCCAGGAATGCCGCCCGGTTTATTTACCAGGTCCTGGCAAGCATTGGAGGGGCTGCCAAAGGGCACGTATAGGTTCCCTTCCTTATCAAAGGAAACTGGTTTGGTGATATGCCAGTGGATGCCGTGTTCGTGGTCATCTGTAAGTACAATTTCCATCGGGCTGTCCGGGATTAGCTGCCCCGGTACGAGGCGATTCCGGTACACTACTCTGGCCGCACTATAATATAGGTATCCATTGTGAATACGCATGCCGTTTGCCAGACTGCCTTCGTCTTCATATTCGCCGAAATAGGAGATAATATCTGCCTTGCCATCTCCAGTGGTATCTCTTAAGGCTACGTTGCTGCCTACTTCTTTTGCATATCTTAATTTGACATAGATATCCCCGTTTTCATTGATGGCGAGATGCCTTCCTTTGCCAATACTATCGACTACAACCAAAGCTCCAAATCCGGCGGGAAGCGAAAGCCCGCCATTATCCGGGTCGGGATCAGGTAAAGGGACCGGATTTTGACAGGAATAAGCAACAAAAATTATCCATGTAGAAAGGAAAATAAAATTGACGGGCGGTAAAAAGGTACGATTCATCGGCATAAAGCAAATTTTCAATGGTAATTTGTAAAATAACTTCGAAAATGCAATAGAAGGTTGTGTAAAAGCTAGTAATAAGAAATTAAAAAGCAGATTTTATGTATTTGACAAATGAAAAGGAATGGATTGACTCCGAAATAAATATGTTATTAATTTAAAAAAAATTAAATAATATTCGAATTTTTTAGCAAAAACAGTGAAACATTTTATTTGTTCTACTGTTTGAAAGTTTTGCTATTTTTTGATATTTAGATTGTCATCAACCTAAAAATTATTTCAGCGGTATTTCGGTTGCTTGTGAATTAAATTCTTCCTAATATTAAGCCTACATTAATAAAAAATTACCCAATCTAGCCAATCTGACAGAACGTATTTATTTGAGAATTGCCAAAATGAATTCTGAAAAATAATGTCGATGCACTGATATAGCTTGCTTCGGATGGTTTCCGAAAGGTATTGTTGATATCCAACAGTGATGGTTAAAATTAAACATTGGAAAAACTTCCAAAATCCAATTCATTCAATTGTTCATTTACTTATGAAAAAAAGTTTACTAGTTTTATTTCTGGCTCTTTTTGCCTTTCAAGGCATGGCTCAGGAACGAACGGTCACGGGAACCGTGAGCGATGCAGAAGCCGATGCCCCCTTACCGGGTGTCAGTATTTTGATTAAAGGAACCAACACAGGTACCATTACAGATATAGATGGTCAGTACAGCATTAGCGTACCCGACGCGCAATCGGTACTGGTATTTTCTTACCTGGGATATACGCAACAGGAAAGAGTTGTTGGTAATAACACCGAGATTAACGTAACCTTGTCCTCCGAGTTGGAGGCACTATCGGAAGTGGTGGTAACTGCTTTCGGTCTGGAAAGGGAAAAGAAAGCGCTTACGTATACCGTACAGGATGTAAGTACGCAGGAACTCTCGGAAGCGAGGGAATTGAATGTGATGAATTCACTTTCCGGTAAAGTAGCCGGCTTGTCCATCAACCGCTCCGGTAGCGGTGTGGGTGGAGGCACCCGGGTAGTATTGAGAGGAAACCGATCCATTAGTGGAGACAGCCAGCCCTTGTATATTGTGGATGGCGTGCCTGCCAATGGGATTGAGAACCTCAACCCGGATGATATTGAGAGCATAAACGTTCTGAAAGGACCTAACGCTGCCGCTCTTTATGGTAGCCGGGCAAACAACGGTGCGATCGTGGTCAATACCAAGAGAGGTCGCGAAGGCGGCTTTCAGGTAAGCGTAAACACTTCCTACATGTTTGACCAACCGTTGATTCTGGCTAATTTTCAAAATGTCTACGGTCAGGGTAGTAATGGTAACTACGCACCTGGATCTGAGTTTTCCTGGGGACCCAGAATGGATGGATCCTCTGTAGCCCACTGGTCTCCGGATCCAAACAGGCCTCAGGACACCTATTCATTCTCTCCACAGCCGGATAATATCAATGATTTTTATCAGACAGGCCATAATTTAGCTACGACGCTTGCCATTACTGGGGGAAATGAGCGAAATCAAACCTATTTCTCCTATACCTACACCGACGCTGCAGGCGTGGTTCCTGGAAACGAGTTGGGCAGACACAGTATCAACCTGCGTTTGACCAATAAATTATCAGAGAAATTAACATTGGACTCAAAAGTCAACTACATACGTCAGGACATTGATAACCAATTGTCGCAGGGAGAGAGTTTCTCCAATCCCAACCGGCATATTATGCGCATGCCTCGAAACATCACCACGGAGGATTTTTCCAGGTTCGAATATGTGAATGATGCCGGTTTGTTACGGCAGAATTACTTTAATCCGGGCTCTAACGGGGGTGCCAACCCCTATTGGACCATCAATCGAAACCTGAGAAAAAATACTTCAGACAGACTGGTAGCCTTTTCTTCATTGAGCTATGAAATAGCCGAAGGACTGACCATTTTGGGTCGAGCTGCCCTGGATCGATCGTTTGGTAACAGCGAGGAGAAACTATACAATGACAGTTACATCATCGCTCAAGACGGAAGGTTTTCGGTAGGCCAGTCTGAGAACATGGAAATCAATACGGATTTCCTGATTACCTATGAGAAAAGCTTAAGTGACGATTGGTATTTTAATATCAATGCCGGAGGAAATAGCCGAATCAACCGAAATTCGGCTTTGAATTCCAATACTGGTCAGAACATGGTTGTTCCGAACTTTTTTGCCTTATCGAACACACAGCAAGTGGTTTCTAACCATGGGGTAGGGTCGCCAAAAGATGTGAATTCCTTGTACTCATTCGCACAGATAGCGTGGAAAAACGCTATTTTCCTGGATATTACT
>JAWLFL010000192.1:0-7422 GCA_041685605.1 Cyclobacterium sp. | reverse complement strand
TAGAATTTAATCGCTTTCGGTCGTTTTTTGTCAGTCGTTAATTGTAGTAAATGAGCATTCCGTTCTTTTGCTCTATTTATAGCCCATTTAAGCATTGCTATTTGGTAACGATACCTATTGGCTATCCCGGTAGAGACAATCGATTCCCAGGTTTCGGTTTTTTATGGGAAAAGTATACTAACCAGGTCTTTCACGCCAAGACCACCGTGAAAGCGCCGCGAACACAGCACCGTTCGTTCCTTTTTTAACATTCAGTGGAAAATAAACCTATAGACAGCAGCTTAACTCATAAAGGGTAGTTTCTGAGTTCCGGAAGGGACCTCCTAACCCCTATGGTGCACTTCCGAGATGCTCGCACGCACGTTATACGTGCAAGCGCGGACTAAAAACTGACACACGTTGACCAAAAACTGACAGGCTTGAATAAAATTTATTCAAGGTTGCGGTTCGGAAGTCGGCTTTTGAATCTCAAAGCCAGATACTCTCGTTGATACGGGATGAATTCATTTCCAGGGCATTATTTGTCTGACCGGCTTGGTAAAAGGCAAATCTGTGGCTCGGGCTAGCAGAAAAAATAATTAATTCCAAAAACTCCACTGAGGACATAGCAGAAGTAAAATTATTCGAAATCCAAGCACTGACTGAACTTTTATTTTCCCGGGAACCGCCCGCTGCCGCCAAGCTAAGGTTATGCTGCGTGATCTTCAATCTGTCTTATTTTATCGAGTTCACTTTGTTTTGAAATATTCTCTTGTTCCAGATCGAAATCATCCTGGAGCCCTAACCAGAACTTAGCTGAGGTCCCGAAAAATTTTGAGAGCCTCAAAGCAGTGTCGGCCGTTATCCGACGTTTTCCTTTAAGGATTTCGCTTACTCTGGTCTGGGGGATAAATGTTTCTTTGGAAAGCCGGTAAGCAGTTATTTCAAGCGGGATTAAAAACTCTTCCTTTAGTATTTCCCCTGGATGTATGTTTTTTAATCTATCCATTTTTTAAACGTTATTAATGATAGTCTACAATTTGTACTTTAAAAGCGGTGTCATTTTCCCATTTGAAGATGATTCGCCATTGTTTATTGATCCTAATGCTATAATAGCCTTCCAATTTTCCACTTAACTTTTCTAAGTGATTTGCTGGTGGTATACGTAAATCATTGATGATTTGGGCGTTGTTAATCATCCTTAATTTCCTTCTTGCAACATTTTGGATTTCTCCGGGTAGCTTTCTGGATGGCATGCCATTCCAGATTTTTTCGGTTTCCTTGTCTCCAAAAGAATTTATCACTAGATATTCTGTTTCACGTTACTAACGCTAAAGATAAGTAAAAGTTTCGGGTTTGAATAAGTTAAAATGCAGCATAACGGTCTCGGTTATGCGTAGCGGGATTTCGGAGACGTTGACTTTCTGTCTACCGGAAAGGGCGAAGTAAAAATGCTCAATAATTGTTGTCAACCCGCATTACGCTTATACAATGTTGTGGGTAGCATGTCATTTGGGTCAACTGCTACAATTTTTCCGTTCCTTACCACAATCATCGGACTTTTCTTTTGCTTTTTGTATTCGACAAGCCTTCTGTAGGTTTCCTCAAGGCCTTTGACTATTCTATCCCTTTCCTCTTTTAATTGTTCTTTAGTTTCCATAAAAGTTCCTTTTTAATTCTTCCCATTGTTTAACATTATTGACCGTTTCTTCATTCAATGCTCCTTCGGCTATTATTTCATAAGTTTCTCCCGAATTGTTTTCAAATAGCCAATTGTCCATCTTGTCACGAAACAAGTTGAAAAAATTCTTCAAACCACTTTTATACCTCCTCCTTATCACGTCTTCCGGTATATGATGACCTCCTTCTTTTACTTATCATGGAAGTAGAAGCCATCACCATTGCTGCTGAATACACAAGGAATATCAAGCGTGTTTGAATAACCTAAAGCTTGTTGTATTCCACCTTTTACAGAGTGCTTATTGTCCTTGGCTTCAATTTCTGGCGAATATTGGAAATCAAAAAAACGCCAGTTAATTAAAAAACTGGTAAATATTGGATTTCTTGAGTGGCGGAAGATTTGGCTCTTTTGCAAAGCTTGGGTTGCGGGCTGGCTTGAGGGGCTCTGCAAATGTGCCAAATGAGCACTGGTAGAAATTTTCAAAAATGCGGAGCTGGGGTGTTTTATTTCTTCTTTATCAAGCCGCCCATCAACAGGGAGACGCCCGAGCACGGGAGTGTGAAGGGGGCGCACGCAGTGCTGGCATCCGAAGACCCTCCAACTTTGAACTGCTTGGGCATGCATTTGTCCCGACATACCAGAAGGGGTCCAAAGGAGGACTGAGCGTTAAGAAATCTTTTTGTAAAAGAGTTTAGCGAAGGGCCAGGCTGCGGGGTGCATTGGTGGTGAAGAAGAGCGGCTGGGAATCACTCAAGCGAAAGCTCAAACAGATTACCAAGAAAACCATCCGCCGCGGCGGATCGAGGAACGGCTTGGCAAACTCAGGGAGTTCTGGATGGGATGGGTGAACAACTACCGTCCCTGACTGCGTCAGGACAGGCTGGCAAGTATTCAGCCAAACTCAAACAGATCGACGAGTGGCTCAGAAATGAGGAACGAATTCATGAACTCCATTAAAAATAATAACTGCGGTGAATAAACCGACTTCGTTACTGTATCTGGCACGATTGAGGACGAAGCGAGAGCTTCGGGCCAGGTAAGCGGGGAGCGCCCGAGCGGAAACGTAAAGCTTGCCTGCCGGCGAACAGGAACCTGATCAGACTGGGCGTGGACCAAGACCATGCGTATGCTTAGGACCGAGCGTTAAGAAAATGTCCCTTTGGACATTTTTAGCGAGAGCTTGTCCCGATAGCAAAACGTATCGGGAGGCCAGGCAGCGGGTGGCAGCCAGAAAAGGTGGATGGGCAGTAGCCCAGAGTCCGATTTTGATAACCACTATCACTTTGTCACGCCTTAGAAGAAAGGGGTATGAATCCATGCTTTCCTATTACCTCAAATCCTGCCCGACTTTGTCATTCAGACGGGCGCAACCTACAATCCAGTGAACTGGGACCGAGCGTTGAAAAAAGATTCGCCGCGGCGAATCTTTTTAGCGAAGGTCCGGGATGCAGGGGAGCTATAGCCTGTCCCGATTCATCGGGAAGACCAGTACGCCTGGTGTGAGAGCCTCAACCTGAGCCATTTGGCTCAGGTTGGGCTTCTCGATTGTGCTTTCGTGCTTTTCATTTTTTCTCTAAATTCTTCACTGTTATGTGGTGGTGTATCTTCATAGGTTATATAACCTTCTTCACTTTCACAGAATTCTTTGATTTCCTTGAAATATTTGTCTTCAATGTCAGTGTCGGGAAATTTTGTTTCACAGTATAGTCCCATAATTACGTGTCCATCGTCTGTGTAGAAAATTTCTGCACCCCTTAGTTCTAATTTCACAGGATTTGCCCAATATAAACTGTGTTTAACCGAACCATTCTCAACTAAGAATTTGACCGCTTCACGAGCCGTTTTGAAATTTTCTACTGGGTTGTCTGCGTACTGAGGAACTTCATATTCGTCTGCCGTCTCTCTCCCTTCAGGAACAAAATGATCAAGGAATTCATGACTAAAGGATTCCGTCCTTCTATCAGTTAAAACATAACAATCATCGAAATATCCTTGGTACTCTTCCATACTTATTTCCCTATTTGACTTACAAACTCAATTCCACCGATTCTACCGTCTTTAAGTATGTCGAGGACAATTGTTCCTTCACTTTCATGTTCCAAAACAATGTTCTATTCAAATTGCCATTCTGAACCTGGTTGATTTGGTCTGGCTCCTGATACAAAATGAATGTATGGTTGTCTAATCCTTTTCTTTCTGTGTTACTTTTCAATTGTTCGATTAAGTCAGTCCTGTCAGGTTCTTGTTGCTGAATCAAGTCAATTATCCATTCTATGTCGAAGTACGGTTTTTTCATTTTTTCTGCATGAAGCGCAACACCCGAATTTACGCTACTCCCACTACGCTAATGCGCCTATATCGCGATTGTCAACAGGGTGCCTCGGTTCTACTGTGAACAAATTAAGAATTTCGTCGATTCATTTAAATTGACTTTGAAAATATTTTTTTTTAGAAACTACGCCGAAGTTCCGAAAGCCATATGTGACATTGAATATCTCATCTCCCGAGTCAATTATTGACGTGTCGGTTTAATAATTAAGTTTTTCAAAAATATTCACAGTTCTAGCATCTTCAGAAATGCCTTTTTCAATACAGGCAGTAACCAAGGCTAACAACAGATTAAAGTGTGTTTTTTTTCATAAAAACCTCAAAAGTTTAAGGTGTACTCTATAAAGGCGGGGTTCTCATCTACCACCCATTCCATATATAACTTGTTTCCTTTCGTAAATCCACCGGTAGGCATAAAATCCAGTCCGTCTACCACAGTTTCTCCAATGAGGTTAAATTCTTCGTCGTAAGCAAACAGGTAAATATCTGCTGTGTACTTTTTCAATGCTTCATTTAAATTCCTATTCATTTGGCCCATCCTGAAATATATCTGATTGCCATCATCCCAGAAAAATTGCGAAAAACTGATCTGACTGTAGATTTCATTTGTCACCTCTCTACGTCGTTCATTCGAATCAACCTCGGATGGAAATTCCCCTGTTTTTGCTTTTGGAACTAGCTGATGTGGAAAGGTCAACAGCCGTAATGAATCACTCTTTAAGTCTAAAACATAGGTGTCGGAAGTCGCTCCGCTGTCGATAATCAATAGTCCATTGACCAACTTGAGCCGCTGACTTTCTCCAGAGGATGTTGCTCCATTACCTTGCCTGAATAGCACTCGGAAATTTTTAGTCATTTCCAGTGCCGGAAGAGATAGGAATTTCCCACTCATATCTTCTATGTCCAGGATCGCGAGGCCTTCTGCCGTTCCGAGACTTTGATTAGGTAGAGTTAGTACTTTATTCTGATCTGGGCTGACTACAATGGAATTGCCCAAAGAGAAAGGAAAATCAGAAGCTAATCCAGCATAATCCTCAGGTTTTAGGGAAATAGACCTTACTTTTTCCCCACTCTTTTTGAATATTCCGGCCTGTACGGAGCTTGCAAAAAACAACTCCATCTTGCTTAGATTCTGCATGTAGTTCAAATACATCGGTATCATATTCGGCCCGTCTTTTTCGAATTTGTGGCGCTTCAATAGTTTGATAGAATTGAGATCGATCTCGTGGACTTCTAGCTCAGGCTCAAAGAAGGTAAACAAACGGTCGCCATCCCCACTTAATTCAAACATGTCATATGCTCCCGGCATGAAAATTTCCTCTCCCACGTCCACTATAAGCGTATCAACGGAAAAGGAAAAATTTTCCAGAATATTTTCAGATTCTGCTTTTTCAGATTCTCTGGCACTACAGGAAGCAAGCAAGGCTAAAGATGAAAGTAGAAGTAGTTTTTTCATAAATTATTAATAATTAAAAGTGAATATGGCGAAGCCCAATTCGTCTTCAATATTGACATAAGTCCACAGTTTGCCTTCTTTGAAGAAATAGAACTCGGTACTGTTTTTAATTCAGCCTGTTTACCGAGGTTTGTCATTTAGTTAGTTGTTCAGCATGAGGCACAACAGTTGGATTGACCTGATAAAATCCTTGCGCTGTCAGGGTTTAATAATACTAAATTTTCATTAAAAAGCCCAAAAAACAGGCAAAACCCCTTCGTAAAAACGTAAACAGGCTGCCGGATACGAAACCCAGCCAAAAGCCAAGCACAAAAAGCCAACCGCCAAACTGCCATTTTCACAAAAAATGAATCCCATCACTTCCCATTCCCCTACCAAATCCAGTATCTTTAATCCTTAAATTGGCTCAATCACCCTGCGCTCCATGAAGCTACCTACTGTACGTTCGTTTCCGGCAATGATAGCCCTGCTTTTGGGGTTTTCCTGCCAGGAACCCCACCTGCTGTCGGAAATTCCTTCCTCCCAATCCGGGATTGACTTTCAAAATACGCTGCTCGAAGACGAGTTTATGAACATTGAGCAGTTCTACAACGTCATTTATATGGCCGATTATCGGACGGGCAGGAGGCCTCGTTTTCTACCTAAAATCCAATGAAGTACCGTACACCTATATGCTATCTCGCTAAGCTATAATCCATACGTTTTTGTTCCTTGTTGCTATCTAAAAAAGTATCTGTCTCAAATGGCCCGTTCCACCGGCTCATAAGCCTATGGATTTTTAGCGCTTGTCGTGGGGAGTATTTCATCAGGTGGGATAGCTACTACCTTTCCGTCCCTTGAAACAATCAATGGACTATTATTTCTCCTTTTGAATTCCACCATTTTTCTATAAGCTTCTTTTAATCCCATACTTACCTTTTCTTCCAGCTCACGTAATTGTTTCCTATTTTCCATTATATTCTTCGTTTAAGTAATCCCATTTGTCTTCACTTCTTATGATTACTTCATTGTGAAATCCCTCGGCAATAAATTCAAAATTTTCAGAAGAATTGTATAGGATAGGGTTGTTTTTCCTGCTCCGTTCGGCCCAGCTATGATGTACATCTTTTTCACAATACAAATATAAGATTTCCTGGGTCAGTTGCTAGTATCAGTTTTCCGCAAAACCGGTACGGCAGACAGCGGTCGGGGCCTAATGGTTTGATGTTTTTCAGGGAGCAGGCCTCAATCCGCCTGGCATGTGTAGTTCGGTTATCCGATCCGAACGAATGGATTATTTCGCCGATTCCTACTTCCATGCCGCCATCTCCAACGGAGGCCATTGAGTTGACTAATCCCATCCTTCACTTATTGCTTTCCTGCCGTTCAAGGTAGTTTTCACAAAAATTTAATCCCATCGCTTCCCATTCCCCTACCAAATCCAGTATCTTTATTCCGTTATTTTAGCCAGATCACCCTTCACTCTATGAAACAATCCATCGTTCCGGCAATGTTGGCCCTGCTTTTGGGGATTTCCTGCCAGGAACCCAGCCTGCTTTCGGAAATTCCTTCTGCCCATTCCGGGATTGACTTTCAAAATACGCTGCTTGAAGACGAGTTTATGAACATCCTTACTTTCGAGTACTTCTACAACGGTGCCGGAGTGGCCGTGGCGGATTTTAATTCAGACGGGCTGGACGATCTGTTCTTTACCTCCAATATGGGAAACTCGGAGATCTATATCAATACCGGGGATTTTACCTTCGAAAACATCACGGCAAGGTCCGGCATAGAGACCCAGGGCAAATGGGCCACAGGGGTCAGCATTATTGACATTAACCAGGATGGCCTGCGGGACATCTACATTTGTTTCTCGGGACCCTATGGCTCCCCCCAACGCGCCAACGAATTGTACATCAATCAGGGAGACCTGACCTTTACCGAAATGGCGGAAAGCTATGGACTGGCGGACCGGGGATTCAGCACGCAAGCGGCCTTT
>JAWLFL010000191.1:3148-7446 GCA_041685605.1 Cyclobacterium sp. | reverse complement strand
GTACGCGCTCAGAAAAATTAAGGCGCAACCTACATTTTTTAATAAAACTACCGAAAACTTTCTCATATAGACCTACACTTAAATTTTGAATCCATGTTTAATGGGGTATCTCTTCTGTTTTCAACCGGCATGTCCGTTCTAAAAAACCAAGGGCATACTGTCCCTAACCAATCCTCCCTCCCCAACGAAGACAACAAATCTATCCCATACTTGCCGTTTTAAGCCAACAGCACTCATTTTTGGAAAGATAAGAAAATCCATCCAAAATAGGAGGCGATTTTATGCACACTGGATTATTTTCAAAACCGGGAAGCCAACAAAAAGCCTCTTCTTCCTTAATCACTACGTAAATTTCAAATTTTACGTAATTTTTTTACGTATTTTTACTTATTTAATAAAACATCTCTTATATTAGCAGTCAGAAAAAACAGTGCTCACTGATAGGGGATAACGAATTCAATTCGTGGTTTTATAGTAGTTTACGAGCAAAAAAACAGGAACCCGAAATAAACCTTCAGGAATTCGCTTTATCAGAAGAGCTGGATAGCCACCCGTATATATACGTAATAATAACCCTCAAAAAGCCTGAGCTATACCGAACCTATTTTCGCATATTAATCGAGATAATCAATGAAATTTTCAGCCAAAAAAGCCACCGCCATTAACCTTTTAGATTTCAAATCCCCGCAGATGCGTGCATTTCACCTTTCCTGGTTTGCCTTCTTTCTTTGTTTTTTCGGGTGGTTTGGAATAGCCCCCTTGATGGCCATCGTACGGGAGGAATTAGATTTAACCAAGTCACAAATTGGCAATATTATTATTGCCTCGGTATCGGTAACGGTGCTGGCAAGGTTATTTATAGGCTGGTTGGTAGATCGTATTGGTCCGCGAATTACCTATACCTACCTGCTTGCCCTGGGTGCTGTGCCCGTCATCCTCATAGGCCTTAGCAATAGTTACGAAAGTTTTCTTTTATTCAGGCTGGCTATCGGAGTGATCGGCGCATCCTTCGTGATCACCCAGTATCACACCTCGGTGATGTTTGCTCCAAATGTGGTGGGCACCGCCAATGCTACTTCGGCCGGTTGGGGCAATATGGGTGGCGGTGTCACGCAAATGGTCATGCCGGCCGTCTTTGCGCTGTTTGTTTCTCTTGGGTTTCTAGATTCCGATGCCTGGCGATACGCCATGATGGTACCTGGGTTTGCCATGCTGCTCACTGCCATTGCCTACTACAAATGGACCACGGATTTTCCGGAAGGAAATATCAAAGACCTTAACAAAAAAGATTTGGAGTATAAACGAAAGAAAAAAGCCGATGGTAAAGGGGCACTAAAAGCCGCCCTGTCCGACCGTCGGGTATGGGCCTTGTTTCTGATTTACGCTGCCTGTTTCGGTATAGAACTTACCATTAATAATATTGCTGCGATCTACTACCATGATAATTTCCAGTTGGACCTAAAGACAGCCGGATTAATAGCAGGTCTGTTCGGACTGATGAACTTGTTTGCCCGGTCTCTTGGAGGCTTTTTCGGAGACAAAGCAGGACTCAAATGGGGGCTAAAAGGAAGAGTGAGCTTTTTAGGAGCGGTGGTACTCATCGAAGGGGTTGCCCTGATGCTGTTCTCTCAAATGACCCAATTGCCATTAGCCATCGGTACCATGATTCTTTTTAGTCTCTTTGTGCAAATGGCTGAAGGAGCTACTTTCTCTGTGGTTCCCTTTGTAAATAAAAAAGCCATCGGTATGATTTCAGGTATCGTGGGAGCCGGCGGAAATGTGGGAGCCGTTTTGGCTGGATTCCTTTTAAAGGTTGAAGGCCTTAGCTATGGGGATGCCTTGTTTTTTCTGGGAATTACGGTCTCTGTAATCAGTATTTCCTCCTTGTTAATCCGCTTTTCCAGGTATGATGAAAAAGTGGCCCAAGAGGAGCTGGAAGAATCATTGACCCAAGAGGCTATCCTTCAGCCTGAAATGGTCAATAGTTAAATTTCTCATTTGAATTCAAAAAGGATATGGTAAAGGCAGAACGTTACAAGAGCACTTGTTCTTACTGTGGGGTAGGATGTGGCATCCTTGCTGAAAAAGATACGAAAGGAAAAATCACCTTACAAGGAGATCCTGATCATCCAGTAAATAAGGGGATGCTGTGCTCCAAAGGGATGAACCTTCATTACGTGGTGGAAGACCAATCGGACCGGCTACTTCACCCTCAAATGCGCTGGGGCAAATCCCACCCCCTGGAAAAGGTGGATTGGGATACGGCCCTGGAAAGAGCTGCAGCGGTATTTTCCTCCATTATTGAAAAAAACGGACCGGATTCGGTAGCCTTCTATGTTTCCGGCCAATGCCTGACAGAAGAATATTACCTGGTCAATAAGCTGACCAAGGGCTACCTAAAGACCAACAATGTAGATACCAACTCCCGACTGTGTATGAGTTCGGCCGTGATGGGCTACATCAAAACACTGGGTGAAGACAGTGTACCCATAGCCTACGAGGACATCGAACTCGCAGACTGCTTTTTAGTGGCAGGGGCCAACCCGGCTTGGTGCCATCCCATTCTTTGGAGAAGGATCGAAAAACATAAGGAAGAAAATCCCCATGTAAAGATTATTGTAGTCGATCCCCGGGTCACCCAAAGTTGCGCCATTGCCGACGTGCACCTACAACTAAACCCCGGGACGGATGAGGTGCTTTTTCATGCCCTGGGTAGGTGTCTGATTGAGCAGGGCGACGTGGATTTGGAATTCATTTCCAATCATACGGACGGGTTTGAAGCCTACAAAGCAATGGTGATGAAAATCTCCCTTAGAGAAGCGGCCAGCATTTGCGGGATCACTGAAGCGGAAATCAAAACCACTGCTTGCCACATTGGTAATGCCAGGGGCTTTCTTTCCCTCTGGACCATGGGCCTCAATCAAAGTGCCGACGGGGTGAATAAAAACCTGGCCCTCATTGACCTGAACCTAATCACCGGGCATATCGGCAAACCTGGTTCCGGTCCATTTAGCCTGACCGGACAACCCAATGCCATGGGAGGTCGGGAAGTCGGAGGCATGGCTACCTTACTTGCCTGCCACCGCAATCTCAGCGTACCCGAACACCGGGAGGAGGTGGCTAATTTTTGGGGAGTGGACGGGATTTCAGCCAAACCGGGAAAGACGGCCACCCAGGTATTTAAAGGGATTGAAGATGGCTCTATAAAAGCCCTATGGATCATCTGTACCAATCCCATGGTGAGCATGCCCGATGCCCGCAAGATAGAGGCCGCACTGAAAAAAGCCAGGTTTGTGGTGGTACAGGACATTTCCAATAAATCCGAAGCCATCCCGTATGCCGATCTGGTTTTGCCGGCAGCGGGCTGGGGGGAAAAAGAGGGGACAATGACCAATTCGGAACGGCGCATCAGTCACCTTAGCAAATTCACGGATGCACCCGGAGAGGCCCTTCCGGATGCTGAAATACTCATTCGCTTTGCCCGAAAAATGGGTTTCCCGGGATTCGAATTCTCCCATATGGAAGAAGTGTATTCCGAATATTGCCGAATGACCAAAGGCTCAAACATCGATATTTCCGGTTTGGATTATGATTATTTAAAAAATCAAGGTTCGGTACAGTGGCCGTTTCGGAGCAAGACTCAGGGTGGAACCAAACGCCTTTTTACGGACAAGAAATTTCCTACCCCAAACGGTCGCGCACAAATTCAACTTTCCGGCCCAAAAAATGATTATGAAAAACCCTCCGCGGAATTTCCGCTTATTCTGACTACCGGAAGGATACGGGATCAATGGCATACCATGACCCGCACCGGAAAAGTGAACAAGCTCAAGAAACACCTTCCCAGCCCCTTTTTGGAAATTAATCCGGAAGATGCCATGGAACGGGGAATAACAGAGGGGAGCACCGTACAGGTTATGGGAGTCAGGGGAGAAGTCCGGGTGCATGCCAGGATCACTGACACCATTAAAAAGGGCGTGGTTTTCCTGCCCATGCATTGGGGCAAAATCCTACAGAATGACTTTGCCCGTGCCAATAACCTGACGGGAAATGCCCTTGACCCGGTTTCAAAACAACCGGATTTCAAATATTCGGTCGTACAGGTAAGCCTCTATCATAAACCGAAGCAAAAAATAGTGCTTGTAGGCGCGGGTGCGGCTGCCTACCGGTTTATTAATTCTTACCGGGAATGTAACCAAGAGGATGAAATACATGTCTTCTCCAAAGAAAAACACCCCTTTTATAACCGGGTCTTGCTTCCGGATTATGTAAACCGGCATAAGGCCTGGGAGGACTTG
>JAWLFL010000191.1:0-3048 GCA_041685605.1 Cyclobacterium sp. | reverse complement strand
TACCTTCAGACGAGTGACCCGGACATTTTTGCGATGGGTGAAATCGCCGAATTCCAGGGAAAACTCAATGGCATCACGGCTGCAGCCGAAAATCAGGCCGATTGTGCCGCTCGTTTTATTGCCGGCGATTTGCTCAGCATTTACCAGGGAAATGTCCCGATGAATATATTGAAATTTGCGGACCTGGACCTCTGCTCCATAGGCCTTCCGGAAGTGCCTGCGAATGCAGAGGGATACGAGGAGATTTTACTGATCGACACCGCCCAGACCTACTATAAAAAATGCATCGTTTACCAGGACCGATTGGTGGGAGCCATTCTGATGGGAGACAAGTCAGAGTTTGCCGAATTTAAAACCCTTATTGAGGAACGGACCGAACTCTCTAGCAAGCGACAGGAACTACTTCGAGGCAAAGCTTCTGCGGAAGAATTGATCGGAGAACTGGTGTGTACCTGCGGAAACGTCGGCAAAGGGAATCTTACCAAAGCCATCCGATCAGGATGCAGTGAATTCCGCCAACTCTGTCAGCACACCGGTGCGGGCCTGGGCTGTGGGAGCTGCAAACCGGAAGTGAAGGGGATACTGGAGGAGGAACTTTTGTCCAAGGTGTCGGCTGGGGTGTGATTACCGGATCCGGAAGCCTATCATCCCTTTCAGCTGCTAAAACCCGGAAAACTTTAATATCACCAAAAAACCAAATACATTTACACATTCAGAGCCGATATCGCTACGGGTGATTTATCCAAGGCCATCTTATCAAAAATATCGCTCTAACTCAAAAAGATCATGCAGAAAGCCGATTTAGTCAGGGTATTCGTTAAAGGAGGAATCATTTCACCCGGTGATTTTCTGAAAATGATCCAAACGGCCAACGAATTGGGTGCCAGTTACATTCACCTGGGCTCCCGGCAGGATGTATTATTTCCCCTAAAGGACAAAAACCTGGATACCTTGACCAACACCTTTCAGGCCATCGACACGGAATACGATACGGATGGGGAGGAGTTTCAAAACATAGTTTCCTCCTACCCTGCCTTGGATGTCATGCCCACCACCCATTGGCTGGCCTCGCATACCTATCATTACATACTGGATACCTTTGACTACCGCCCAAAACTTAAAATCAACATCACCGATCCGGTTCAAAACCTCGTACCGCTATTTACAGGCAATATGAATTTTGTAGCCTCATCTACTGACAACTACTGGTACCTGTATTTACGGTTTTCAGAAATTGATCCCAAACCCTGGTGTGCTCCTGACCTTATTTATGGCTATGACCTTGCCAAAATCGCCAAGGCCATAGAAGACGTCCATCCCGTTAAAAACAATCGGAAATACGAAGAACTCTACCAGGAAGTGAAGGAAGCGCTTTCACCAAATCATCAGAAAGTAATCCAGGAACTGGACTACCCGGAAGCCACCACTCCCTATTATGAAGGCATGAACCGCATTGTCGGCGGAAAATATTGGCTGGGTCTCTATTGGCGCAACAATAAATTTACCATCAGCTTTTTAAAAGCACTTTGTCAGCTATGCCTGGACACCTCCATCGGAAAAATATGTCTCAGTCCCTGGAAATCCATTATTGTAAAAGGGATTGCGGAAAAGGACCGGCTGAGCTGGGAAAAATTACTTGGAAAATTTGGTATCAATATCCGGCACAGTTCCCTTGAACTGAACTGGCACCTGCCGGTACTGGATGAGGAAGCCCTTGAAATAAAGGACTACCTCGTTCGGGCACTTGACAAGCAGGACATCAGTACCTATGGGCTGAGTTTTTCCGTAAAAACAAGACACATGGCCCTGTTTACTTCAGTGGCCATAGAAAAGGCCAAGAAAAGCAAAGAAAACGACCCGGATACCTTTAACATACTTTTCTCCAAAAATTTTAATCCCAATTTATCCGAGTACTTTTACTTTGTAAAAAATGTGCCCATTGAGACGCTTCCGCCATTGCTGATAGAGCTGAGTTATAACTATTACGACCAGCTTGAGGTTCGAAAACCACCCGGCTCCGCAGAAGGAAGCGGGGAAACGGTCCGAAAACCACCCAGAAAGTACCAATGTGCCAGTTGCCAGACCGTTTATGATGAAAAATACGGTGATCCTGATTCCGAAGTACCTCCCGGGACCTCCTTCATGAAATTACCAGACAGTTATCAGTGTCCGGTCTGTGAGAGTCCAAAGTCGGCCTTTAAATTAATAATCTTACATGAAACTTAGAATCCATAATAATTCCATTCGCCTTCGGCTCAGCCAGTCCGAGGTAGCGCAAATTGCACTGGGCCGACCTATCCATCAGGAACTAAACCTGGGCGAGAAGCAGGTATTACAGTATGCCTTAATCCCGGACCAGGCGGTAAAAACAATACAGGCCCGGTTTGCCAATCAAAAACTGGAAATCTGCGCACCCCTCTCCTTATTGACAACCTGGGCAACAACGGAGGAAATCTCTCTAAACCAATTGCAGGAAGAAGGCAGCATGCAAGAAACGGTGATCCTTATTGAGAAGGATTTTCAATGTCTTCACAAGCGACCCCATGAAGACGAAAGTGATAATTTCCCAAATCCAAAAACCCCGGAGGATTATGCAAAAGGATCACAATGAAATCCACGGTCGTTTATGCTTTCAATCCTATTTGACCAGGACCGTTTCCTGCCCCAGCATTTCACAAACAGCCTGAGCTTTTTCCCGAACCACTTCACCAATCACAATGATGGCGGGTGAAGCAAGGCCCGCTTCATTCTTTACCGAAACGATGCTGTCCAAATCTCCGGATATAAAACGCTCATCCGGTTTACTTCCATTTTGAATCATACAAACCGGCTCGCTGGCCTCCCGGTATTTTTTAAACAGTTCCACAATATCCGGCAACTTGCTAACCCCCATCAGGATGACCACTGTGGCAGAAGATTGGGCGGCATGTGTCAGGTCCCTTGCGGTTCGCTGATCACTCAGCGTTCCGGTCACTACCCAGAAACTTTCATTGACACCTCTTTTGGTCAAGGGTATCCCCATCAAACCCGGAACGGCAATGGCACTAC
>JAWLFL010000190.1:0-7462 GCA_041685605.1 Cyclobacterium sp. | reverse complement strand
TTTTTCCTTCCAACAAATATTCCAGGTAGGTAGCTACTTCCTTTTTCAGGGGATTGTCGTCGGTGATATGGGACATACTGTCCTCGGTACTTTCACTTAGTTTTTCTTTAGCGGTGTCCATAAATGCTTGTGTCGCAGCCGAAAACTCAGGGCCCAGGATGTCGTGAATGGCTTGTTGTACGTATTCAAGATTATGGTCAAGGTCTGTCTCCGGGATATTTCGGGATTTCAGCATGGCTGCGGCCCAAATCACGTAATTGGCATACATATCCGGGAGATCCAGGGTCAATGCTTCCACGAGGAAATTGAGGTGATTGATAGCGTCTTCATAACAACGCCGCTTGCCTTCCACTCCGTAGCGTTTTTCCAGACCGGGATCCTGCTCAAAATGCAAGCGGGTGATATAATTGGCCAGCTCACGAGACTTTTCGGCGATCAATTGTACATTTTCTGCGGTCATAATTAACTGCTGATATGTTCGTGTTTTGTTAACTACCAACTTTTAGGGACTAGTTTCAATCCTTTGGGAATACGTTTATGAGACTCCTTTAGATGGTGGCGGTGCCAGTATTCAAAGTCTGCTTCGCTTTCCCAATAGGTAATGAGGTGAATTTCAGCAGGATTATTTAAAGGACTTAAAACATCCAGCCTTATAAATCCTTTGGCATGTTCCACCAATCCTGGTCGGCCTTTAAACGCCTCCTTCACTTCCTTCTCCAGGCCATTTTCAATTTTAAATTTGCTTACAGCTCCTATCATATTAGTAAGTTTAGGTAATGCGATTAACGATAAACTGAATGCCAGAAAAAGCAATAATATAGGATCAGGAAGGAGATATTTAAAATGACCCTGGGGGTTGGGGTCACTTGCGTTTAAACCTCTTAATCGGTTTACCATCCACTTTAAAAGGATAACTTACTTCGTTAGGGCAAGTTTAATGCCACAAGCATTAATTTTACCAGGTTATTTGAAATTATAAAACCCCAAAAGCTGGTAATTCATAGAAAGGAGGGTTGTAGTGTTAAAATCCAGATCTCATTTTCACCGACCCAACTGTAAGTTTGTCGTAGGACTAAGAATGAATAAAATTTAAATCTGTAAACTTTTTTCAGGACGGGTCACTGAACTAATTCCCTCCGCCGCGGCGGAGGGCTTAGGGGGATTTTTTGAGCTTTTTAAATATATAATAGTTTGTTTTACTGATAGGTACGTAATAAAATCCCTCCCGACTCTTTTCGGGACAGGCCCTCAGCCCTTTGTCAACCTTAGATTTGATATCGTTCGGATGCTGAATAGGTATCATTTAAGCGGGCTGAAAAAGCGATTTATAATCGGCAGTGTAGGCGATACAGACCTGGCAGGTTTTAAAAACCTGCCAGGTCTGTATTTCTACTCTTTTAAGAACCTAATCCGATCGGTAAACCCGCGGTTTTCCAGCTTGATAATGTACAATCCGGTTTTCAGGTTTTCCACTGCCAAGGGAAGCATCGTTTCGTTGGCAGGAAGTACATAGGTTGCTACTACCTGCCCATCCACAGACAGAATGGTCAATTGGCTGGACTCAGGAAAGGAGCGTTTTACTTCCAAACTGGCCAAACCTGTCGAGGGGTTGGGGTTCAGGGCAAAGTGGCTTTTGACTTCAAAATTAACTGTGTTGGTAGCCAGCAGCTGACCATCGGTTCCTTTCAGCAGGGCGGAAGTTTGGTAGGAGCCGGGAGGGAGGTATTCCAGAAAGCTGTACCAGGTGAGTTCATCGCTTCTTTCCCAGGAAAGGTCGTCATTTCCCAGGTCATGGGTTAAGGCAATACTTTCCGCTCCTTCCAACGGGCTGCCGGTTTTAAGGATCAATTTCACGTTCCCATCCGATTCCTCGGAGAGTAAGCTGGCATCCTGCCGGATCCGCATAGTGCTTTGAGACGATTTGCTCAGTTTTATAAGTACCGGTTTGGAAGATAGTGGCAGCATTAAATGGCCGTTTTCATACCTTACGGTAGCAACTTCACCCTGAGGGTCCAGGCCGGAAAGGTACCAGGCCGCTTCGGCAGCTAATTCGTAAGGAAATGGAAGGCTAACGGCCACAGAATCATCACCGGTGACCGGTCTCCAGGCGATCAAGTGGCTGTCTTCACCGGCTTCATTGCGAAGCAGGTAAATATAGGCCTTTTCGTCTTCCTTCAATACCTCCTGAAAACGCAGACTGGCCATTCGGTTTTGAAGGGCTTCGGCAGCGATAAAGGACCTTTTTTCTTTAAAGTTGAAGTTCAGGGATTCCGTAAGGCCGGAGCGGTCGTAGTTTCGTTGGGAATCCGTACTTTCCAAATCCACATTCGCATAGAAATACCAATGGGCCCGGTCTACGCCCATGCGGCTCAGCCAAAGCAGTCCTCTAACGGCATAAACGGCTTGAGAAATGGCTGATACGGCTTCGCTATTGGAAGCGGTTTCGTTTTCACTGGAAGCATCCCAGCCCCATTCGGTGACGTGCACTTCCTTACCGGGCATGTTATGATCCCGGAAGCGCAGCCCGGCAAAGAGTGCCCGCATCTCCGAAGCCGGATGCTCCGGGTGCACGGCCAGGCGAATACCCGCTTCGTTTCGGATATAGCTGTACAAGTGCAGGTTGATGCCATCCAGGTACGGAGCAGCGGCTTCCGATAGTTTGTAGCCCATGTAATTTTTGCTGATTCCGGAATTACCGGCCTCGGGATTGGAGGCCTGAAGTGCTGCGGGCAGCACGGTCAGGGCCGGGTCGGCGGATTTCATGCCCTTTGCCATGCCCTCCAGGATAAGACGGTACGTCTCATTGCTGTAATCCCAGGGTTCGTTGCCAATTTCGGCTGAACGGATAAGGTCCAGGTTTCCCGGTCCGAAGGTGCCGGCAAAAGCCTGTCCCAGGGCCTCCGCCGATTCGTAGGGGCTATCCCAGTCAGACTCCCGAAACCGGTCGAAGGTGTACGTCGCATCCACGGAAAACCCTTTGTTTTTCCAATCGGAATATTCCTGTTCCCATTGGGTCCATTTCAGGTGCACCTGCAGGTTGTCCGGATCATAGCTGGGGATCTGATCCGGATCGGGGGTGTCCCAGTGGATGTTGTGGTAATTTCTGGCCTGGGAAGCTGCCCGGATAAATTTTTGGGCACCTTCATCTGGCCCCTGCAGGTTGGGTACTTTTTTTGTGCCCCAGGCCCAAACGGTATTCAGCCCAAAGAGTTCCCCAAAACTCCGGTCCTGTGGTTTCGGGGCAGGAGGCGGTCCGTAGTTGCCGTATTCATCGTAAACGGTAATCTCCTGAATGGCGGCCTTTTTGTAGTTTTCATCGGTCAACTGTATTTCCAACCTCAGGTAGCGGGCTTGCACGGGTTCTGGTAATTGGATCGTTTGGAAATCTAAGATGCTTGGGTCCAGGTCTTTCACCCATACCAGGCTGTCGGGATGGTTTCCCAGGAGCAATGTAGCCGAAATGGCGGTGCCTGCACCGTTCCATTGCCGGGTTCGGATCCAGGAAACTTGCTTTTTCTCTCCCAGATCCATGGTCAGGTGCTCGGTAAGGGGTTGGCTGTAGGCCGCCATTTCCTGAATGCTGAAGGCCGAAGGGGAACTCAAATAAACTTCGGTAACCTGGTCCATTTCCACGGTAAACCGTTGGTGCCCACTGGTACCTATCGGATAGGAAAGATCTTTTCTTTCTCCGTTGGCCGTGGTAAGGCGAATGCTAACCGGTTCGCTGAAATTGTTTGAAATCCGCAAGCCCAGCCGGTGAATGGGCAGGGAAGGAATCGAAAGGCGGTACCAGGCGAGGTTTTCGCCCTCGGGGATTGGAATAGCGGGCGTACTGTTTCCCAATAAACCATCGGTAGCTTTTTCGACAGGGATCGCTCCGGAGGCTTCTCCGTGCAGATGCAGGAGCACATTTTGCAGGGGATTGGAAACGTACCGGTCCGGCAGGGGATTATCAGACACCCAGGCCGTGGAAAAATCGTTGTCCAGGACCCTGGAAGCCTGATTTTGCACTCCGGCTGCGGTGGAACTGGCAACTACGGTTGCCTCTGAGGACAAGGCCGGATAGAGACCGGCATGGGGATCCCATGTAACGGAGGGCGGGGGATTTGGGGCATTTTCCCCAAAAATTTCCAGTTCAAATACGGATACCTTCTTGTAATTTTCAGGTACCAGGGTATGGGCAATTCTAACGTATCGTGCCTTTATGGCCTGCGGAAATTCGGTAATGAGAAGCGAAAGTTCCGCTGGGTTAAGGTTGCTTACCTGTACCAAGCTGTCCAGGTGGGTACCCATCAGCAGGGATGTGGCCGTGGCATTGCCCCAGCCGGCCCAGTGCTTGCTGTGAATTTCTCGAATCCAGCGGTCTTCTCCCAGGTCAATGGTAAGGTATTCCAATGCGGGTCGGTCCAGGGCTGCCAGGTCATAAATGAAAAAGGGGGAGCTACTGGAAAGGGTGATTCGTACAATGTTTTCGGCATCGGGGGTAAAACGGATCGTAGCGTTATTTTGGATGCTGGTGTAAAGCAGCGAGGTAACGTTGCCGGAGGCATCAAAAAGGTTGATTTCGACATCTTCCTCAAGGCCACCCAAACGCAGGCCCAACAGGTGGATTTTTTTTGGATCGGAGAAAACCAATGCTGCGGTTGCCTTGCCATCGATAAGGCCGATTTGAGGGGTATAGGTGCCTAATTTCCCATCGGTGGCATTGGCCAATAAGGTGCCTGAGGGGCTGTTCAGGCCTTGCCCCAACAAAATATTTTGTTCCGGATTGCTGAAATACCCGTTTGGAAAGGGATTGGCCGATACCCAGGAGGTACTGAGATTGCCGTCAATGGCATTTTGGGCAGGGCCATTGGCTACCGACGAACTCGCGGTGACGGTACCAGTGACTTTAATAAGCGGATTTTCTGTTGAAAAGGCAAAAGAAGGGTTTTCGCAGAGTAGTAAAATGCTAAGGAGGAGTAATCTAAAAGGCATAGGCTAACAGAAATAAGGAAAATGATCCTGCAAGTTAAATCAAATTCCGTGAAGTTCGAATTGATTTTATTTAGATGGATCGTGGGTGAAATGGCTGTCTAAAAAGTAGCTGATCTTATTGCGGCACCTCTTTTCCCAATGGAGCTTCTTATGTGCGGTTTTATGGTATTCCGGCAGGTAGCGTGGGAAGGGAATGTTCTACTTTCACGAGCTATTCGGTCTAAATTTAGAAAAGACTGCCAAGTATGTAGTCTATACAATTATTCGTACCGGATCGTTTCAGACATGGTAATAAAATATCGGGCAAACTTGGTTTATTTTTAAATATTGACCAATTTATATCAACTTGCAAGAGTCATGAAAAAAATAAAAAATATATCGTTGACGAGGACCAAAAAAAAGTGGCCGCACAACGTACAAATTGATATCGCCGATTTCGAAAAAATAGAGCAGCTATTAGAAGATCATGCACTGGGGAAATTGATGGAGGAAAATGATTCTGCTGAAAATCTAGATTTAAAAGAAGCAAAAGCCTATTACGATCAATAAAACAAAACCTGAATGGGTGACTGTCCGGATTAATAGAGAATTCTTAAAAGATTTGTCTAAAGTCCGGGTACTTGATCGGAATAGGATAGTCCAATTTGGGTTTTAGGAAAGTGGAAAGATTGTTTCCATAGAATTCAGAGGGAATATTTGAAAATGAATACAGACCAACTTGCCCAGGATTTTTTGCCAAAAGAAATAAGGTTCAAATTGTACCGAGATATCCCTATTTGCGCCCTTATATTAAGGATTTTCCCTCTTTTTACTTTGTACCGTAAACTGCTTCGATGAATTTTAGGTAGTTACACAGGTTGTATTTCAGGCAACATACTGTATATTTTTGTCAAAATAAAGGACACCTTTTAAAGCGCAAAACCCTAAAATTGAATATCCTTTTCAACCAATTAGGCAAAAGAGATTTTTCCTAACATTGATTTCTATGAAATCGACCATGACGAGATCCTCACACACCAGGATGATTGTTAAACATAGGAGATTCTCCCGAATCAAGTTCGAGCCAGGTTATCACGGCCCTTCGTGCGGGACAAATTATGATCGTTAAGCAACAATTTAAATCACAATGAAACACTATTTTCCAAACGTATTTTTTGTCCTACTCATTGCTTTTTGTTCTGGCTGTGGGAATAGCAATAAATCGGAGAATTCCGGCAGGCAAAAGGAAAACTTTGATTTTGATTGGCGGTTTTCCAGGGGAGACTTTCCGGAAGCTTCGCAGCCGAATTTTGACGATAGTGAGTGGGAAGAAATCGATGTTCCCCATGATTGGGCAATTCTGGATGAATTTTCACCAGATAATCCTACGGGCAGGCCCGGGGGCTTTTCATCTGGAGGGGTGGGATGGTATAGAAAAACCTTTTTCTTAGAGGAAGAGGCTGTCGGGTCCAAAATTTCCATCGAATTTGGAGGGGTATATGAGAAAAGTGAAGTCTGGATAAACGGGCATTACCTGGGTCTTCGACCCTATGGCTATATCAGTTTTAACTACGATTTAACCCCTTATTTAAATCCAAACGAAGACAATGTGATAGCCGTGCGGGTAGACAATTCCC
The DNA here is from genome assembly GCA_041685605.1 of Cyclobacterium sp. Lineage (GTDB taxonomy): Bacteria > Bacteroidota > Bacteroidia > Cytophagales > Cyclobacteriaceae > Cyclobacterium. Next base: position 869 of record JAWLFL010000190.1, on the reverse strand, counting down.
AACAGCCAAGCGCACGCTGGTATACCGGTTGCGGTATCAACAGGCACGTCTGGTTGGTTAAAACCAACAAACTGCATGTTGCCCGACATGGCGTTTTTGTAACCACTCCCCATGTCAGCTCGGACAGCGCTCAGGTAGCTATCCGTACCACCATCAAGAATGATTGGGAGAAGAACGAGCCATTTCAGCTGGTTCAGGAACTGTACACTTCCAGCAATGAACTGGTTGGTCAATCGGAAGTAACGGCTCAGGTGGACCCCGGGAAGGAAAAGACCTTCGACCAAAAATTAAACCTCCTTGAACCCGATCTATGGTCTCCCGATGATCCTACCCTCTATACCCTTAGGACCCTTTTGCGTCAAAAAGACTCCCCGATGGATGAGCTACATACATCCGTAGGCATACGCTATTTCGAGTTTTCACCGGACAATGGATTCTCCTTAAATGGAGAAAGGATGAAAATGAAAGGCGTTAACATTCATGGGGATTTAGGGGCACTCGGTACGGCTTTAAACAACCGGGTTTTGGAACGCCGGCTGGAAATATTAAAAGATATGGGTTGCAATGCCATCCGGACGGCACATTATCCCCATTCCGAGGAATTGATGGAAATGTGTGACAGGATGGGCTTTATGGTGATGGACGAAGCCTTTGATGAATGGCTGGAGTCCTGGCCTTTTGGGGGAATAAAGCCGCCGGAAGGAAAAGCGAAATACGGGTACCACCTGCATTTTGACGAGTGGGCAGAAAAGGACCTCAGCGAGCTGATCCGTAGAGACCGAAATCATCCGTCGGTCATTCTATGGAGTGTTGGAAATGAAATTCCAGACGCTTGCTTTGAAATAGGGACGGAGCGATTGAAACGATTG
>JAWLFL010000189.1:0-7509 GCA_041685605.1 Cyclobacterium sp. | reverse complement strand
CAGGATAATCAATGGAACCATCCTCCGTAAAGGGAGTTACCAACGCGACGCCGGTACCTTTAAACTTTTTCATTATGCTAGTTGATCTGCTTTAAATACTTAATCAATGATGCCGTACCCGATTGTATATCTTTTTTTTCTTCACTTAGCATCAGATCCAGATAAGGTTTCAATTCCTCGCTAAAAAAACCCATACTGTAAGATGCTGATTGTAATTGAAGCAGATAGAGGGTAAAGTAATTCAGCTTTTCAGAGGTAAAAATAATCAAATCTGGTCGAAGGGAAAGTAATTGGTTTAGTTTTTCTCCCGGTTTTCCAATTAGTGTGAAATCTTTGTAGGAAAATGCCTGTTGATCCTCCGATTTTTCATCGTAGTAATTACCCAGAATTTTAATATCCTTATTCAAGTCCCGGTGAATAACTTCCGATATCTGCTCAATTTCATCTTTATTATTCCCTAATATCGCGATCGTTTTAATATTTTCTATATGCAATAAGATGGACTTTTGGGCCTTCTTTTTCTTTGGCTTTTCCAAAGCATTCTTCACAAAATATTCCCTAATCCATTTCATTATTTTCTTTTAGACTTTTATGATGTTTTACAAATTTCAAGAAATGCTTCTTCTGTAATCAACGGAATTCTCAGCTTCAGCGCTTTTTCTTTTTTACTAGGACCCATTTCTTCTCCCTCAACGATAAAATCCAGATTTTTGGATACCGATTTCACGTAACTGCCTCCATGGGACTCGATAAAATCGATGATTTCATCCCTTTTGAAATGATTTAATCGTCCCGAGGCCAGGATTTTCTTCCCTTCTAAAGCCCTGCTTTCCAGACGTATCCCTGATTCTTCCATCTCGAACTGAAGTCCTTTCTCCTTCAATCTTCGAATAATCTCAGCATTTTTTTCATTATTGAAAAACTCCCGGAGGCTTTGAACCAGGGTTTCTCCCACGCCATTGATATCCAGAAGATCCTGATCTGAAGAATCCATTAGATGAGTGATGCTTTTGAAGTGCTTTGCCAATAAGGTAGCTGTATTTTCCCCGATATTCCGGATACCCAGTGCAAACAACACTTTTGGAAAAGGTTGGCTAAGAGATACCCGGATGCCTTCCATCATGTTAGTTATCACTCCTTCCTGAAAGGTACTTCCTTTGAGCTTATGGACTTGTTCCTCCGCTGCCTCCGGAATTTCCAGTTTTCCCTGGACTACCAGATCATGTACACTGCTCCTGTTTTTAGATTGGGCGATGAGGTTCGGTAAGTTAGCTGTGCCTTCCGGTAGGATGCTGGCCAGGACAAAGGCAACAGGCACAAAATCCGGCACAGAATCAAAATCCTGATTTCTTACCAAATCAATCAGTTTTTGTAGCCTCAAGGCATTTTCTTTTCCTCTTCCAGGTTTGACTTTCTCCCTTTCGGCAAAATTCAAAAGCTTATCGAGCTGATTCAAGGAAGTATTCTGATCGAGAAAGCCTTCAATATCTTTTAAGGTAACCTGTTGGACTAGGGCATACAGGGCTTTTTTTATGCTGACCAGCAAATACCCGTCGCTACTTTTCGAATACTGTTCCTCCGAAATTTCGAGACCAAGCAGTTCCCGTTTTTTATCGGGCAGGTCATAAATATCGGCGGGATTGGACACGTAGCCCTGCTGAATCAATGCGCGTAGACGCTCGGTACCTAAGGAATCAATGTCCATGGCCCTTTTAGATACAAAGTGTTCGATTCTACCCAAAATCTGCGGAGGACAACCGTCTTCATTGGGACAAAAATGTTTGGCTTCTCCTTCTTTTCTTTCCAATGACGTTCCACATTCGGGGCAGGTATCGATATAGTTGATGGGAATACTGTCTTTAGGCCTTCTTTTCTGTACAACGCCCGTAATTTTAGGTATTATTTCTCCTCCTTTTTCTACCAACACCACATCGTTTTCATGCAAATCCAATCGTAAAATTTCGTTGGCATTGTGCAAGGAAGCCCGTTTGACAATGGTCCCTGCCAACGAAACCGGAGAGAGGTTAGCCACCGGGGTAATGGCTCCTGTTCTCCCAACCTGATAGGTGACTGAAAGCAACCTTGCTTCTGCACTTTCGGCTTTGTATTTGAATGCGATGGCCCACCTGGGAATTTTAGCCGTAAAACCCAGCTCTTCCTGCTGCCGGTAATCATTGACCTTGATGACCACTCCATCGGTTTCTACCGGAAGATGCTGTCGCTTGTCTCGCCACTCTTCAATGTAGGTCATTACTTCCTCCAGGCCAGCGCATTTCCTGAAAGTAGGGGAGACATTAAAGCCCCAGCTGGCTAAGTTATCAATGGCTTCTTCATGCTTCTTCATGGGGAGTTCATCCGCTATCAACTGATAAAGGTAACAGTCCAGCCTCCTCTTTGCCACAATAGACGAATCCTGCATTTTGAGCGTTCCGGAAGCAGCATTCCTGGGATTAGCCAGCGGGTTTTCTCCCCGGTTAATACGCTCCTCATTGATCTTGTCAAAAACGTTCCTGGAAAGAAATATTTCACCCCGGACTTCAAAGTAGGGGGGGAGGGATTTTTCCTTTTTTATTACCAAGGGGACGGTACGAATGGTTTTGACGTTTTCCGTCACCACATCTCCTTTGTATCCATCTCCCCGGGTGACGGCTCGTACCAATTGGCCATTTTCATAAACCAGACTTATCGCGACTCCGTCGAATTTCAACTCACACAGGTACTCAAAATCCCGATGTCCCAGCCCTTTCGCCACCCGCTCATCGAAGGCAACCAACTCTTCCTTGGAATACGTGTTTCCCAATGACAGCATGCGTACTGCATGGGTGGCAGTTTCAAAGTTTTTCGTAATCGTGCCTCCTACGCGCTGCGTAGGACTATCCGGTTGTTTTAACTCCGGATAAAGCGACTCCAAAAAAACAAGTTTTTCCAACAACTGATCAAACTCAAAATCACTGATTTCGGAACGGTCTTCCTGATAATACAAATGATTGTGATGATTGATCGTCTCCGCCAATGCGGCAATCTGTTTTTCTGCCTCTTCTTTGGGTGGTTTGTTCATGAAAAAAAGGTCCGATTATCTTCCGGCAAATGTACTATTTTTGGATTACATACCATGTACCGCAAACGTAATTCCAGGAAAGTTTAACTGATTTAATTCCTGAATTAATCTTCTGGTTGGTCTTCCTCCAGAAATGAATTTCTTATCTCCTCCTCGGTTGCTTTCAATTTTTTACGGCAAGTTTTGACCAGGGAACCGGCCTCCCGCACCAAACGGGTAAGCTCGTCCATGCCCAAATCCTGTTCCTCCAATTGGGCTACAATGGTTTCCAGTCTCGAAAGTGCCTCGTCGTAGGAGAGGTTTTCCGTGGTCTTACTCATTTTTCTCTATTTTTTTGATTTCAGATGCAATAATGTTTTGCTGACTAAAGGTAACGATTTTATCTCCTGGTTTTAGATCGGTTCGATGTATGGGCACACCGTCTTTTTCCGTCCGGGTATACCCTCTTGCCAGCAGGAACTCCGGATTCGCACGCTGTATGGCTTTCTCATGTTGATCCAACTTGCTTTGTGCTTTTTGAATACCAAAATGGCTGGCTCTTTTTAAGGATTGCTGCCGGGTATCCACCTTTAAGAACATTTTTTCCAAAGCATGTAGCGAAAGCCGGTGGCTTTGCCGGGAAAATTGATCCAGGTGGTTTTTCTTTTCGGAAATCTTTCCCTGAAAGAGGCTTTTTAGTAAATGGACTTTTCCCAACAGGCCGTCAGAGCTCTTCTTCAAGGTCTTTTGGGCATATCTTTCGACGAAAAGCAGTTGGCGACGAAGCATGTCCTCGTATTCCTGAAAACCCGACAATATAAAGCTGGCAACAGCAGTAGGTGTCTTCAATCGGGTATGCGCTACCATGTCGGCTATGGATTCATCCCTTTCGTGACCAATTCCTGTAACAATGGGCAGGGCTGCGTTGGCGATGGCTTTTGCCAGTTCATAATCGTCAAAACAGTCCAGATCGGTTTGAGCGCCTCCACCGCGGATAAGAACGAGCAGGTCAAAAGGGGCTTTCATTTGCTGCGCTTCTACCTGCTGAATACGCTGAATGATTTCTTTGGCGGCTTCCTTTCCTTGCATGGATGCCTGAAAAAACCGATAGTGTACCTGGTATCCGTTAGCATTTTGTTCCAACTGGTTCACAAAATCTCCGTAACCTGCCGCTGTCACGGAGCTGATGATAGCGATTTTCTGGCTTACTTTTGGAAGTACGAATTGCTTATTTAAATTCAAAAGCCCTTCCGACTTTAATTGATCCAGTATTTCCTGCCTTCGCCGTGCTCGTTCTCCCAGAGAAAAATTTGGATCAATGTCCTTTATCACCAGGCTTATTCCGTAGAGCTCATGAAACTGGACCGTTACCAGTGCCAATATTTTCATGCCGCTTTTTAAACGGGTATTCGTGGCGGCTTCAAATTTTCTTTTAATCGACTGATAGGTGTAAGACCAGATATTTCCCCGGATTTTTGCCAAAATTCCCAGTTCGGATTTTTCAATAAGGTCCAGGTAGGCATGTCCTCTCACAGCCTCCCTCAATTCGCCAATCTCGGCAATCACCCAATAAGTTGGAGAAAGTGTCGTGTCCAGGGTGTTTTTTATCAGCTCATTTAATGCTATTAGTGATATTGCCTGCTGCATGGTACAAATAAACGAAAAATTACCGGGTATAAACCAAAAAAACCGGCTCATTGCCGGTTCTTAAGGTAGTTCACCATGCCTTGTAAAAAGGTGGTTTCGTTGGTTTATTACTTGTAGTTGGTTTATTCCCGTGGGTTTTTCTCCCTGCTCCTTCGCTGCATCCGGTATATATGGCGCGTAAAATCTCGATTTGCTTCATTTAACTGCAATGCTTGTACCGGCGTTAGCGCTTCCGATATTTTTTTGAGAAATTCCTTTTCCTGATTCAGTAATTTTTGTTGCAGGGAAAAGCGCTGTTCGATTAGTTGACTTGCCTCTACATTGCTGATTGATTCAACTTTCCCTTTTTTAGATATCCCGCGCAAATCCCGCATCAGGCTTTCGCGGCGCTCCTGGTATTCATTAAATAGCGGCCAGAATCGTTCCGCTTGATCCGGTGTTAACGAAAGTCGGTTAGTGATAAAGGCGACCCTTGCGGCATCGAGCTTTTCCCTATCCACACTTCGTTCGCGTTGCCCGTAGCCATTCAGACTAATCCCAATTAGAAGGCCTATAATGATCCATTTTTTCATATCAATACAAAATTTCATTCAACAACAATTCTTCCCCTTCTTCACCCAGTTGGTAATTCCATTCTTCTTCTGTAATTGCATCCAGTAAATCATTCGGATTTTCTGCCAATAGCAGCACATCTTCTTCGTTCCAAACTCCCGTACTGATGTAATATTCCACATCTTCGTTGATCTCGGCTTGGTAATTTACCCATTCAATCTCAGTGGAACGAACCATCAGAAAGAAAAAACCAATGACGCAAACAGCCGCTGCGGCGATCCCACTAAGGTAGAATTGTTTGATCCGTTGTTTCCTTTTTGACAGGATTTTATTTGGAAGACTTTCAAAGTAGTTTTCCGGAATTTTATGTATTGTTTCTTTTGGAAATTTGCTCATACTACAATTTAGACAGAATGATTATCCAAAGGTTTACTCTTCCTTCAGAATTTCTTCAAGTTTTTTTACGGCGTGATGATAACCCGCTTTCAGGCCCCCTACGCTGGTTTGTGTCATCTTGCTGATTTCCTCATAAGGAAGTTCCTCAAAGTACCTCAAATTAAACACCAATCGTTGTTTTTCCGGCAAGCGAATAATGGCTTTCTGTAGTTTACGCTGGATTTCGTCGCCATCAACTAAAGGGGATTTGTCCAGGTAGCCTTCCATTACTTCGTGATGATCCTCCATTGAAAAGAAAGTCCATCTTTTTTTCTTTTCCAGGAAATTCAGACTCTCGTTTACGGCAATTCGGTAAATCCAGGTAAACAAGGAGGATTTATGGTTGAATTTATGGATGTTTTTAAATGCTTTAATAAAGGTATTCTGAACCACATCATCAGCATCTTCATGGATGATGACCATTTTTCGAACCAGGCCATAAACTCGCTTCTGATAGGTTTCGATAAGCACCCGATACCCCTTGTCCCGGGTTTCTGGGTTTTTTATCATCTCTAAAAGTTTAGCATCAATTAAGGGTACCATTCAGAAAGTTAGACCGCGTAACGACAGGTAAGTTTAATGGCCATTGGAAAATCAATCGATTTTTACGCTAGTAATAGAAGTGCCATCATCTATAACGGTTATTTGGGTCCTTAGATCCAACTATTAGGCAGTTCCTCCTGAGTTGTCATCCCCATTTGTCAGCGGATTCCCTCGCAAAAAATCCGCAATCCCCATTCGTTTCTTTCCTTCCAACTGCAGTTCACGAACGGCTACCATTCCATTTCCCGTTTGAAAGTGAAGGTAGGATTGATTATCGGTAGCGTATTCCCCGGGGTTCAGATCCGATTCTTTTTGCAGGACTTCACTTTCGAAAATCTTGCATGTTTTGGAACCGATTTTGCACCAGGCAGCGGGATAGGGAGATAGGCCTCTGATCAGGTTGTGTATTTCGCTTGCAGTCTGGTTCCAGTTGATCTCACAGGTTTCACGGTAGATTTTTGGCGCATGATGCAGGGATTTAGAGGGATCTTGACGTTTAGGATTCACCTCATCCAAAGCGATGGCTTCTACCGTTTTCAGGACGAGTTTGGCCCCCTTATGCATCAGTTTATCGTGCAGACTACCGGCATTGTCTTCCGGTAAGATGGGCTCTTCTTCCTGAAAAAGTACCTTTCCGGTATCAATTTCTTGTTGCAAAAAGAACGTGGTGACACCCGTTTTATTTTCCCCATTGATCAAGACCCAATTGATCGGTGCGGCTCCTCTGTAATCCGGTAGCAGGGAGGCATGTAGGTTAAACGTTCCCATAGGAGGCATGGACCAAACTACCTCCGGCAGCATCCGGAATGCCACTACTACCTGAAGGTCGGCCCGGAAGCTTTTTAAGGTTTCCAAAAATTGCTCATTCTTTAAATTGGGAGGCTGAAGTACGGGTATGTGGTGCTTCTCTGCCAGGAGCTTGACCGGGGAGGATTTAGGTTTTCTTCCTCTTCCCTGGGGCTTGTCTAGCGCGGTGATGACCGCCACGATGTTCCATCCTTCCTTGATCAGTAGTTCCAGTGGAGCTACCGCAAAATCAGGTGTGCCCATGTAAATAAGTCGAAGTTCTTTTTTCATATCGGGCTTATTCGTAAATCAGGTAGTTGGCTCTCATTCGACGGTACTGCTCCAGGTCTTCTTTCCAGGACTCCCGTATTTCGGCTTCATTATCCCCATTCAAAATGGCTTTTCTCAAGGCATCCGTACCGGCCAGTTTATCAAAAAAATTATTGAAGAAAGCGGGCCCATTATCCGCTATACGATAGGCTTCCAGAAGGTACTTCAGGGTAAATTGA
>JAWLFL010000188.1:1847-7561 GCA_041685605.1 Cyclobacterium sp. | reverse complement strand
CTCAATATGGCTGTTTCTAGGTCATTTTCCAGATAACCACAAGGTAGATTTAAAAAGTCAAACAGATAGGGGTCTTTAAATCTATCAGAAAGTTGATGTTCCTTATCTGGCAATTGAATATTTGCTATTTCTGTTCGTTCATATGTTTTTTGTTTAATTTGATTTCTAAGACCTCTAACTCCCAATTGTTCTTCTATTGCCCGTTGTGAATAAAAGGTTATTATTTCATCCGATTTTAATGGTATTAGAACTAAGAAGTGCGACCAGCTTAAATATCGGGACAGTGTAGCGACTTTTTCAGGGTCTGGAAAAACGTCAGCAAATTGAAGCATTCTCCGTAGATTCTTTTCTTCAAAATTCCGCCCGAAACGTTCTTCCAATTGTCGTGACAGTGTAACGACAATTTGTTTTCCGTATTCGGCACGTTTATGCTCCAAAATGAAATCATTAATCCGTTTTCCTATTTGCCAAAAAAGTAGGGTCATTACACTATTTACTTGAGATAGTGCCTTGGAATGCCCTTGCTCAATAAGGTTACTGATTTCACTAAACAAAACTGCTTCTGGCTGTAAATTACTTTTTTTAATCATTTGTTAATTTACCTTTTTCCAAATATAACCTACTTATGAAAAAAATTTCCCTGTTTATTCGCATACGCCCTAACTATTTTAAATAATCCATTCAATTTAATGATTGAACTCAGTTCATCCTTCCTTCAGGAATAAACCCCAATGCCAAACAAACCGGCGGGTACCTTCTCTCCGGGGTGTTTGACCTGAAGAACAATCTTTTTCACCCTTATAGGAGCAACAAACACGATTTCATACCTACTCTGACGATTGTTTTCTTCCTGATAAAGCAGGGCACCCACTTCGTCAAAGAGCCGAAACTCCCGCACACAAAAGGGCATTACCCGTTCATCATGCCCTCGCAAGGTAGATTCCAGAGGATGGTCAAAATCGGTATCGAACCAAAGCCGGAGCCTACGGATATGCTGGTATTCCGACCAGGAAAGGCTAATGGTTGGTTCGGGATCAGCTAGTGAGGCCACCCAGGCGTTGGTTTGAGTAGTGGGACGGAAGACGCCGTTAAGCAGTTTATCAGCTTTGTACAGATTTACCGCTGGTTCGCAGCCGATGGCCAGATTATACCCTCCCGGCCGCCTTTCGGGCAACCAAAAATCAAAGGCATCCACACCCAGGCCTTCCGGCGGTTCCTGCCGGCTGCCTTTGGCAACATCCAAATTGACCCGATTAAAAACCGTCAGCAAGCCGGTGAGCCTTAGCTGGCTGATGCCCACCTGCACCAAGGGATTTGCCTCAAAAGCTATAAAGTAGTAGGCTGATGCATTTAGTAGCAAACCAAAATCCACTACCAGTTCCTGTTCCCCTTTGGAAACCGAAAATTCCTTTTCTGCCAATTGCCTGTCCGGTGTAAAGTTACCCGGCAGACTACTGCCCAATAAGCGGAGTACCAGTTGGGTTGCTTTTTTTGCCTTCACCTCAACGGTAAAAACCGGAATCCGGCCTGCTTCCAATGGAAGCATTTGCGCCGTGCTGCTGTCCAGGGCTTTCCATCCGGCATCGGCTGGCAACTGCTGCAAACTAAAAGTAGAAGAAACAGATAAGGAAGCCGTTTTGGCTCGATTATCGGTATCCTGCAAATGCCTGCCAGGCAGGTACTGCCCCATCCCCATCAAACGCTGTTGCAGCTTATCCATCCGGCCTCCATCCATTAGATCCCGGGGCAACAGACCCTCCGCTTTACAGAGCGCGGCAGCCATTCCCACGGCCTGGGCATTGTGAGCGCAGGTAGCCATCACCCTTGAGGAACCAAAGGCTACATGGCTGGCACTGATGATCCTGCCGGCCAAAAACAGGTTGTCGATATTTCTACTGTACAGGCAACGGTAGGGAATGCCGTATACTCCTTTGGCATGCCATTGGGTGCAGCCGGGTAATTCCCCGTAAATGCCATCTGCCGGATGCAGGTCCAGGGCCCAGCCTCCGTAGGAAACCATATCTGTATGCCTACGCTGCTCCACTACATCCCGCTGGGAAAGCATGTAATCCCCCTCAAAACGCCGGCTTTCCCGTTTGCCGGGGATCATGCCCACCCATTCCAGGGTATGCGTTTCCATCTCGGGGTAGTCTCCGGAATTTTTGATATGGTGCCAGATTCCATAGATGATGCGCCAAAGCTCCCATTTGATGGTTTCGGTGGCGTGTATGGTATCCAATCGCCCCCCGTATTCCACCCACCACAAGCGGCAACCCCTGTCGTACAGGTTAAAGGTATGAAAACGGGGCAGGCTGGACAGGTCGGTGTTGGCAAATGCCGGAGGAATGAACTGCACCGGCTTACCCGTGTCCTTGCTGTGGAAATACAGGGAATGGCCCAGCAGCTCCCCATAGGCCTTTTCCGGCGCAAAGGCTTCGTCAAACTCCTCCCTGGATTCCGCTCCAATGCGAAAGGCAGCTCCGGACAAAAATCCGAGGATGCCATCTCCCGAAGCGTCCACAAAAAAGGGGGCCTCCAGCCGGTACTGGGTACTGTTTTGGCTGCAAAAAGCCAGCACATTGGCGATTCGGCTGCTGCCTGCTTTTTCACAGGCATGGACGGCCGTGTTCAGCAATAGGGTAATGTTTGGCTCTTGGGTTACTTTTTCCAGCAGCACCGTATCCAGAATCAGGGCATTGCCTTCCGGGTTCCGGTATTGATTTTCCAACAAGATTTCATCGATAATGCCCCCTTCCCTGGCCCAGCGGTTGTTATTGCCCATGCTGGAAGTGGCACCCAAAATCCAAAGCCGGATCTCGGAAGAGGCGTTTCCCCCCAGCACCGGGCGGTCCTGTACCAGGACCACTTCCATACCCTGCCGGGCAGCCGTGATGGCGGCACAAATACCGGCCATCCCGCCACCAACGACCACCAGGTCGGCAGAAAGGGTTTGGGAAGTCAGGGAACGGTTTCCGGAAAAGGGTGCCTCTACGAGCATGGCGAAAAGGTTTATGGGTGATACGACTTTTTTGCAAGGTACATAACCCGATGCAATTCGAATTTCCTATTTGGGAAAAAATTTTGTTTCGCATGATTCCGAAAATCCACAAACCTGTCAGGTTTTTGTAGACCTTCAACCCAATACCAATCTTTGCGTAGATAAAACCTGACAGGTTTTACCCTTTCTCAATAACATATAGTAGCGTGATATTGCGGATTAAGCGAAATTAGTAACCAGAAACTGGATGAACGGGGCAAAACAAAATTGGCAACCTTACCTGAAAAACGGCTCGTAAACGGAATCAATTTGAAAGGTACGAACGCCGGCCCGCTTTAGGTTTTCCACCACCGTTTCTGCCGGCTCCCGAATCCGGCCGCTTTCAAAAACCCAGGCATTCACGGCGGCTACCACCAGAAATCCCTGTTCGGTGGCCCATTCGAACTCCTGCGGGGAAATAGCCGTGGAAAACAGGTAGTAATGGTCCGGGCTGAAATCGGCACGGGTCCGGTTTTCCTTCAGTTGGTCCATGCTACAACTCAGTTTGATTTTTCCGGTGAAATACTCCGTGGATGCTTCGGTTCCGATCAGTAGGGCTTCCGACCGAAGATCGTACCGATCCAACAGGGCTATCAGGGAATCAAAAAGGTCCTCATTAAACCCGGAGATTTTGTTATCAATCATTACCTGAATGCGGCCCTGACAATGCGCCAGCAGGGTGGGCAAGCGGAGCACCCTTTGTCCCTGCTTTCCGGTCAGGGATTGGATTTCCTCCCAAGTCATGTCGGAGACCTCCCGATTCACCCCATAATACCGCTGAAAATCCCTGTCGTGATGGCTGATGAGCACGCTGTCTTTGGTCAGCCTGACATCCACTTCCACCCGATCGTAGCCTCTCTTTATGGCTTCCTCCAGGGCGGCCAGGCTGTTTTCAGGCAGGGTATCGTTGACCACCCCTCCCCGGTGGGCAATAAGTTGATACGGAATAAACCCTGATTCCTGAGCCAAAAGAGTGGAATGGCAACATCCCGAAAAAAATAGTATCAGTAGCCATTTAATTGGCTGCATGCGTTTATTTATAGGTAGAGAATAATTCAAATTAGCCTTCATTGGTCAATAGATTGATCCTTAGTGCTTGTCTTTTATTTTTTCAGGAACTAGTAACCCAATTGGATGGTCGTTTTTCCGTGAAAATTGGGTATAAAACCATTTTCTTCCGGTTTAACGCAAGTAAGCCAATTTTAGAATTCAATAAAAATAAGTAGTTTTAACAAAACGTTATTTCCCAAAAACCTGATCTCTATGAAAACCTTTTTCTTTCGCTCCCTAATTCTTGCATTGACCGCCTTCCTTACCCTTGCTGCCCAGGCGCAACAGGAAATACCCTCCGGATGGAAACTGGGCAGTCAGGCCTATACCTTTCGCCTGTTTTCCCTGGAAGAAACCCTTGAAAAGCTGAACAGTATCGGCGTACGCTATGTGGAGCTGTACCCGGGGCAAAAAATCACCAAAACGGGTGATGCCACCACGCATTTTTCCGCTTCCCAGGCAGATAAGGATAAAATCAAGTCCTTACTGCAACAGTACGATATCGAAGCCGTAGCCTACGGGGTAGCCAGTCCCAGTGATGAGGAATGGCCGGACTTGTTCGCTTTTGCCAAAGAAATGGGCATTGGCATCCTGACCACGGAACCCAAGCCCAATCAATTCGACCTGATCGAAAAGTTGGCCATAGAACACCAGATAAAAATTGCGCTGCACAACCACCCCCTGCCTTCCCTATACTGGCATCCGAAAGTGCCCTTGCGCTTTCTGGAAGGCCGGTCCGAACTGATGGGGGTCTGTGCGGATATTGGCCACTGGGTACGCTCCGGCCTGGATCCGGTAGCAAGCCTGCGCAAACTGGAAGGAAGAATCATCAGCCTTCATATGAAAGACCTGAACAAAGCCGGTGTCCGGGATGCACACGATATCCCCTGGGGCACGGGCAACTGCAATGTAGCCGGAGTCCTGCACGAATTAAATCGGCAAGGGTTTGAGGGCGTCTTTTCAGCCGAATACGAACACAACTGGGAAAACAACCTGCCAGAAGTCAAAGAAAGCATGGATTATTTCAAGCGGGTAGCGGCGCAGTTTTAGGGTTGAAAGAGAAAAGGTAAAAAGCTATTTGATTTAATCATAATAATCAACTATGAAAGTAACTTTAGACAGCAAAGCCGCCGCTTTTCTCAATTTCGTGAAAAGCCTGGATTTCATTCGTATCCAAAGGACTTTTAGGAACCTAGTAAGCAAGAAATTCTGGAAAGTATCCGGCAGGGTATGAAAGAAGTAACGCTTCACCAGGAAGGTAAAATCTAAAAATCCCAACGTAAACAATTCCCCCTTTTTAAAAGGGGGTTGGGGGATTTTTTCGAGGATTTCAACTATTCAATATACTGAAATATTGATAGTTACGTAAGTAAATCCCCCTTGCCCCCTTGATAAGGGGGATTTGTGCACGTTCGGGCTTACGGAATTTAAAAACCTTGGTGTTTATTAGCCCGATTGCATTACCCAATTTCAGCAAAAAATCACATTTTCAGCAATTCCCCCTTTCTAAAGGGGGTTGGGGGATTCCTTCGAGGATTTCAACTATTCAATATACTGAAATATTGATAGTTACGTAAGTAAATCCCCCTTGCCCCCTTGATAAGGGGGATTTGTGCACGTTCGGGCT
>JAWLFL010000188.1:0-1747 GCA_041685605.1 Cyclobacterium sp. | reverse complement strand
AAATCACATTTTCAGCAATTCCCCCTTTCTAAAGGGGGTTGGGGGATTCCTTCGAGGATTTCAACTATTCAATATACTGAAATATTGATAGTTACGTAAAAAAATCCCCCTTGCCCCCTTGTCAAGGGGGATTTGCTTTCGATCGGCTTACAATCCGTCATAAGCCGCTGAATAAATGACAGGTATGCATGGCTAAAAATTGTTTAGACGAGTTAAGTGTACAATTGCAAGTCATTGATTCAATATTTCCTTTATTTTTAACTGATATTCAGGGTTAAACGTCATCCCATTGTGCTGCTGACCGCTAAGCAGGATCAGCGTGTCTTGTTCTTTAAAATGTTCTTTTAATTTAATAGAGGACCCTGGATAAATGACTTCGTCCTGATCACCATGAAAAATCACCACCGGCATCTTGCATTTTTGAATGTGCCGGAAATTTTCAAAAGGATATTTGTGTAAAAATGAGGGAAAAATGGGGAAATAATGATTCACCAGATCGGATAAGCTGTAATAAGGTGCCTGCAAAATCAAAAGCCTGGGTTGATTGACGGAAGCTAATTTTGAAGCCGGACCAGTGCCCATAGAATACCCCAAAACAACGATCTCCTGCTCGGGATACCTGTTTTTGAGCGCGTCGTAAGCCCTTTGAACATCCTGATACATTTGTTCCTGACCCTGAATCGTACCTTCACTTTTGCCATAACCTCTGTAATCCAGTATAAACAGGTCATAGCCCAAATTGGTAAAAACCTCAGCTACCCCACCCCAGGTTCTTAATGATCCGGCATTTCCATGCAGGTAAAAAATAAGGCCTTTTGGATGATCGGTTTTGAATAGCAATGCATTCAATGAAATGCCATCGTTCATCCGTATGTTCATTTCTTCAAATTTCTGGTCAAATTGAAAGAGGAAATTGTTTTTCAGTTTTTCAGGAAAGAAAAGTAACTTCTCCTGAAAAGCATATACCAACCCGAAAGCCATCAAAATGATTATTGAAAATAATATCATCGGGATCATAAACCTACTTTTCATAAAACAGCTTAAACCAAGTTCCCAAATTAACATTTACAAAAAGAATGCGAAGTTTTATGGGCTAAATAACAGCTAACCTGACGGTTTAATTTTGAACATTTTTCCCAGGTGTACAATCGCTCACAAACAAACCTTATTCCCCTACATTGACCTGAATAAAGGTAGCGATACCAAACCGAATCCCGCCTCTTTTGTACTTGCCGTTTTCAAAACCAGCGCCAATTTCTACCCTGAAAATCCGATACAGGTTATCCAAAGAATAACCCAACTCCCAATAATGGGGCGCATTTTGGGTTTTTAAATAATTGAAAAAAAGGTTTTCCCTGATGCCTGAAAACCGGAGTACTGGCAATTGGGTAAAAAGAAATTTTCTGAATTGATAATGCATGATGCTACTGAAATAGGGACCTGCTGTGCTGTATTGGTAGTAATCCAAAAACCGGTAATTGCTGGCGGCTCCCATATTACTAAAGATGGTCCGGTTACCTCCAAAATGTTTGAAGTCCATAAAATGGACCTGAGAATGATTCAGGAAAGTGCCCGTTTGCACGTTTACATCCAACTTACCACTTACACCGAAGTTAAGCGCATGCTCCAGTCCTAGTTCCAGGTGATTGAATTTGCCAGCTCCTGAAAAATTTTTGTTATAGTTAAATTTTACCAGGGGTGCCGTTTCCATAAGCGGGAATTTTCTTCCGTTTCTTATCCGGTATTT
>JAWLFL010000187.1:0-7572 GCA_041685605.1 Cyclobacterium sp. | reverse complement strand
CTGCCAATTCCAGCTGTCACGAAGGGAATCTTCCAGGGAATATTTGGCCTGCCAGTTAAGTTCACGATTTATTTTTTCGGTGTCCGCCCATACTTTTTCCACATCTCCTGGTCTTCTGGGGCCAATTTTGTAATTCAAAGCCTGGCCGCTGACTTTTTCAAAAGCCCGAATTACCTCCAGTACGGTGTTTCCCGTCCCGGTGCCTACGTTGAAAAGGTCGTAAAGGGGAGCGGTTTTAGTTTTGAGATAGCTGATGGATTTTACATGTGCTTCAGCCAGGTCCATTACATGGATGTAATCGCGGACACAACTGCCATCGGGAGTGTCGTAATCATCCCCAAATACGGTTAATTCTTTCCGGATTCCTGCTCCCGTTTGAGTAACAAAGGGGACCAGATTGGATGGAACTCCGGTCGGCAACTCCCCGATAAGCCCCGATGGATGGGCACCAATGGGGTTAAAATACCGCAAGGCGATGGCGGCCAGCCTGGCCTTGCTTTTAACCTGATCGGTTAAGATATCCTCGCAGATTTTTTTGGTATTCCCGTAAGGGCTTTCCGCATCCTTTCTGGGAGTACTTTCTTTGACCGGTAGGCTGTCCGGTTGCCCGTATACGGTACAGGAAGAAGAAAACACCAGGTTTTCCACCCCGTATATTTCCATGATTTCCAGTAGGACCAAGAGCGAAAAGATATTGTTTCGGTAATAGTTAAGCGGATGCTCGGTACTTTCTCCCACGGCCTTGTAAGCAGCGAAATGAATCACTCCGGTCAGTTCATTTTCCGAAAATATTCTTTCCATTAACCGCTTATCGTTGCAGTCCCCCTCGTAACAAGGGATGGACTGGCCGGTAATTTTTTGCAAGCCATCCAAAACGCTTTTTTCGGCATTTGAAAAGTCATCAACAATGATGGGTTGGTAGCCAGCATCCACCAGTGCGACGGCGGTATGTGACCCGATATATCCGGCTCCTCCGGTAATCAAAATTTTTTCCATGATCAAATATAAAGTTAAATCCCGTCGGGGAGAAATATTCCCCGGGAAAAAGCCTGGTAAATGTACCGATGGTACCAATCATTACTCTTTGGGATGCTGGTTTTCTTTGTATTTCCATTTACTTTATTTAACTTTGCAGGCTGAAAGGAGGTGTATTATATGATCGTAGTAAACGTAAAAGAGAACGAATCAATCGAAAAGGCGCTGAAGCGTTTTAAGAAAAAATTTGACAAAACCGGAGTCATCCGTGAGTTGAGAAGCAGGCAGCATTTCGAAAAGCCGTCCGTAAGCAGAAGGACGGAGGTAATTAAAGCCGCCTACAAACAAAGAATGCAGGAACAGGAAGGGAAATAAGAAAACCTTTCGTTTTCATAAAATTTATAAGCATATTGGTGTATTAAATCACCGATATGCTTTTTTCATTTATAAATTACCTGGAAAACGAAAAGAGAGCAAGTGCGCATACCGTGCTGGCTTATAAGAAGGACTTGGAGCAGTTTTCTGATTTTTTGGAAAGTGCTTTTGGGATGAATGGGCTGGAAGAAGCGAGCCATGCGGAAATAAGGGCCTGGATGGTGGACCTGATTGAGGAAGGGCTTTCGGAGGCTACCGTCAACCGTAAAATGGCTACGCTCCGAACGTTTTTCACTTTTTTGCTCAAATCTGAAGTAATCAGCCGGGATCCCACGGTGAAAATACAGTCCCTCAAAAAAGGAAGAAAGCTCCCGACATTTATTCCGGAAAATGAAATGGCACTGCTACTGGAGGCCGCAAATTTCGATGCGGATTTTGAAGGGCAGCGTGACCGGATGGTGCTGCAGGTTTTGTACCTGACCGGTATGCGGCTTTCCGAACTAATTGGTTTGCAATGGCATGCGGTGGACCTGGGAAGTGGGCAGGTAAAGGTACTGGGTAAAGGGAAGAAATACCGAATTATTCCTATATCTACTCAGCTTCAAAAGAATATCCTTTCCTATAAAAAACTATTCGAGGAAACATTTTCATTTGCAGACGGAAATGACTACTTTATCGTTAGAAACAACAAGGAAGCAGCTTATCCGATGATGATTTACCGAATTGTCAAAAGGTACCTTGATCTTTTTATTCAGACCACCAAAAAAAGTCCTCACCTGATGCGACATACCTTTGCCACCCATCTACTGAATAAAGGAGCTGACCTCAATGCGGTCAAAGATCTTTTAGGCCATTCAAGCCTTGCCGCTACCCAGGTGTACACCCATAATTCGATCGAGAAACTGAAGGCTGTGTACGAACAGGCACATCCTAAAGCGTAAATAAAAGTCAAACTTTTAAACAGTGATTATTATGAAATTACAAATGCATTCAATTCATTTCGACGCCGATCAGAAGTTGATCAACTTTATCCAGAAAAAGGCTGACAAGCTGGATACCTATTACGATCAGATCATTGACGGAGAAGTTTTTATGAGGCTGGATAAAAATGATAAGAGTGAGAATAAAATCGTAGAAATCAAGCTGAATGTACCCGGGAAACAACTTTTTGCTAAAAGTCAAAACGATTCCTTTGAAGCCGCTGCCGACGATTCGGTGGAGGCATTGAGAAGGCAGATTAAAAAATTCAAGGAAAAGCTGGTAATCGCCAAGCAATAAGAAATGTTGTTCAAGTAAAAAAAAGCTGCTCTCGGGCAGCTTTTTTTCGTTTAAACTGTTCGGAAGCACTTCTCTAGCGAGCTATTCGCTCAACCCAATAATATTTTTTACCCCATTCCTTCTTTGCGGCCTTTGTTTCTCCACTGAAAATGGCCGTTATCATTTCCTGCCAGTATTTTGGATCCCAATTCAGGCTGGCCAGCTCGCTGGAAAATGCGCCGTTAGGCAGTTCCTTTAGCTGGGGCTCATCACAGATTAGGTACCGGTATTGTACAGGTACTTCCGCCAGATTTTTAAACGTTCTCATCTTATATCCCGTTCCCAATCCAATTCGGATTTTACTGGCGTAATGGGGATGACCTAAAAAGGCGATTTGGCTGTTGCCGGGAATGGATTGTTGCTCCAGGTGTACGCGAAGCTGTACGCCTTGATGAGGGATGGAAAAGGGATGCGAAAGCAAAGAAAGGTTGAAAAATACCAGCAAAATAGAGGTACCCAATACCGGTAGCCGGTAAGCAGGAATGGCAAGTTTTAATGCCAGGAAGATACTCAAGGAAAGCCCGACTACCCATTGAAAATATATGGGCAATGGATTTTTAAAGCCTATTACCGGCAACAGGGCTACCGTCAGCAATAGCCAATTGATTACCAGAAATAACCATGCGGCTACTTTCAGGCTGGCATGTAGCCGATTTCCTTGTCTTTTAAGGAGGATTGCTGCCATTCCAATGGCGGCTACAGGGGTGACCGGTAGCAGGTACCTTTCGTAAAAAGTGGATACCAATCCGGTCATGGCGATTATGGATGCAACCCAAACGGCTACAAACCCAAAAAATACCTTGTTTTCATGAAAAACGGATAGGGTATTTTTTTTCACATTTTTAAGAGCCGGAATAAACCAGGGAACAAACAAAACCAACATTAAAAGTAGCGCCAGGGAAAAATGCCGGATAATTTGCCAGACCCTGCTGCCCACCCGCATGCCCAGTTGGTCTTCATAAAAGGAGTCCAGGTATACCAGCCCGAATTTATAGTACATGGCCACAAACCAAAACAAGCCAATGACGACACCACTTAGAAGAGCGGGAGGATACAGCAGTTGCTTCAAGGATAGCGGCTGCCAGGGATTAAATCGCAGGTAGGCGATGGCGATCACTCCCAGTGCAGCAGCGGGAACACCTTTCACTTCAAACGCCAGTCCCAGGCTTAGGTAAAATAACCATAGGTATTTTTTCGGTGTTTGTTTTCCGTATCGGATCAATCCGCTCACGCCAAGGGCGGCAAGTGTCATAAAAAGAACCAACAATATGTCTGGAATGGAGCGGGTACTGCTAAAAATCACAATAGGATGCGTCGCCACTATCCAGGCAGAAAACTCTGGCAGGCGGCTGTTGTTGCTGATCAGGCTGGCAATCCGGTACACAAGGGGAATCAAAGCCGCTCCGGCGATCAAAAACAGCAGTCTGGAAGACAGGGCAGAAACCCCCAGGGTTTCGAATCCCACTAACACCGTCCAGTAGGTAAGTATTGGTTTTTTAAAGCGCAGCTCGCCATTTCCCAGATAGGTAGTCAGGTAATCTCCGTTTTGCATCATTTGGATGGCCGCATCCGTATAGTACATTTCGTCCGGATAATGCAAATGAAAATCCAGCGCAAACGGAGCAATTAAAAGCAGAAATGCCACCAAAGGTAACTGGTAGCCTTCGTACCATTGTCGGGGTAGTTCCATATGATCAAAAAGAAAGAACGAAAGTAGAAAAAAATACTGCTTTTGGGAAGGCATTTCTTCCCAAAAGCAGGCTTTCATTTAAACCGTTACCCTTCTTCCGCTTTTGGCGGATTTCAAAATAGCTTCCACTATTTTAATATCCCTCAATCCTTCTTCTCCGGGAACCAGGGGGGCTTTATCTTCCAAAATGGCCAGGGCATCGTCATCCATCTGATTCGCCTGTTGCCAGGGAACCTCGTAGGGATGGTTGATTTCTCCAAGTGGGCTTTTGCCCTTCACACCTGCATAAGCCGAATAGGGTTGCATTTCGATGTCTCCTTCTGCACAGTCAATGGTTAGGAAGTTGATGTTTTCTGCAAAACTGGTCTTGATGTCCGCGTGCACGCCTCCGGGGAACTCCAATTTGGCTTCCACCACATCTGCCAGTCCGTCCTGGTATATTTCCGGACGCGTGGAGATGGCCTTAGCTGAAACGACCGCTATGGGCTCCATATTGGTACCCATGCGGGCACCTTGTATGGAATAGACACCCATATCGTAGATGACCCCTCCGCCCATTTCTTTCTTTTGCTTCCAGTGATCGGTTCTGTTTTCCCGGTAACCGGCAGCGCATTCCACATAGTTGACCTTCCCGAGTTTATTTTGCCGAACGATGGAGCGGTATTCCTGGGTGTTGGGCTCATGTTGCAGCCGGTAGCCAATGGTTAGTTGTACCTTGTTTTTCTCACAGGCATCGATCATATCCTGACATTCTTTGCTGGTCACCGCCATGGGTTTTTCACACCAGACATGCTTTCCAGCATTTGCGGCCCGTATGGTGTACTCCGCATGCATGGAAGGAGGGAGCACCACGTATACCACGTCGATATCCGGGTTGTCCGCAATACTGTCAAAGTTCTCGTAGTTATAAATATTCTTCTCCGGCAGCTGGTACTTTTCCTTCCAGGCTACCGCCTTAGACGGCGTGCCGGTTACAATTCCTGCCAGGTAGCAATGCTCGGTTTGTTGCAGGGCGGGAGCCAACAGGTCGGTGCTGTAATAGCCCAGCCCCACCAAAGCCACGCCGATTTTTTCTTTTTTGGAACGGGCCAAAAGTTGTAGGGGGTTGACCAGGGCAAGGCTGCTGCCCAGTGCCATGGTTTTGAGGGCATTTCTTCTGGAATGCGTGTTCATTGGGTTTACAAGTTTGGTTTGATAAATAAAGTTTTCCAGGAATTCCTGACATTTCATCATCAATATAGGAATTTTTAACCGCTGGGCCAATAGCATTGAATAGGTTCAAATGGAGATATAGTCGGGAATGTTTTTAGGACTCCGTTTGTCCCCGTTTTCAAAAAAGCGTAATTTTGGTAAAATTTTGTCCTATGGCCCATCCAGAGATTTCGGTAGTCGTCACCATTTTTAACGAAGAAGGAAATATCCCTCCCTTACTGGAGGCGATTTATGCGGCCCTCTCCTCCCTTAGCTACGAACTGATTTTGGTGGACGATGGCTCCACTGATCGATCCCTGGAAAAGATGAAAGCCCTGGTCAATGACCGGACGAAAATTTTGGTTTTCAATAAAAATTACGGCCAAACCACCGCTCTGGCAGCCGGGATAGACCACTCCAACGGCCAGTATATTGTCACCATGGATGGTGACCTGCAAAACGACCCCAGCGATATTCCGATGATGTTGGAAATGGCTAAAAAGGAAGATTGGGACGTAGTGGCCGGAAGAAGAGCTAACCGGCAGGATGGTTTTGTGCTCCGAAAACTTCCTAGTAAAATGGCTAACTGGCTCATCCGTACCACTACCAAAGTGTACCTTTCCGATTATGGCTGCAGTTTGCGGATCTACAAAGCTCAAATTGCCCAAAACATGGGCTTGTACGGAGAGCTGCACCGCTTCATCCCCGTCCTTGCCCGGCAGGAAGGAGCCCGAATGACCGAAGTGGATGTCAAACACCATCCGCGCATTCACGGAACCTCCAAATATGGGCTAAGCCGCACCTTTAAAGTGATCGCTGACCTCATTCTGATGCTCTTCTTTCAGAAGTATTTTCAACGTCCCATCCATATTTTTGGTACCCTGGGATTACTGTCCCTGGCCTTGGGTGTTTTGGTGAACTTTTACTTATTGGTGGTAAAATTAATGGGAGAAGACATCTGGGGCAGACCCATATTATTGGTAGGCTCCATTCTGGTGCTGGGAGGAATTCAGTTGATCACTACCGGCATCGTGGCCGAAATCATTGTCCGTACCTATTTTGAGTCACAGGATAAGAAAACGTACACCGTGAAAGCAACCCATCAAGGTGGTCAGGAAGCGAGTTAAACTTTTACTAAAAATACTCCTAACCGGAGCAGCGCTGTATTTGGTTTTTAACAAAATCGATACAAGGACCACCTGGCGGGTCATCCAGTCCGCACATATTGGCTGGTTGGCACTGGCCTGGGTATTTTTTGTCGTCTCCAAGGTATTTAGTGCCTTCCGGTTAAACCGGTATTTTTCAGATATTGGTCTGGACTTACCCCAAATCAAAAACTTGAAATTATATGCCATCGGCATGTTTTACAACCTTTTTCTGCCGGGAGGCATTGGGGGCGACGGATATAAGGTCTATCTGTTGAACAAAATCCATCAGGCACCCGTAAAAAAGTTAATTCATTGCGTGTTGCTGGACCGGGGGAACGGGCTTGCTGTACTCCTGTGGCTGATGTTTGGGTTGATGCTATTTCTGGACCTGCCATGGGAATACCCCATTTCCTTATTCTGGGTGGGCTTGCTGGCCATGGTAGCCCTTCCTTTTGGTTTTTACCTGGTGATGTATCTTTTTTTTAGACCTTTTATGTCCTCCATTCCGGCAAGTACAGGGTACTCCTTTTTAAACCAGATCTTGCAGCTCTTCAGTGCCTACTTTATCCTGGCCGCCCTGGAGGCGGATCAACAATTCGTAACCTACCTGTTTGTCTTCCTGGTATCCAGCACGGTATCGGTTTTACCCCTGACCATCGGTGGGGTAGGGGCCAGAGAACTGGTATTCGTGTATGCCCACGATCTGGTGGGTATCGATCGGAATGTAGCAGTTGCCTTTAGCCTGCTGTTTTTTCTGATCACCGTGTTGACCTCATTAAGTGGGATATTTTTTAAGTACCGGAAATAAAAAAAGTTTTTTGCTTTGAATGCATTGGTAGGGAGAAACTTTTTTTATGGACCCCATTTTGGGTAAAG
>JAWLFL010000033.1:0-29677 GCA_041685605.1 Cyclobacterium sp. | reverse complement strand
TGAAAATTCCTGTCACCACTTTTATGATCGCCTCCGACCCCTATCTCAAAGAATTTGTCAAAGAATTTACCACCGTCAATAACGGTAACGCCTACTACAGCAATCTCAAAGGCTTGGGTCATTTGATTTTCGAAGATTACAGAAGAAACCGAACGAAACGTTTTTAAAGCATGGAATACCAAAAAATGACCAACAAAGAACGATTGAAAATACAAACCCTGGGACAATTAAAGGCCGTAGGCTACTCGGGGAAAACCATAAAAGAAGAGTTAAGGCAGAACTTAATCCATAAAATACAAAACAAGGAGAATGTTTTTGAAGGCATTTGGGGCTACGAAGACACTGTGATACCGGATATTGAACGCGCAATTCTTTCCGGTCACAATATCAACCTGCTCGGATTAAGGGGGCAAGCTAAAACCCGGATTGCACGGATGATGACCCTTTTACTGGACGATTACGTTCCGGTAGTTAAAGGTGCTGAACTCAATGACGACCCGTTACGGCCCATATCCACTTTTGCCCGGGAATTGATTCGGGAAAAAGGAGACGATACCCCGGTAGTTTGGTGGGCTAAAGAAGACCGATACACGGAAAAACTTGCGACACCGGATGTGTCAGTTGCCGATTTGATTGGGGATGTAGACCCTATTAAGGCCGCCACCATGAAGCTGTCCTACAATGACGAAAGAGTCATTCACTTTGGATTAGTACCCCGATCTCACCGATCCATTTTTGTGATCAATGAATTGCCGGATTTACAGGCAAGGATTCAGGTGGCTCTTTTTAATATCCTCCAAGAGGGAGATATTCAGATCAGAGGATTTAAGCTGAGGCTTCCTCTGGATATACAGTTTGTATTTACCGCAAACCCGGAAGATTATACCAACAGGGGAAGTATTGTGACGCCTCTGAAAGATAGGATCGAAAGCCAGATTATCACCCATTATCCCAAAAACATTGAAATCGGCAGAAAAATAACCAAGCAGGAAGCAAAGTTGACCAATCGGCCGCTCGAAAAGATCCACGTGCCGGAACTTATGAAGGACCTGATTGAGCAAATTGCCATAGAAGCCCGTGACAGCGAATACGTGGATGAGAAGAGTGGCGTTTCGGCAAGGCTTACGATTTCTGCTTACGAAAACCTCATTTCTGCTGCCGAGAGGAGATTGTACCTGAATAATGAAAACCAAACCATGGTACGGATTGTGGACCTTATTGGTGTCATTCCCGCCATCACAGGAAAGGTAGAACTTGTCTATGAAGGGGAACAGGAAGGAGCTGGTCTGGTGGCACACAACCTGATCGGAAAAGCCATCCGAAGTTTGTTTGTACAGTACTTCCCTTCTCCCGAACAAAAGAAGAAAGAGAAGGAAGGCAATCCCTATGTATTACCCCTGGCCTGGTTTGGAGAAGGAAATGAATTGGATATTTTGGCTTCCCATACAGACAAAACCTATAAATCCGACTTACAACAGGTACCTGGATTGGAAAAGATTGTTACGGAATTTGTAGAGGACTTGCCTGAAAAGGAAAAAGAATTCTTCATGGAGTTTGCCCTGCATGGGCTGGCAGAATACAGCCAGCTAAGCAAAAAGCTACTGGATACCGGCATGCAATTCAAGGACCTTTTCAGCAGCATGTTTGATCTCGGAAATCCGGGATTGGAGGACGATGATGAGGAGGATCCCTTTGACAATTAATTCCTGAAAACAGATTGTCAATCTCCTTTCCCCAACCCTCTCCTGTTTTCAGGAGGGAGTTGGGGAAAGGAGGAGGTAAAGTCGGGATATCGTCCAGGATTTCCGGGCAGGATATTCATCTGGTTATTAGTAATACCTGCCTATCATGGGATGATCCACAATGGTCTTTTTCATTGCCAGGGGATCAATGGTTCCGGGAACCTTGTGATACACCTTTCCTCCCGGTTCTATCAGCAGGGTTAGGGGAAGACTACCGTCCCAATCGTTTTTTACCACATCGATAATGGCATATTTATCATCAGTATCCACCAGGTAATTGGTGGTTGCCGAATATTTTTTTTGCAGAAATTTCAGGGCTTTGTCGGCGGATTCCGGATTGTCCAGCGAGACCGACACAAATTCAAAATCCCGGTTGCCATACATGCGCTGGATTTCGATAAATTCAGGATATTCCACAATACAGGGCCCACACCAGGTAGCCCAAAAATTTACCAATCGCAGCTGATCGCTGTCATTTTCCAGTATGTTTTCTAGCTCATCCAAGCTGATAGTAGACAGGTCCACCGGCTTTTCTTTCCATTCTTCGTTCACCTTGAGGGTATATTCGTTTTTCCAGGCCCACTTGATGGAACAGCCGAAGGCAGGTGTAGTGGCCCGGTCGGCTGCCAAAGCTTCTCCCTGAAGGGTCTTTTCGATGGCATAGACGGCATCCTCTGCTTTACCGGTCCCGGGCTTTTCAGAAGCGTCTATCCGGCCCTGATAGGTCAGTTTTCGGTCCTTATCGAAAACGAAAATATGAGGTGTTGCCGTGGGACCATAGGCAGTGGAAAAGTGATGCTCGTCCCCATCGTATAAATAGGGGAAATTATAATCCATTTCCTCCGCGCGGATTTTCATACTTTCGAAGTCATCGTTCAGATCCGTGTATCCCAATTCCTCAGGAAGTACGGCTACGGGCGAATTGGGGGAAATGGCAATGAACTGAACGCCCTGCTCGCTGTATTCCTCCGCCAGATCTATAAACCGCTCTTCGTAAGCCTGGGCAGTGGGGCAGTGGTTGCAGGTGAAGTTGATCACCAAAACCTCTTTGTCCTGGTAATTCGAAAGTTCGTGGTAGCGGCCATCTACCCCCGGCAACCTGAAATCAGGGGCGTTGTCGCCTATCTCCAGGGTAGTAACGGGCTTTTCCGCCACCACTTTTGGATCCGGCGTAAAAAATCCCTCAGCGGCAACCGTTTCCTCCTCTTCCGAAGACTGATTGCCCTGTCCGCAGGCATAAACAAGTGACAGTAGTGTAAAACCAAAGCAAAACTTCTTAAATAAGGTGCTTAGGGAGTGCAAAGGGCTCATTTTGGAATGGATCTAATGTGACATACATGATAACCGGGAATTATCCAGTTGACTGAAATAAATATACAGAATAAAAGCGGCAGGTAAAACCTCCCGACTGCCAAGCCTGAAAAAATCAGGAAAAAGGGTGGGCTTCACACAGGAACTTTAGCACCTGCTTATGCCTGTCACAGATGTATATAATCCCATCATCATATCATCAAATCATCTTTTAGACCTGCTTATCCCTGTCACAGGGGTTTATCAAAACAGCGTCCTTCTAGAAAGCGTCTTCCACACTAAAGGACCGGATGGTGAAAAACACGCTGCTACCGTTGGTAAAATGGCGGGTTGGGGTCGCACGAACATAAATACATTTTCCGTTTTCATCTGCCAGGCGCACCATTTGATGGTCACCAAAATAGGCACTTTGCTTGACGGTACCAATCAATGCCTGTCTCAGACTCTTCTTGATTTTTATCTCTTCGGGGCGGAAAAGGATTTTTACCTTATTCTGGAAATTTCGGGACCTTTCATCAGTGATAAAACCGAAGGAGGTATAAAACCCGTCATCAGTGGCCGTTGCCAACACCTGATTTCTTCGCCCAAAAAAATTGGCCACGTACGGATTGACAGGGTTTTCGTATAATTTCTTTGGGCTATCCAGTTGCTGCAGGTAACCTTTGTGAAGAATGGCCACCCGATCAGCGGTAGAAAGGGCATCCCGGGTATCATGCGTTACAAACAAAGCGGTGATTCCCGCTTTTTTAATGATTTGACGGGTTTCTTCCCTGACCTGATCCTTAAGGACCCCATCCAGGTTACTGAATGGCTCATCCAGCAGCAGAATGCTCGGATTGGGTGCAATGGCTCTTGCGAGGGCCACGCGTTGTTGCTGACCGCCCGAAAGCTGGTGTGGGTATTTGGTGGGCTTTTCATTCAAACCCACCAGTTTTAATGTTTTTGTTGCGATATCATTGGCTTGTCCCTGCGAAGCCCTGATTCCAAATTTCACATTGTCTAGAATATTCAGATGGGGGAAAAGTGCGTAATCCTGAAAAACCATGCCCACATTCCGTTCATTTGCGGGCACCGATCTACTTCCCTCCACCAAGGTTTGCCCCGATAGCGTGATCGTGCCGGCCTCGGGGTGTTCCAAGCCGGAAATCAGGCGAAGCAGGGTGGTTTTTCCAGAGCCGCTTTCCCCGACCAGTGCCAGAATCTCTCCTTTCCTTACTTCCAGGGAGATGTCCTTTACCGCATAATCTTCGGAACTCGCATATTTTTTATCGATGCCTTGCAGCCTGAGTATATTCATTCAAAAATGTCAGTTTTCCTACACGTTCGCCTTCCGGATCATCCTGTTCAGAAAAACAATGGGTACTATTCCCGTGAGGATAATGATCAGAGAGGCATTGGCCGATTCCGCTATCATTTCATTAGTGGCCATGTCAAACGCTTTGGTGGCCAACGTATGATAGTTAAACGGTCTAAGAATCAAAGTTAAGGGTAATTCTTTTAAAACATCCACAAACACCAGCAATATGCCACTCAATACGCTTGCTTTGATCAAGGGCAAATCTATTCTCCACAAGGTTTTCCAGCTATTTTTACCCAAAAGCCTTCCGGCCTCATTCACATGGATGCCAATTTTTTGAAATCCGGCATCAATCGGATGATAACCCACGGCCATAAACCGAACGATATACGCAAAAATAAGCACCGAAATCGTGCCCGAAATGACCATGCCCATTCGGTTTGACAAAAGATTTTCACGTAGCCACTGGTCCAAACCCAGGACAGGCACCATGATGCCTACCGCAATCACGGCTCCCGGAATGGCATATCCAAGCGTGCCGATGCGGGTGACATTTTTCAGCCATGTTACCGGACTTAATCGTAAGCTATACAACAAAATGATCGCTATCACGGCCACCAGCAGGCCTGCCGCAGCTGCCAATCCGAAACTTCTAAGCACTAAATAGAAAAAATCCGCATCCATTGATTCCTGATACGTCAGCCAAACCCATTGAATAATTTGCAAAAAGGGAGCAAAAAAACTGAGGAAAAATACCGTCGAACAAAAAAAGGTGAGTAGCCACTTTTTCCCGGTAGGGAGCACGACGCTTAC
The DNA here is from genome assembly GCA_041685605.1 of Cyclobacterium sp. Classification (GTDB taxonomy): domain Bacteria; phylum Bacteroidota; class Bacteroidia; order Cytophagales; family Cyclobacteriaceae; genus Cyclobacterium. The sequence goes on along the minus strand of JAWLFL010000033.1, from coordinate 24,514 downwards.
CAATGGCTTGCTTATCGAATGGTTGGATGAAAACCGCCTGTGTCCCCGCTGCCAACCCTCCAGCAATAAAATAACAAACACCAAAAGCATCAGAATGGCGGCCAGATAAATGGCTGTTGTCACATCGCCCATGGAGAACCAGGATCGGAAAATCCCAGTAGTAAAGGTACTTACTCCGAAATATTTGACAGTGCCGTAATCATTTAGTACCTCCATGGAGGCCAAAGCAATGCCTCCGACAATGGCAGGCCGGGCCATGGGAAGGGCCACTTTCAGAAAGGTCTGCCAGCCATTATTTCCCAAAAGGGCAGCCGCCTCCTGCAAGGTTCGGGATTGCCGCAGAAAAGAAGCTCTGGACAACAAATACACGTAGGGAAATAAGGTGATCGACAAAATAAAAATTGCCCCGGGAAGGTTCATGATATCCACGATGCTACCAACGACCTGAAAACCCAGGGTATTTCTAAGAAAGGCTTGCAAAGGACCCGAATAATCAAGCATACCGGTATAGGTATAGGCCATGATGTATCCCGGAAATCCCAATGGTAAAATCAGGAGCCACTCAAAATACCTCCTACCGGGAAACTGGTAATTGGTTACGGCCCAGGCAGTCGATACGCCCAATAAAAAGGTGCCAATACCCACCCCTGCGAGTAAAATCACCGTATTTTTAAAATAACCCGCCAGCAAGGTCTCCTTAAGGTGAATCCAACTTTCACCCGGCGGGTCGGTCAGCTTAAAAAGAATCGTAAAAAGAGGCGTAGCTATTAACAACAGTACCAGTAAGGTGCCTGTCATCCACTTATTCCACCAGTAAATTCGTTGTTTGGCAATTTCCAATCTTACTTACTAATTATTTCCAGCCTACTTCATCAAAAATAATTACTGCTTGCCTGTTATTTTCGCCAAGTAGTGACAGGTTTATGGAATCGGCTTTAAAATCTCCCCAACTCTGAAGCAATTCGGAAGGTGACACCTTTGGATTTACGGGGTATTCGTAGTTTACATTGGCCAAAACCTGCTGCGATTTTTCCTCCGATAAAAACTCAATCAACCGAACGGCATTTTCCTTGTTGGGAGCATGGCGGGTTACCCCGGCTCCGGAGATATTGATATGCGTTCCCCTGTCATTCTGATTGGGAAAAAATATACCTACCTGCTCCGCAGCTTTAACCGTCTCCGGATTGGCATCATTTAGCATGATTCCTATGTAGTAGCTGTTCACAATGGCCACATCCCCCTCTCCGGAAGCAACGGCTTTCACCTGATCCCGATCGCTTCCTTTCGGGTCCCGGGCCATGTTAGCCAAAAGTCCGGCCGCCCATTCCTTGGCTTTCTCGGGCCCATGTGCCACAATTAGAGAAGCCAGCAGGGATTGGTTATAAATATTTTCAGAAGACCGGGTCAATACCCTTCCTTCCCATTGCGGTTCGGTAAGGCTTTCGTAAGCATCCAACTCTTCCGGGTTTACCCTTTCTTTATGATAGGCCATTATTCGGGCCCTGTAAGTCAGCCCAAACCAGAGACCATCCGGATTTCGGAACTTTGCAGGGATATTTTGCTCCAATACCGATGAGGAAACTGCTTGAAATAAGCCTTTTTCCTGAGCCCGGTGAAGCCTGCCTGCATCCACAGTAATGAGCAAATCTGCCGGAGATCCTTCTCCCTCCAACTCCAGTTTCTGGATCAGTTCGTCGGCACTGGCACTAACTACATTGACTTCGATTCCGGTTTCGGCAGTAAAAGCATCGAATAATTGCTGATCGGCATCGTAATGTCGGTGCGTGTAAACATTCACTACTTCTTCTTCCGTGCTTTTTTGAGCACAGGAAAAGGTTACGGCCAAAACCAGGGAGGAAAGAATTAACGTTTGTATTTGCTTCATGATTACGGTGTTTGAGGACAAAATTAGGCATTATTTATATCAAATCTAAATAAAAGAAAAAAGATTTTTATATTTGCGAAGCACTATTTAGTAAGAGAAATTAACGCCACATCAGAAAGGTATAATGACCATTCAGCAACTGGAATATATATTGGCTGTCGATAAGTGCCGCCATTTCGGCCATGCCGCCGAAGCCTGTTTTGTCACACAGCCAACCCTGAGTGCTCAGGTAAGTAAATTGGAAAAAGAGTTGGGAGTCATTCTCTTTGACAGGTCAAAAATGCCTGTCATTCCTACGGAAATCGGTGAAAGGATCATTGCTCAGGCCAAAAAAGTCGTTTCTGAAAGCAAGGGGATCTACGAGTTGGTCTCCCAAATGAAGGGGGATGTAAGCGGACTGATCAAAATGGGGGTCATTCCTACGATTGCTCCTTATTTGTTGCCGCTTTTTATCCAAACCTTTATTCAAAAATACCCTCGTGTACAGCTACAAGTACAGGAGATGGTAACGGAAGACATCTTAAAAAAGCTAAAAAACGACGAGCTGGATATAGGGCTGGTGGTCACCCCGCTAGAGGAATCGGGAATCGTGGAAAAGCCCATTTTCTACGAGAAGTTTTTCGTATACCTGTCGAAGTACCACCCCCTGTTAAAGCAGGATCAGGTGGAAGCAGGAGCCATTCTATCAGAAGACCTGTGGGTCTTGCAGCAGGGTCATTGTTTTCGGGATCAGGTACTCAACCTTTGCGATCAAAATAAATTTCAACGGATGAATTTCCACTACGAAAGTGGTTCATTGGAAGGGTTGAAAAACATGGTCAACCGCTACAAGGGAATTACCCTGCTACCTGAGCTGGCGACAGAAAGCCTGAATGAAGAGGAAAAAAGCAGGCTGCGGCCTTTTCGGGGAGAGGCTCCCGTCCGGGAGGTAAGCCTGATTCTCACTCGTAGCTTTCTAAAACAAAAGTTGGTTTCCCTACTTTTTGAGGAGATTCGAAACGTAGTCCCGGCACACATGCTCTCGAAAAAGGAGGGCAAGCTGGTAAGTTTTAAATTATAAGGGAAAATCCTTTAAAAAGCATTAATTTCGTTCTTGAATTCAAGAACGAAAAATACATGTCCATTCAGCGTTACATAGCAGCAAATTCTCCCCGGTTTTTAGATGAGTTGGTAGACTTACTGAAAATCCCCTCTGTCAGTGCCGACCCGGCCTATAAGGAAGAAGTGGTGAAAGCCGCCGAGTTTGTTAAAGAGAAATTAATTGCCTCCGGGGTCGACCATGCCGAAATCTGTGCAACGGCCGGTTTCCCCATCGTGTACGGAGAAAAGATCGTTGATCCGGCAACCCCTACCATTTTAATTTATGGTCACTACGATGTGCAACCAGCAGATCCTTTGGAGTTATGGGATTCTCCTCCCTTTGAACCGGTGATTCGGAACACGGAACTGCACCCGGAAGGGGCCATTTTCGCACGGGGATCAGCTGATGACAAGGGGCAGTTTTACATGCATGTGAAGGCCTTTGAAGCCATGATAGCGGAAGGCATGCTACAATGCAATGTGAAATTCATGATCGAGGGAGAAGAGGAAGTTGGATCCGAAAACCTGGACCTCTTTGTTCAGAAAAATCAGGAAAAGCTGAAAGCGGACGTGGTATTGATTTCGGACACTTCGATGATTTCGCTGGAACATCCCTCTGTGACGGTGGGTTTGCGTGGGCTAGCCTACCTACAGGTGGAAGTCACAGGGCCCAATAAGGATTTGCACAGCGGAACCTTCGGGGGCTCCGTAGCGAATCCCATCAACGTATTGTGTAAAATGATCGCTTCCCTGCACGATGAGGACAACCACATTACCATCCCGGGATTTTACGATCAGGTGCAGGAGTACGGCCCGGAATACCGAAACCAATTAAATCAAGCTCCCTTTGAGGAAGCGGATTTCAAGCGAAAGCTGGATGTAAAAGAAACCTATGGAGAGAAAGGGTACACCACCATTGAACGGGTAGGCATCCGGCCCACCCTGGACGTGAATGGTATTTGGGGCGGCTACATCGGAGAGGGAGCCAAAACCGTGCTGCCTTCCAAAGCCCATGCGAAGATTTCCATGCGCCTGGTCCCCGATCAGGAGCATAAAGCGATCGCCCAGTTGTTTGAACAGCATTTTAGAAACATTGCTCCTTCCGCCGTAAAAGTGAAAGTAGTTCCCCACCATGGAGGACAGGCTGCGGTGGTTCCTACCGACTCCATCGGCTATCAGGCAGCAGAAGCCGCCATTCAGGAAGCCTTTGGTAAAAAAGCCATCCCTACCCGGGAAGGGGGGTCGATCCCCATCACGGCACTCTTTCAGAAGGTATTGGGCCTTGATCCGATTTTATTGGGTTTTGGACTGGATACCGATGCGATTCATTCTCCAAACGAACATTATGGGGTGGCCAATTACCTGAAAGGCATCGAAACCATTGCCTTGTTTTTTAAGCATTTCCACCACCTTTCAAAGGAAAAATCCTAATCACTACTCTCAGGAACTTATCCAGTACCTTTTTAATTGATAGAGGGAATGGATTGATTTTTGAACCATTGAATGGCCTATAAAATTTATGAAGGTAACTTATTTGATTCCCCTTATTTTCCTGCTTGCTTTTGCGACCAACCTGAACGCTCAGGTAATTTCTCCCCCCAAGTGGGATATACGGATAGATAATCCGGAAGCCGAGGTCGGAGAAGAAGTTACCCTGATTCTAAAAGCCGCCATTCCTATCAATTGGTACATCTATTCCAATGATTTTGACCCCAACCTGGGGCCTTTGCTGACTGAGATCGCCTGGGAGGAACAAAAAGGCTTCCGTCCGATAGGAGATTTAACCGCCATAAATCCTAAAACTAAATACGAGGAGGTATGGGAAGGAGAGGTAACCTACTTTATGAAAGAGGGCGAATTTCGGCAAACGCTGCTAATCGAGGAGGAAGAGGCACTTATCCAGGGCACCTTGGAATACCAAATGTGCTCCGATATTACCAACCAATGCATCAACTATCAGGAGGATTTCTCCGTTGTATTGGGAAATGCTCCGGCAAGCTCACCCGAACCGGAAGCTTCCGATGCTGACCTATTCAATGCGGAGGAAGGAAACGAGAGCGGGGAATCGTCCACCATTACCTTGGAACAACCGGAGTCTTCTTTACTTAGCTTCATGCTCATTGCCTTTCTGGCTGGTCTGGCTGCTTTGCTAACTCCCTGCGTGTTTCCCATGATTCCCATGACGGTCACCTTTTTTACCGGCAGGGCGAATTCCAAATTTCAGGGCTATCGTAATGCCTTTATTTACGGGTTTTCCATCATCGCTATCTATACCATTGCAGGAACCATTGTCGCTGCCGTACAAGGGCCGGAATTTGCCAATTGGCTCTCTACCCATTGGTTACCCAATATTTTCTTTTTCGCCGTTTTCATTTTCTTTGCCTTGGCTTTTCTCGGCTTATTTGAGATCACCTTGCCGACCGGTTTTGTGAATAAAATGGATGCCAAAGCGGATAAAGGAGGAATAGCCGGTATTTTCTTTATGGCGTTTACCCTGGTGCTCGTTTCCTTTTCCTGTACCGGTCCTATTGTGGGATCTATATTGATCAGTTCAGCCGGTGGTGCCCTGTTAAAACCCATTTTAGGGATGTTTTCCTTTGCGCTGGCCTTTGCGCTTCCGTTTACCCTCTTTGCTATTTTTCCGGGCTGGCTTAATTCACTTCCCAAATCCGGCGGTTGGCTTAATTCTGTCAAGGTGGTCCTGGGATTTTTGGAACTGGCGCTGGCCTTTAAGTTCCTGAGTATCGCCGACCAGGTGTACCATTGGGGAATGCTGGACCGGGATATTTATTTAGCCATTTGGATCGTCATTTTTGCCCTGTTGGGACTCTACCTGCTGGGAAAATTGAGGCTGCCGCACGACAGTCCCCTGGAATACCTGGGCGTTCCCCGGTTGCTGCTGGCCATGGTCACCTTTGTATTCGTGGTGTATATGATACCCGGATTGTGGGGAGCCCCGCTAAAAGCACTGAGCGGCTACCTTCCTCCCATATCTTCCCATGATTTTGATTTGGTAAAGATCAGCAGGGAAAACGCTTCGTCTACGGATCAGGGACTGGATGAGGTTCCGAAATACGCCGATTTTCTTCATTTCCCACACGGCATTCAGGGCTACTTCGATTACCAGCAGGCCCTGGACATCGCCAGAAAGCAGGATAAGCCCTTATTTATCGATTTTACAGGGCATGGCTGTGTAAACTGCCGGGAAATGGAGGCACGCGTCTGGTCGGACCCAAGGGTATTGAAAAGGCTGAAAGAGGATTTTGTGATGGTAGCCCTGTACATTGACGAACGCTACACCCTACCCGAATCGGAATGGTACATTTCCACCTACGACAACAAGGAAAAGACTACCATTGGCAAGCAAAACGCTGATTTCCAGATCACGCGATTCAATAACAATGCACAGCCCTATTATGTCATTCTGGATCATGAGGAGGAATTGCTGGTGAATCCCATCGCCTACGAAACGGATATTCAGAAGTTTGTAGCGTTTCTGGATGCCGCTAAGGAAGCATTTGCCAGGCGGCAATAGGGAAATTTCCTATTTACATTTCTCACAGCCTCTCTATTCCTGGAATTTTTTCCGATCTGCCGGATCACCGTATGCGGAAGTCTTAGGAATGCTGTACTGCAAAATGGTGGAATTCAAAACAATATGGGCCTATCAGGGTTCTATTGATAAACTAAACGACTAAACCTATGAGTACAGAAGCAGAAAATGCCCAAAGTTGGCCAGACCTGGCAATCGGCCTTTACGACAAGTTGACGGGCAGAAATGCCAGAATTAATTATGATTTTAAAGAATTTATCATTGGGGTACCAAAAAAAGTAGGCTCCGAGGAAAAGACTGAGTGGACGCTAAATGGGCAATTAAGTATTACTACCTCAGAAGGTAAATAAACGTACCTGATGAAGAAAGTGGTCCTAAATGCGGATTTATTGATGATAAGTAAAAAGCATCAGGTTACCGTTACCGGCAACGGTGATCAATTATTGGTGGATATCATCGGTAAATCTGCTTTCTATTTGCCCTACCCTCAGTTAATGAAAGCCTATGCGGCACGAAAACAATCCGTTTATCTGGATCAGGAGATACAAATCAGACGAAACCACAAAGACCTGTTGAAAGTAACAAATGGGAAAATTAAGATTGACAATTACCTGGGTGTCATCAAACTCCTACTCAGGTCTGCGTTTAAGTAGTTTCTTCTTATAACCGGGAGGTAGTTGTTGTTCTAAAGAAACGCAACCTTAGGAAGACCTAAAATCGATCGCCAGGATTGTGAAAAAGTGATAAAGACCGGGCTTAACATATCCGCTACACCACAATAACACCGGTTCCCTAAAAAATTACTTTATTCCACCCCGGTGAAAGTATATGTGTAGTAAATCTGCACTAACATTTATTATTTGCCTTTTCCAATTTCTCCGCAAGTTCATGCAGCTTTTTTCTCAATACATCTTTATCTATCAAACGGGTTTCATAGTCTGCTATTAGGGCAGGGGATACGTTTCTGGCTAACGAGTATTCTACTACCTCCGTATCTTTACCTTTGCAAAGCAGAATGCCAATACTCGGATTTTCTTCCGGCGTTTTGGTCTTGGAAAGAATCATCAGGTGATGTGTCCAACTTAATTGTGTCAGCACTGATGACACAAATTCAATGTATTGGTTATCAGAGGTTCCAAATTGTGTCACTATTGATGACACAATTGCATTCATCTCCCTTTTATGGGATTTCGCTTCTGATTCCTGATCATTCTCTTTTGCTTGCCTTCCCTTCCAAAAATTCACACACCCTGAAGAAGGAGCATAAGCTTCGTAAAACTGTTTCATGCGGTACAATCCCCTCCTGTTTCCACATACCAATCTTTAAAACTTTGATTCCCCGCCTGGGTGAGTTTGTAACTTCACCCTCCGATTTTCGGTGCACCAACAAATTCCATTAGCCATTTTCAATGGCTAGAAGTGAACATTGCTGGGAACGCTACTTCCTGGGTTCAACGTATGCCAGGATTACAAATGCCTCAATGCCGCTTCCGCACCACTATAAGAGTGCGAAAAATTCACCTTGAGGGGGTCAAACATTGGCTTTATCCATGGATTCCAAAATCAGCTTGACGGCTTTTTTTGAACGATCCCGGAGTTTCACGCGGCGGCCGCAAAGGAGTCGCGGTGGACGCGGCGGGGACTATCACATATCCCCATTTACATACCACCTAAGTACGGAAACTTGATTTACCCGAGCCTCTGCATTGCCCCTCGCTGCGTTCGTCGCGTATTTCGCTGCACCCGCTGCGTGAAACCCTTTCCACTTTAATTTTTCGCTAAAAAAAAGCGGTTCCCTAAAGAACCGCTTTTTTTAACCAATAGAAAATAGGAACTGCCTTACTCTCGCTGAAAGACCCGTACATAGTCTACCACCAGCTGTTGGGGGAAGATGGTACTGGCATCCGGGTTTCCAGGCCAATTGCCGCCTACCGCCAGATTAATCAGCAGAAAAAACGGCTCCCGGAATTCATTCATGGCACCGGAAGCGATGTTTATCTCATGAAACTCCTCATCATCCAGCAGCCAGGTAATGGACTCTTCGGTCCAAATGATGGAAAATACGTGAAACCTGTCATTGAAAATGGCTCCTTCAGGAAGTGAGGTTTTTCCGCCAGCAGTGGCATAGGCACCGTTATTATCCCAGTGAAGTGTGCCGTGGACGGTATTGTCCCGGCCATCGGAAGCCCCTCCGATCATTTCCATGATGTCAATTTCTCCACTGGCTGGCCAAGGCGTTTTGGTAATGCTTTCTCCCAGCATCCAAAATGCCGGCCAGATGCCCTGTCCCCTGGGCAAGGCCGCCCGAAAATCAATCCTTCCAAACTGAAAGTTTTGCCGCCCTTGCGTTTTTAGACGGCTAGAAGTATAATTTTTTCCTCCCATGGACTCTTCTTTTGCCGTAATCACCAAATACCCATCTTTCAATTCGGTATTCTCTCTACGGTAAAACTGGAGTTCATTATTTCCCCAGCCACACAAGTTCGGGCAACCGTCTCCGATTTCTGCCACCCAGTCTCCGGAAAGACTTGTTCCCTCGAACTCATCCCGCCAAACCAGGGAATACCCCTCGTATTGCTCCGGAGAGGTAAAGCCCGATTCCGGAATGCCCAGGCCCAGATCCTGTTCGGAAATGGCAACCGTCCTTTCTTCACTGATAAAGTTAGTTTCCGTAGCATGTGCCTGCACCCGGATGGTATAAACTCCGGGGCTGCCGTAGCGGTAGCTAGCTTCGTTTCCACTCACCAACTCCGGCAATTCACTTTCGGCACCGAAACTCACCCGGAAAAAGTTAGCCTTTTCCGCCATAAAGGTAACCAGCACCTGCCCGTTCGCCTGTTTTTCCAGGGAAACTTCCAGGTTGGTCGGCAGGAGTACCTGCGTGTCTACTTCCTCCTGGTCGCAACCCTGAGTCATAAGTAGCGTAAGGAAAAGAAATAAACCTTGAATGGCTTTGGTCATCATAAGCAACATCATTGGTTATCCGGAATAAGCACGAACGACCAGAAAACAGACCCTGAATCCGAAATATCTATGGTGATCGTCAGTTCTTCGACTCCTTCTTCATTCGTGTACCCAATCACCTCGTAGGTAACTGCACGGTCGTCGGCAGGAGGACCAGATTGGTACTCACCGCCGTTATAGGCTTTCGGAAGGGCAATAAATGCGCCGGTCCCGGTAACTGTAATGCGTGCGTTTTCCGATTCGGTAGCTTCGGTAAAGCTGAAGTCGTGCGTGCCAGCTCCCCAGGCTTCTCCAGCCGTCCCGGCAAGGTTGGCCACCGGCTGACAGCCTTCTTCTTCTACCCCCATATACGCTTCTCCGTAGATATCATCCACAGGGTCGTAGCCGTAGGTTCCGTCTTCGTTGAAAATAAACCGGTCGTTAAACAAACACGCACGGGCTTCTGAGATGTCCTCACCGTTGGGATAAAACTCATCACTTCCTGGTGCAGGCCCTACCCCGAAGGCTCCGGCGGCCGGTTTCAGTTTCCAGGCTTTGCTGCCGTCACCGACCAGGCTTTGGAGGGATAATGTACCAGGATCCACCGGCTCGGGTTCGGGCTCCGGTGCTTCTTCTTCCGGTACGTAATCTTCTGGGATCAAGCGAATGTACCAGGCAAACTCGGTATTGGCCTGATCCACAAAGCGAAGCAACATTTCGTTCTCTTCTATGGTAATAATTTGGTAGGTCTTGCCTCCGGCAAAGTAGCCTAGAAAGCCTCCCTGTGATATGGTCAGTTCGGGGTAGCTGTCTTCTGGCTCAGCCATTGACCATTTCAAGTCATCAGGTGCCTCGTAAGGAGCAGAAAGATCCCCCACTCCCGGATCAAAGGAACCCGGAAAGTTGCTGCCCTGTGCGGCATTCATATAAACCAATCCGTTGGTTTCCATGTCAAAGTCAAAGCCTGCCAGATAAAAGGTATACCGGTCGGTGTACATGCCAGAACCCTCTTTTTCATTGGGTTGGGCTTCATACCATTCCGGGAAATCTCCTGCCTGAGAAGGATTGGGTCCCAGGCCAAAGTGGCCCTGCCTACTGGCATCCACTTTCCAGGTTTTACCTTCCGTAGCTTCGACACCACCCGTCAATAAATTATAAAGCGGTTTGTCCAAAAGTAGGGGGTCGGTCTCTGCAATCACAATTTCCTTGCTCATCGTAACGCTACCTCCTGCATTAAACACCGTCAGGCTGACGGTATAGGTGCCAGCCGTTGGATAGGTACCGGTGACGGTCTGTCCGGTTCCGGCACTTCCATTTCCCAAATCCCAGTTCATAATGAAAAAGTCATTGGAAGCCGTAAACTGAAGGATATTGTCACTTTCCTCCGTTGGTTCAAAGCTAAAATCCGCCTCTTCCTCTGCGGGAGGCGCTTCCTGCAGGCTGTATTCCTCAATACATGCCGCCATAAGAAATATCGGCAGCATTAATAGGATGAAGTTTAGGTATTTTTTCATGAGTTTATATGTTTAATATCCTGGATTTTGTTCCCAATTACCACCTGCCAGATCAATTTCCACCTGAGGAATGGGAAATACTTCGTGTTGACCTGCTACAAAGCCATTGATCCGCTCAGCTGCCTGCCCTGTCCGGACCAAGTCAAAAAACCGTAGTCCTTCTCCGGAGAGTTCGAGCCTTCTTTCTTGCAAAATGTCCAGATACAAGGCATCGTCGGAGGTAGTGATCGCTGGCATACCGGCCCTGGAACGAACCTTGTTTAGCTCTGTCCGGGCCCTTTCATCGTTCCCGGAACGTTGAAAAGCCTCAGCGGCCATCAGCAATACATCCGCCCACCGGATTGCCCGGTAATTCAAGGGGCTTGTCAAATCGTTATCGGGCAAACCAAGCTCATCCAATCGTTTGATGTACTTATTATTATAATAGCCGGTATGGCCTCCACCACCAACAGCATAGGTGATTTCATCCGGATTAGGCTGTGCCGCAATAAACGCTTCCAAATCCAAGACGCTGGCATCCCTTCGGATGTCTCCGTCTTCAAATGCCTGATACAAGTCTTCGGTGGGAAGGTTGTAACTGTTGCCATCGGCATACACCGGACCGGTGTATTGGCGGATACTTTGAAATCCTACAGCTGCGTTTCCATTCAAGCAAACCAGACATCCGTAATCTCCTCCCTGCAATCCACTGAATTGTATGGTAAACACATCTTCTGCCACGTGTTCGTTTTGAACCAGAAACAGGCTTTCGTAATCCTCAAAAAGGGCATATCCCGCCTCATTGGTATCGATCAGCTCTCCCAAAACCGTAGCAGCATCCTGGTATTTCTGCTGATACAACAAGGCTTTTCCTAATAAGGCCATGGCGGCTCCTTTAGTCAGCCGGCCGGTTTGATCCACAGTCCAAGGCAACACCTCTATGGCATCCCTGAGGTCGGATTCAATCTGCTGATAAACCTCCGCTTTTGGTGTGCGAGGAGCAGCAGAAATCTCATTGATGGAAATCCTGCGGTCCACGATCAGGGGCATGTCTCCAAAATAATTCACCAGGTTGAAATAGAAATAGGCGCGTAAGAATTTTGCCTCGGCCAGTATCAGGTCTTTTCCTTCGAAATCAACCTTATCCTGATTTTCAAAAATGTAATTTGCCCGGGCAATGCCCGTATAATTTACACGCATGACGGCTCTCAACTCTTGATTCACGCCTCCATGTGTCATGTTTTCTATTTCATGAAGACCGCGAGAATCATTCACGCTTTCTCCCCCTGCAATGGCATTGTCAGAAGCAATCTCTCCTATCCACATGTTCAGATAGGCTGGTTGCATCATGTCGTAGACGCCAATAATGGCTCTGTCAAAATCTTCTTCTGTATTAAAGAAATTTTCGGCATCCTGCGTAAATTCCGGATCGATGTCCAGTAAGCTATCGCAAGCGGTCAATGTCCCGAATAGCAGGACGAGTGACCATTGATATATATTCTTCATTGTATTTAGAATTTAATGTTAAAACCTGCCATAAATGTTTTTGCCTGGGGGTAAATCCCATTGTCCACTCCGGCAAAAAGCGGGTTTCCGGAACCCACATCCGGGTCAAAGCCCTGGTATCGGGTTAGGGTCAGCAGGTTGTTGGCTGCCAGGTAAAACCGAAAGTAATTCATGCCTATTTTCTGCGATACGGACGTAGGCAGGGTATATCCCATTTGTACATTCCGGAGGCGAAGGAAAGACCCGTCCTCTACATAGAAATCGGAGAATACGGTGTTCCGGGTGGCTCCGGTGGTGAGTCTTGGATACTCATTGGTGCTGCCCGCACCGGTCCAACGGTTTAACCAATACGCCTGCTGGTTGGCATAGGGTTGTTGCCTCTCGTAATTCCGGATAATCTCCTGACCTAACGCGGCATAAGCATTGGCACCAATATCGAATCCTTTGAAATCCACCGATAAGTTGAGGCCCATGGTCATGTCAGGTATGGGAGATCCCAGACTTGCCCGGTCGGTATCGTCGCCGAAACTGATGACACCGTCCCCATTTTGATCCACAAAGCGAAAGTCTCCGGGCTGTGCGCCGGGTTGGCTCACTGTGCTGTTGGCAATTTCTTCCTGAGTTTGGAAAACCCCATCGGTCTGGTAACCGATGAAATAACCTATGGGATATCCTTTCTCAAAACGACTGGCCACATTGCCTCCCACACTAAAGGCTGCTCCCGGAATAAACTCAAATCCCAGGGGAACGGCTGTCACTTCGTTTTTCAATAATGTCAAATTGTAGTCCACACTGAAATTCACTCCCTCTGAGCGATTGGTGGCATATCCCAGTTCCAATTCAATGCCTCGGTTTAACACGTCTCCGGCGTTGATTACCGGTGGTGCCCCCCCGGGACCGTAGGCTCCCAATAGCGCAGAGACATCCGGCTGGAAGAGCAGGTCCTTGGTATTTTTGACAAAATAGTTAGCCGTAAAATCCAGGTTACCCAAAAGGGAAAAGTCAAGTCCAATATTCGTTTGGTAGGTCGTTTCCCATTTCAGATCGGGATTACTGGTATTGCCTATGGCCGCCCCATTGACGATCAGGTCGTTAAATACATAGGTCGCCGATCCGTTCAGGAGCCCCCTGTAACGAAACAGCCCGATCTGATCGTTTCCGGAAACCCCAAAACTGGCCCTCAATTTCATAAAATCAATGCCTGATACATTAAAAAACGGTTCGTCAGACACCACCCAAGCTCCTGAAATGGCGGGAAAATACCCGATCCGGTTATTGGGGCCGAAATTGGTAGAGCCATCCCTTCGGATGATGGCGGAAAAGAGATACCGCTGCTTGTAATCGTATTCTCCTCGGAAGAAAGCGGAAGTGAGCCGCTGCCGACTCTGAAAGGAACCTACATTATTCAAAAAGCCTCCCGAAGCCTGATTGGCCGAAATGTCAGCAAAATCCAGGTCATTGTTGGGGATATTAAAGCCCGTGCCATTTAGCCCCTCACTTCGGTTACCCACCAGGGAAAGCCCAAACATCCCTTTTACCCGGTGTACATCGGCGAAAGTTCTGTTGTAGTTTAAATAAGTTTCCAGGTTATAGTCCAAAAAGGTATTTCTGGACTCAAACACATTGGCTCCCCGCTCAATTTCCAAACCACCTACATCCACCAACACCGGATCCAGGTTGGCATTTCTAGCCGAATTGGCAAATTTGCCCGGTCCGTACCAGACCAATGGATTAAACGTTTTGGCATCTACCATCGCAAAATTGTATCCGGCCCTTCCGGTCCAGGTAAAATGATCGTTGATGGTGTATTCTAGTTCTTCCTTGCCTACCAGCTTGTTTACATAGGAGTTGTTGTAGGTATTCTCCATTTGGGCCATCGGATTGATGATGTCATTGACGTTTTCCAGGTAAGAATACCGGTCCCCCACTCGTATGGGTTCTGTCGGATAGGCGTTGATGGTATTGTACAAAACCGATCCGATTCCTCCCTGCGGCAGGCCACTGCTCTCTTCACGGGTAAACAATAATACGTTGGTGAATTTTAGCTTTGGTGCTAGCTGCGTGGTGAAGTTTATCCGTGCATTGTACCTCTCAAAATTCGCTTTGGACCCTCCTACAATACCTTCCTGGGCAAAATAGCCTCCACCGATGGAATAGCTGGTCTTATCGGATCCTCCGGTTACAGTCAGGTTGTATTCCTGAATGGGGGCTTGCTGGAATGCCGCACGCTGCCAGTTGGTCCCTTCTCCCAATTCTACGTTGGCAAAGGGTAGTGGCTGCCCTCCGGCAGCAAAGGCCTCATTTTTTAAGATAGCATATTCCCGGGCATTGAGCAGGTCTAATTGCCTGGCCGTCTCCTGTACCCCATAATACCCGTTCAGGTCCAATTGCGGCTTCGATCCTAAATTTCCCTTTTTCGTTTCGATCAGGATAACGCCATTGGCAGCCCGGACACCGTAGATTCCAGCCGTACCATCCTTCAATACGTTCACTGACTCAATATCGCCTGGGTTTAGGGCATTTAATCCGGCGGCATCATAAATGACCCCGTCTACCAGAATCAGCGGATCGTTATCCCCAAAGGTGCCAATACCCCGAATCCGGATATTGGATGTTCCGCCAGGCGCACCGGAATTGGTGGAAATATTCACACCGGCCAGTTTTCCCTGAAGGGCCTGGTCCACTCTGGGCATGTTCATTTTTTCGATGGCCTCCCCTTTTACCTGGGATGTCGCTCCGGTTAATTCCCTTTTGGAGGCGGAACCATAACCGATGACCACTACTTCGTCCAGGTTGGACACATCCTCCTGCATGACTACGGTCAGCTCCGTACTATTGTCAATCGTCAGGGTTTGACTTTGGAAGCCCAGAAAAGAAAACTGGAGCCTTTCTCCGGTGCTAGCTTCGATGGAAAAATTACCATCAATATCCGTCACCGTACCCGTGCTGGTTCCCAGCTTGAGGATGCTTACCCCCGGAAGCGGAAACCCTGTCTCGTCTGTTACCGTGCCAATGATTTCATTGGACTGTGCCCATCCACTTGCGGAGAGGAACAGGGTAAAATAAAGCAATAAAACATTTTTCATTTGATCTTGGATTTATTTCTGGCCCCAAGGTGCTGCAAATATCCGTTTCTCGAAAAAATAGAAGTACATCATAAGTACTACAAGGCCCGATTTCCATTTTCACAAAAACTCTACAAAAACGTATAAAATACGGGTCTAAAGGATTAAAATCGAACTTTTAAATTTCCAGTAAACCTCATGTTCTGTAATTAGTTAGTACATCAAAAAGAAATCCAGTAACTTGGCTACTCGTACCAGGCGACTAACGCAGATGAAGTACCTACTCAGCCTACTAATCCTACTGGCAGGAGTGAAAATAGCCCAATCCCAATCCATGGGTATCCCCTTTTCCCGCTATTATTCCAGTCAGGAATACCAGGGCGGAATTCAAAATTATGCCATTACCCAACATGCAAGTGGTATGCTGTATGTGGCGAACAACTACGGCCTCCTTATACACGACGGTACCACCTGGAGGCGACAATCCTTACCCAACAGCACTAAAATCAGGCATGTAGTAGTCAATGATAAGGGGATGGTGTATGCCTCCGGACAGGGAGATTTTGGCCTTTTTAGGGCCGACAAACTGGGCCGACTCCAATTTCATTCCTTGAAAGACAGTCTTCCGGAAAACCTTCGGGACCTGGATGAAGTCTGGAAGGTATTTTTAGGGGAAGAAAACCTGTATTTCTGCACAAGCGAAAGGATCTTTGTCTATACGACCGATCATGAATTTGATTATAGCCTGGAAAGTAGTGAGGGTTTTGAGAGCTTTCATTTCCACAACAACTCCCTGATTGTAAATGAAAGGGGAACCGGCTTGCTTCAAATTCAAAATGGCTCCTTTAGCCCGCTAAATCCCTTTTTCTCAGATAAACTGGTAACAGGCCTGCTTCCTACCGGGCCGGATCGTTTTTTGGTCTTTACCCGTGACAACGGAATTTTTACCAGTTCTGGAAAATCAACCGAAAGCTGGCCAGGAGGCCAAAATCTGACCATCAATGCAGCCCTGCGCCTTAGAAACGGGACCGTTGCCGTAGCAACCCAGCTTAATGGGCTGCTGTTGCTGGATCCAGCTGGAAAGAAACTGATGAAAATGGACCGGCAAAACGGATTAAACAATAACTCCGTCGTATCGCTTTTTGAAGACCTTTCGGGTAATTTATGGCTGGGGCATAATAACGGACTTAGCCTGATTCAATTGAGCCTTCCCTTTAATAAAATCAATCATTTTTCAGGACTTTCCGGCACGGGCTACCATGCCACGTTCCACGAAGGTAAATTCTACTTTGGGACGAATAATGGGGTCTATGTACGGGAAGAAAATACAACGGATGGCGTGGAATGGCTTCCCAATTCTACCGGGCAGGTATATCAGATTAAAACCATTCAGGACCGGATCCTGATCGCCCATAATGATGGTGCCCTTGTCCTTCGGGATGGGGTTGCCCGGCAAATCGGGTCACCGGAGGGAATATGGAATTTTCAGCCCCTCCGAAATCATCCCGAACTCATCTTATCGGGTGGGTATTTTGGTTTGCATCTTTTTGAAATAAAGGAAGATTCCCTCCGTTACCTGCGTAAAATTGACGGATTCAATGAGTCCAGCAGGATTGTGGAGCAGGATGATCAGGGCAATATTTGGGTTGCCCACGGCTACAAGGGCTTGTATAAGCTCCAGCTTGGCGAAAGCCTGGAATCTGCAGAGGTAAGTTATTTCGGATCGGAACAAGGACTGCCTACGGATATTCTGAACAACGTCTGGAAAATAAACAATCGCCTGGTGGTGACGACCCAGGCCGGGATTTTCCGATACAACGAAAGTAGCAATTCCTTTGAAAGAGACTCCTTTTTAAACGCCTATTTTGAAGAAGGAAGCCTGATCCACTACCTGGCAGAAGACCAGATGGGAAATATCTATTTCATCGGAGAGACCGAAACCGGGGTATTGGAAAAGGAAGTAGACAGCAGCTATTCCAAGCAGTTTAAGGTTTTTAATCCATTGCTTCCCCTGCTCAACGACGACCTGCAAAATATCTCCGTCATGCGCGGAAACGAAGTGCTTTTCGCAGCCAACGAGGGATTTATTCGATTTAGCCTGAATGACAACGCCTTTGATCCCCCTGTTTTCCCTACCCTGATCCGGGCGGCTTACCTGACAGGGGCTGCGGACTCCTTGATTTTTGCCGGAAATGCCGGGGAGCAACTCCCCTTACCATCCATTCGCATCCCCTATAAACAAGCCAATATACGTTTCGAAAGTAGCAACCCTACCCCCAATAACGAAAAGGACCTGAGGTACCAATACTGGCTGGAAGGGTTCGAGGATGGGTTTGGACAATGGGTAGAGAGGCGGGAAAAAGCCTATACTAACTTAAGGGAAGGCAGCTATACGTTTCATGTTCGGAGTAAAAACCTGTATGGAGCGGTCAGTCCGGAAGCCACTTTTTCTTTTGAAGTGTTGCCCCCCTGGTACCGAAGCCGAACGGCCTATCTGATATACCTTTCACTGCTGATTCTGAACGCCTTCCTGGTCTACCGCCTGGTGGAAAAAAGATACCAAAAGAAAACCTTACAGCTAAAGACAGACTCCCAAAAAGTCATCGAAGCAAAGGAAAGTGAGTTGAAGGTAAGCCGAAAAGAAGTGGAGCGGCTAAAAACCGAAAGGTTGAAGCAGGAAATCCAAATTAAGGACAAAGAATTGGCCGCTGCCACCATGCACCTGATTAACAAAAACGGCTTTATCGATCAGATGCGGAACAACCTGAACAGCATTACCAAAAAGAGCAAAAATCAGGAAGTAAAAAACGAAATCCAGAAAGTAATTAAGACCATCGAAAAGAACATTGCAGAAGACCAGGACTGGGAGCAGTTTGAAATCCACTTTGACCAGGTGCACGGCGATTTTATGGCCCGGTTTAAAAAGGAATACGACAACCTCAGTCCACAGGAAATCAAGCTTAGTGCCTACCTGCGGATGAATCTGTCCACGAAAGAAATTGCGTACCTGATGAATATTTCGGTCCGGGGGGTAGAAATCGCCCGCTACCGACTCCGAAAGAAGCTCCAACTGGAGCGCAGCGACAACTTGCAGGAGTATATTCTTAAATTTTAGGTTAGCATTTTCCATCACATTCAGAATGGAGGGATACTTGACGGTTATCGTTTTTTGTGCGATCCCGGGGGTTCACGCGGCGGACGCAAAGGAGTCGCGGCGGACGCGGCGGGGATTATCACATATCCCCATTTTCATTCCACCTAAGTACGGAAACTTGATTAAAAGTCGCACTTCCTGCGTCGGCTTACCCGGGGCTACAAACAGGTGACCCCTAGCGGAGTTGGTTTTTTAACACCGTCATCCCGGTTTCTGCGTTTTTTAAAATGTCAAGTCACGCAGTGATGGGAAGAGCTCCCTTTAACGTAAATCCTCGTCATTTCGAGCACTAGCGAAGCAATCTGATCCGGAGCGAGAACGCATCTCCTCCGTAAAAAGCAAGTAGAAAACGAGTAGCGTAAACGTATACCGACAGACTGCTGAGGGTGCCGGAGAAGATATTGCCATTCGATTGAATTCACGTTAACACCCTACCGATTACGTCATTTTACCACCCCCTCTCTCCCCCTCCTGAAAACAGGAGGGGGCTGGGTGAAGTGATTTGAGGTCACTTTTCATTTATATAACATGTTGATTTTTAAATCATTAAAATCCAATATCGTAATCCCTATTTCTGCGTCTAAAAAAAGTTATGTCTCGCAGTAACGAGAAGCGCTCACCAAGACAACAACCCGATTATCCCAATCCGCTGCGCCCGCTGCGTGAAACCTTCTACACGAGGTGGAGACACTCACAGATCTCTATCTACATACCCCACAGGTACATAAACTTGATTTACCCGATCCTCTGGATTGCATCTCGCTGCGATCGCTGCGCCCTTCGCTGCGGCCGCTGCGTGAAACCCTTTTTTTCAGGTCCACAATTTTTCCTCTAGTTACATGAAACCTCCTTATCCAATGCTTCCCAACTGATTTTCAGGGGCGGACATCCACAATTACCCGCTTGTACCGGGTAAGGGCAGGCTCTCCATCATCCGTCACCTCCAAAATAAGGTGAAGTTCTCCCATCTTACCAGGTTGAGGAACCACAAAATGTGCCCGTGCTTTGTCTGCATCCGTAATGGTCAGGGGTGTCGCCGTCCGGCCGTTGGAAAGGGTGAAATCTCCGGGTTCTCCATACAGGTACCAGCGGTACTGCAAGGTATCCCCATCCGGGTCGCTGCTTCCTTCCGCATTCAGCTCAATCCGATCCCTTACCCTTGCCTGCATGCGCTGCTCCATGGCCAACTTGGGAACCGGTGGATGATTCGCCTCCGAATACGATTTGATGGTCCAATCCATCCTGGCGGAAAAATCGTTTTGAAAAGCCCTTCGCCATCGGAAGATGGTGGCTTTGTTGCTCGTGTGCCACTCGCCGTCCGCACCCAGCACCTCATCCATGGCATCGGTCCAAAGGGGTCGGGTTTCCGGTTCGGAAAACCAGGATTCCATACGTGGCTGGTAGAATTCGTACCTGCCACCCCAACTGCCCCAATCCGGTCGCTCCGGGTTTCCCAGGCCATTGGGAATCAGGTACAGGAAGCTGGGAGAATCGCCTTCCATCAAGTATTCAGTGTGAGGGTATTCGGCACCGAGCGGTCCTTTACTCCGGATATGCCGGTCCAACCATGGGTTGTCCACGATTTCAAAATTGCCACCGGCAAACCTGCCATGAAACTTGTCCCCACTGATGCCCGACCAGGTACCAAAATGGTAGGCTCCCAGGGAATGAACTCCCGGGCTGGCGATATAGAAAAGCTCCGGAAAGTTTTTCCGTAGCCAGGGACCACTGTCATCCTGATCAGAGATGGTATATACCCTTAATTTGTCCACAAAGCGGTCCAGGGATTCCGGAGAGCGGGTTTCCCGCACCTGCCAAAGTGCCTGCGCCAGGCAGTTTGAGCCACCCCAGACCAAGACCCATACCGGGCGATCATCCGGTTGGTCAACGGTCCGAATGATCCAATCCGATCCAGGTGAGTCCATTCCGGCTCCCACGGCCTCCATGCCATAATCCGCCCGGCCTTCTTTTACAAGTTCACGCAGGAAGGCTGCCTGCGGGTAACCCTTTTCGTGCATTTCCAGGTTATCCCGTACCTTTTCATAGGCATCAAGAATTTCCAAAATTCGCCAGGCGGCCGTTTGATCTGGCTGGTGCCGGGAAGTGGTAGCGATAAGGCCCTCTACATCCCATTGATTGGCGTAGGTCAAAAAGCGCACCAGGGACTGGGCATCATCGGGTTCATTTTCGATATCGGTAAGTACCAGGATGCGATTTTTGGCGGGGACTTCCTGAGCGGAAATGTTTCCGGAATTCAAGGCCAGGATAACCGTCAGCAGTAGGGTTTGTATTAATTTCATAGTACTAATTTATTGATTTTTCTTTACTTTTTTTGTCCGATTTTATTTTCATTGTTTTTACCACTTAAGGGATATAAGGACATGGAAGGGGCTACGGTCAGCTTATATTTTCTTAAATTCCTTATATGGTTTAAAAAAAAAGGGAACCATATAAGGGATATAAGGGCATGGAAGGGAATACGCTTACCCTGATATTTTCTTAAATACATTATATGGTTTAAAAAATAGCGGAACCATATAAGGGATATAAGGACATGGAAGGGAATACTAACACCCTGATATTCACTTAAACTCCTTATATGGTTTAAAAAAAGCGAAACTAGCGGTGATGTACATCTTCGAATTTACTTTTTTCCCGCTGCACAAATCCCTCAAAAGTAGTGGCTTTCCTCCCTGCAATTTGCTCCAGCCAGGCTGTGGTTGGGGGAGTAGGTTGAAAGCGGGGAAGGTAATGAAGTAGGATCATCACCAATATATACGGAGCCGGTACTCCCTCTTTTCGCTTTTGAATAAAAAAAGTCAACGGATTCGGAGAAACAAACCTGATCTCCCTTCCCAGCACCTTGCTCAACACGCCACACATCCCGGAGAAACCCATTTGCTCTGAATTGGTAAGGTCGTAGGCCTTGTTGCGATGGGGAGCCGGTTCCAAAAGGATCTCCACAGCTACAGCTGCCAGGTCGTTGACATCAATCAGGTTGAATTTTGCCTTGCCAGCTGGAAGGAATATTCTGTTTTTTTCGAGGATCTCGTTACGCAAAATGGTTGTGAAATTTTGCATAAAATAAGCCGGACGCAGAAAGGTAAAGGGAATTCCAGAACTTCTGATTAACTTTTCAATTTTGTGATGCGGGATCAGCCAGCTTTTATCTGCCCCCTGCACCGATAGAAATACCAGGTGCTTTATTTTTGCGCCGAAACAAGCTGCGATGATAGGCTCAAAATACTTTTTGACATCCGAAATTTGCGGAGGACGCAACAAAAATAACACATCCATACCCGCTAAATAGGAGGGAAATTCGTCCGGCCGGTCAAAGTCTAATTCTTTCAACTGAATCGAAGGAAAGCGCCGTTGAAATTCGCTTTCGTTTTGAGGGGTTCTATGGCCTGCAAAAACTTGATGGGCATGATCGCCCCCCTGCAGTAGCTCGCAGATTTCAATTCCCACGTTTCCGGTTGCTCCGCTGATCAAGATGTTCATCCTATTGACTGACAAAGGGCATTTGGTGAATAAAGGTTTGGTCTTCTACCTGGCTCAGGATAAAGTCGGCTAAGTCCGCCCGGCTGATTTTGGTGCTGGCATTGACGCCTACCCAACCTACCCGATAGTTGCCTTTGGGAGGTGTATTGATCAGCCGCGGACCACGGACAATAACCCATTGCAAGCCGCTTTCCGCCAACACTTCCTGGTGCCGGATGGCATCGTTTAAGATACGGGGAACTGCCAGTTTCATAATGATACGGATGAGTTTGTCGGCCATTTTCGGCCGGTCTTTCTCCGGGAAGGGCAGGCCGCCGCCGGAAAGGGAAATAATATGTTCAATACCTAATTCTTTCATGGCAAACACGATATTTCGGGTTCCATCGGTTTGCAGCCAATCCGGGGAGCCCTTAACATGCCCAAAAAGGCTGACCACCAGGTCCGTTCCTTCAAGGGTCGCTTTGACTTCCCCGGCATGCAGCACATCTCCTCGAACAATTTCCAGAGAGGGGTGAGTAATGGGTAGTTTATCCGGGTTTCGAACCAGTGCTTTCACAAGGTACCCATTTTCAAGTGCCCGATCCAAAAATTGCCGGCCCGTCTGTCCGGAGCCACCAAATAGCGCAATTCTTTTCATAATTATATATTTGTTTAGGCAATAGTACCTATTTTTGGCTTACCATATAAAAAGTTATGTACTAACCTTTTTGTCAGTATGAAGTCGATTCGCATCACCAATCGCTGTCCTATACGCACTACTCTGGAATTGGTGGGGGGTAAATGGAAGTTGCTCATTTTGTTCCAGCTTATGGAAAAGCCCCTGCGACTTTCGGAGCTCAAAAAACAGATCCCGGATATCAGCGAAAAAATGTTGATACAAGAGCTAAAGACCCTGGTAGAAAGCGGTTTGGCTATTCGAAGGAATTTCGGTGAGGTACCGCCTCGGGTGGAATACTCCCTAACCGATACCGGTCGGGCCGTGCTGCCACTGATTGAAGAAATGCGCCACTTTGCCCTGTTTTATGAGGAAAAAATGGTAAAAAAGGGGTGAACCAAATAAGCAACGTCCTTGCTTGGAAGAGACTGCCATCAAGCTTAAAAAAGAAAACCATAGAAGGGATATAAGGACATAGAAGGGGCTACAAACAAGCTTATATTTTCTTAAATACCTTATATGGTTTAGAAAAATTGGAACCATATAAGGGATATAAGGACATGGAAGGGGCTACGAGCACCCTGATATTCTCTTAAATTCCTTATATGGTTTAAAAAAAGAGGAACCATATAAAGCATATAAGGGCATGGAAGGAGCTACGAACACCCTCATATTCACTTAAATACCTTATATGGTTTAAAAAATAGAGAACCATATAAGGGATATAAGGACATGGAAGGGGCGCCGCCTGCCAACGGTGTAGCAAACGCCCCTATGCCCACCTTATCGCTGAGGTAAATCGGCTGGTAGCCGATGGGGTACACCGGGCCAAACCTTCCGCAATACGAAGAATAAAGCTTTTGACAGTTTCTACCAAAAATATTTCCTAACTTACTGAGTATCTATTCACTTGTGCTGATTTGGTTTTTTACGATCAAAACTCCCATTTCCTGATCACCTAACGATAGACGAACATGAATAAAATAATCGTAGGAATGCTTGCCCTTGGTTTGGTTGCCGTATCCGTACAGGCGCAGCAGGCAAATGTGAGAGCCGCTAAGCGAGCACTGGCCGCATACAATCTCGATCCCCATGCTTCTAAAGAAAGGCTCCACGAAGCCGTAGCGGCTATTTTGCCGGACCCTATTGGTGAAGACGTTGCCGATCCGAAATACTACATCCTGAAAAGGGGAAATATTGAACATGCTGGCTAGCCAGATCGATGTTGTGAAACAGACCGGCCTGGGTTCTCTAGAGGAACTTCCGCAGGTAGACGGGGTAGCGCTAAAGGCTTTTAAAGCCTTGACAACGGCTGTAGAAAAGCATGCGCAAGCCGTACATTCGCCTGGTTATCTTCTTCGGGACGCGATAAAAGGTATCCAAGAATCGCAAGCCCACCTGTACAACTTTGGGACCTACGCCTTCGAAGTCCAGGACTACGGATCGGCTTATCTACACTTCTCCTCGGGCCTGGCTTCCCATGAAATCCTAAAGAAAGAAGGCCAGGGAAGCGTGTTGGATGATGCTTACGCCATGATGGACCAGAAATACATTACGGGCCTGGCGGCCCTTAACAACCAGATGCCCGAAGCGGCCAAGCCGCTTTTTGAAGAACTCTACCAGGCGAATTACGATAATCCAGCTATCTATGAAGCCTTGTATACCGTCCATGCCAACGG
>JAWLFL010000186.1:0-7603 GCA_041685605.1 Cyclobacterium sp. | reverse complement strand
ATGCGAATTACCGCATACGCCGAGCGTTTACTAAAAGGCCTGGATGCACTGGACTGGCCCGAGCCGGTCAAGGAAATGCAACGAAATTGGATTGGTAGATCCGTTGGAGCGGAGATGACGTTTGCGGTAGAAGGATTGGAAGAAACCATCAAGGTTTTTACCACCCGAATTGATACCATTTATGGGGTTACCTACCTGGCACTGGCTCCTGAGCACGAGTTGGTAAGTCAATTGATCACGGAGGATCAAAAAGAAGAGGCCCAGGCCTACGTTTCTCAGGCAAAAAACAGGTCGGAACGAGACCGGATGACCGATGTAAAAACCATTTCAGGGGCCTTTACCGGAAGTTATGCCACCAATCCTTTTAATGGAGAGCGTATTCCTATCTGGATTGCAGACTATGTGCTCGCGGGCTATGGAACGGGAGCCGTGATGGCGGTACCTGCTCATGACGAACGCGATTATAATTTTGCCCGATACTTTAATCTGAAAATCCGCCAGGTGATAGAGGGGAGCATGGAGAACGGTTCCTTTCCCGGCAAGGGCGGAACGATCATGAATTCCGGGTTTATTTCTGGTATGGAGATGCAAGAAGCCATGGATAAAGCCATTGCCTTTCTGGAAGAAAAGGGAATAGGAAAGGGTAAAATTCAGTATAAAATGAGGGATGCCATCTTTACCCGGCAGCGTTATTGGGGAGAACCGCTACCCGTTTATTTCAAGGAGGGGCTTCCGTATTTGATAGATGAAAAAGAACTGCCACTACGCTTGCCGGAAGTTGATAAATACCTACCCACCGAAGATGGAGCACCTCCCCTGGGAAGGGCAAAGAACTGGACCTATTCTACTTCTGAGGGAACGTTTCCGTTGGAAATGAGTACCATGCCAGGCTGGGCTGGCTCCAGTTGGTATTTTTTCCGTTACATGGATTCTGCCAACAAAGAAACCTTCGTCAGTAAGGAAGCGGCAGATTATTGGGGAGCGGTGGACCTGTATATTGGTGGCGCAGAGCATGCTACCGGGCATTTGTTGTATTCCAGGTTCTGGACCAAGTTTCTCTATGACAGGGGCCTTGTACCCATAGCCGAGCCATTCCAGAAAATGATCAACCAGGGCATGATTCAGGGCAGGTCAAATTTTGTGTACCGGAAAAAAGGCAGCAATACCTTTATCAGCCATGGATTGATCGGGGACCATGAAGTGATCCCCATGCATGTGGATGTCAATATAGTACATAACGACCAATTAGATTTGGAGGCATTCATACGCTGGCGTCCGGACCTGGCTGATGCGGAATTTATTCTGGAAGAAGGCAAGTACCACTGCGGTGCTGAGGTGGAAAAAATGTCCAAATCCAAATACAATGTGGTCAATCCGGATGATGTGATCGAGAGCTATGGGGCAGATACCCTGCGCCTGTACGAAATGTTTTTGGGCCCCTTGGAACAGTTTAAGCCCTGGAATACCAATGGGATAGATGGGGTGTTTAAATTTTTGAAGAAATTGTGGCGGCTTTTCCACGATCAGAACGGAAATTGGCAGGTGAGCGAGGAGAAGGCCTCCAAAGAAGCTTTGAAAGCCCTTCACAAGACCATCCAAAAAGTGGAGGAAGATGTGGAACGTCATGCCTTCAATACATCGGTTTCTTCCTTTATGATCTGTGTCAATGAGCTGTCTGCACTCAAGTGCAAGCAAAGGGAAGTTTTGGAGCCTTTATTGGTCATCCTTTCCCCCTATGCTCCCCATATAGCGGAAGCGCTTTGGGAGAAGCTGGGCCATGCCCAATCCATCATACATGAGCGTTACCCAGAGGCGGAAGAGCAATACCTTACCGAGGACAGTCATGAATACCCTGTTTCCATCAATGGCAAAATGCGGGCAAAGATTAAGCTGTCACTGAGCCTTTCCAGGCCCGAAATCGAAGCAGCAGCCCTGCAGCACGAGGACCTGCAAAAATGGATAGCCGGCAAAACACCTAAAAAAGTCATCGTAGTCCCGGGCAAGATTGTGAATATCGTGCTGTGATGGCTTTTTGGTTAAGGGGAGGTGGCTGTTTATAAAGGGAAATCGAAAAGGGAGGTTTTGCGCAGCGAGGAATGATTGAAAATTTCGTGTGAGGTCGGGATGAATACCCATAACCCTACATTCCGGTGATTTCGAAAGCATTTTTTCTGCAAGCAGACCTCCAATCGAAAAAGCTAAAGGAAAGATGCAGGTTCCAAATTGAAACGATCCGTTTTTTAACCGCAAACATCCACCTTTTTACCCGGATCAGCTGGCAAAATGGCATACCGTTCCAACTTTTAACTGCCATGACCCACTTCCGAACCGCAAGCTTGCGGTTCAGAACGGGACACGCCGGGTTCCGAAGTACTCCCCCCCACTTCCGAAGTACCCTCTTCAAGCAGAAAATTCAAAAAGCTTCGGTCAACCTGTCAGGGTTTTTATATTTTAACCGGAAAATTTCGATTTTTGGGTCAAAATGTACCGTTCTGAACATCAATGGGGGACTTCCTACCCGCAACGTTCGAGTTCCGAACCTCGAGCTTGTCACTTTGAAGTCCCTCCCCCCACTTGCGAAGTGGGGGGTACCTTGGTTCGATTCACAGTAAAGAATTGAATTCCGAAATGGAGCATCATGCCATGGAGTAGTCGGTGGATCGGTAAAGAGGACGGACGGCATTTTCATCGTTCCGGTAGGAATCGTTTACTAGCTACATTTTGAATAGGTATAGCCCTTGCTACACGGGTGATAGCATAGAAAATTTTTAGTGGAAAAAAGCGAAAATACCGACCCGGTTTTTTATCAGCGGATCAACGGAATGATTGCCTATGATGCGTTCAGGCGAGGGTTACGAAAAGATCCGTCACAGAAAAAGGGGCTGAATGGGTACTATCAGGCGTTATTTTCAGCCGTTTTTGGGCTGGAATTGGAGCAAGGCCCTTGGAATCCCCCCCTCTTGCGCCGCGATTACCGTCATGGGTTTCCCGGGCGAAAAGCTGAATAGAAATTAAAAAATTAGTTGGTGAATACTTGCATTTTCCTTATTTTTAGGAGATCTTACTTACATTTCCAAAAGAGCTAAAATCTCCTCTTCTCAATTCATTTTGAAAATTATGTTTCGTATCAAATAAATCAGCTTAGAGCTGACTTTTTTACTTTGAAACGTAGGTATAACAAATTACTTTTCATATCATTGCAGTCAGTTTAAAGCTGACCTTTGACCTATGAAAGCAAAAAACATATCAACTCAATCCAATCAAATTTTGACCTATTTCAATCAAATGGGTAAGGATTGTTTTGCATATGCTGACGCAATAAGCGTATTACCGCAATCAAGTGAAGGTGCTTTAAAAGAGCTACTTAGTGATATGGTTAAGCGTGGTTTATTGATGCGTTTGAAAAAAGGACTTTATTACATCATTCCATTTGAAAAAGATCCTGACACATTTATGCCTGATTGGCACATTGTTGCCGGTTATCTAGCGAAGGATGTCAACCACTATATCGGTTACTACTCAGCTTTGCAAATTCATAACCTAATCACCCAGCCTTCACTAAAAGAACAAATTGTTGTTGATAAGCAAATCCGGCCCTCGAAAATAACAATTAAGGATGTCGACTTTCAATTTATCTATCACAACGAAAAACACTTCTTTGGTTCAAAAAAAATATGGATTGACAGTTTCAATAAGGTAGTGTGCTCAGACTTGGAAAAAACATTCATCGACTGCCTGTTCAAACCTGACTATGCTGGAGGTATCGTGGAAATTGCAAGGGCAGTACACACATCAAGAGATAAAATCAAATATGATAAGCTTCTTGAATATACTAAGCAATTTAATTCACAAGCCGTCATAAAACGACTGGGATTCCTTCTTGAATCACTTGAAATAAAATCAGGAATCACAAAACAGCTACAGAAAGCCAAAACAGCTTCATACGTGCTACTGGATACTGAACTTCCGAAATCAGGCAAAATGATAAGTCGCTGGAGCATTCAGCAAAACCTGGAAACTGAAACCATTAAATCAGCCATCTACACATGATAAAACCAGGAGAAATACAAAACAAAGCACGAGAAGTTGGTGTAAGAGATCAGCAGATTGAGAAGGATTACATCCTATCTTGGATATTACAAGGAATTGCCCAGAATGAGAAACTTTCAACTTCAATCGTCTTTAAAGGTGGAACCGTATTGAAAAAAGTCTATTTCGAAGATTATCGATTTTCTGAAGATCTTGATTTCACTCTTCTCGACAGTGAAATGTCTAATGAACAAATCTTCGAATGGTTTGCGGAGGTATTTGAATACATTCAAGATGAAGCTAATATTCCCCTAGAAATAATTGACAACAATGAACATGAAGATGCCCGCCTGCCGGACGGACAGGGTGGAATAAATTTTTACATCAGTTATGTTGGCCCCCTTGGCGGTGTTGGAGCAAATAAGAGAGTCAAAGTAGATATTTCAAGAAGCGAGGTATTACAATTCGAACCTTCATTGCAGAACGCTTACCTTGGATACTCAGATCAAGGAGACCATCAATTACTTTGCTACCCTCTTGAAGAAGTGCTTGTTGAAAAGCTAAGGTCAATAATGCAACGGATGCAAGCTCGAGATTTTTATGACATATGGTACCTACTAGAGATGCATGAAATGGATATAACTTATTATGTAAACGAATTTAAAGCGAAATGTGAAAGCAAGGAAATCGACCCCAAAGGATTTCATGAAAAGCTAGATCAACGACTGCCTCAATATCAAGGCCGTTGGAAAAGTTCCATGTCTGACCAAATTCGAGATTTGCCAAATTTTGACACTGCGCAAAGAGAAGTAATGCGACACCTGAAAAAACTAGAACTCTAATGATAACTGATAATCGGGGCATTCCATCCAAAGTTTGAGAATCAGATGAAGCTGTTTTAAAAACCAATTAAATGCCCACTCTTCAAAGCCACACACAACTTGTCCCGACCCTTCGGGATTGCCAAGTCGCACAAGCCAGCCGCAGGTACCAAAACTTGTCAAAGTGTATGGCTGCCTCAACGCTGGACGAAAGAAAAAGCACGGGCATACAATATTGTATAAGCGAAATGCGGGATGAAGCGCTAAAATCGATCATTTTTGCTCCTAATAAACTTTGCGGTTGGCGGACAGAAATCGTCTCCGAAAACCCGCACTACGCGTATACTTGGCCGGTGTGGCAAATGCAAAAAAGAACTCATTGAAATAGTGTAAATTTGTAATTTAGATTAACAAGTGATGAAAATTTCAGAGAAAAACATAGAACGAATTGAACAGCTTTGCAAAGAATACAGCGTTAAAAACCTTTCTGTTTTTGGTTCTGTATTGACCAACAGTTTTTCATCAGATTCCGACATTGACTTCGTGGTAGACTTTGAAGAAAATGACCCTATAAAATATACCGATTTGTATTTCCAATTCAAGGATAAATTAGAACAGATTTTAAAGCGAAAAATTGAGTTGATAGAAGAGCGCGGAATAAGAAACTCATTTTTCAAAAAAGAAATTGACGAGTCAAAAGTGGTGATTTATGGATAACAAAGTAAACGCCTGGCTTGAAGACATTTTAAGGTCAATTGACGAGATTTTCGACTTTTTGCCTGAAAAAAGCGATTTTTTTGAATTTCAGAAAGATTTAAAAACCAAAAAGGCAGTAGAACGCAATATTGAAATTATTGGAGAAGCGGTAAACAGAATAACGAATTACAAGAACGCTAAAATAAAAATACAAAACTCAAGTCAGATTATCGGAACAAGAAACAGAATTGCTCACGAATATGATAATATATCTGACGAAGTTATTTGGACAATTATAGTGAGAGAACTTCCGAAACTGAAAGAAGAAATACTAAAAATTAGAGCATGAAGTACCTGCCACAACAATGGCTTGCGTGCATTGGGCAATAAGCGAATAAAATAAAGGTTGGGAAAGCCGGGAGAAAGCGCTCCGAAAGTGCCCACCGCTCGCAAGCCTGTACGTCGTGAATATCGTTATTTGGAAAAACCATTTTGGTATTTTATAACGGCTGCGGACACTTTTCCTGCGCACTGACTGATTTTTGATAGGGATTGCTAAATAATGGTGCTTTTCCCCTTTCTATTTGGTAATTTTAGGCTATGAATATAGGGGATAGGGTCAGATTGCTTCATGGAAAAGAAGAGGGTATCATTACCAGGCTTTCCTCCGGTGGGCAGGTGGAAATTGAAATCGAAGACGGCTTTCGGATTCCAGCCATGAAATCGGAGGTGGTCGTCATTGATAAAGCAGAAAGAGAATATTTTGACACACCTTCCTCAGCCGGTGCTATTTATACTGGAGAAATCAGGTCCAAACCGGTAGAAAACGTTCACAAAGGCGGGTTTTTTCTGGCTTATGTACCCTATAATGATCAGGTTCATGATGTCCTGCTTATCAACACGACAAAAAAGGAGTACCTTTTTTCGGTGGATGAGCTACAAGGCGAAGCCTCAAAAAATGTGGCGGCAGGCGTATTGCAGCCCGGTAGCTCCACGAAGGTAGCTGAAAAAATGATTCGGGATTTTGAACAATGGCCCCCCTTAAAATTCCTAATGGTGCCTTTGAATAAACAGGTGGAGGCCAGCCCAAAACCCATTGAAAGAAAAGTGAAATTCAAAGCCAGTGGTTTTTTCAAACACAAGGGAAAGGCTCCGTTGATCGAAAAAGAGGCTTATTTTTTTAAATTGAATGAGCAAGAAAAACTACTGGATGTCAAAAAGTTGAATGAAGAACTGAATCCAACCGATGCCAGTACCTTTCCGGCAAAGAAGGTAAGCCGACCGGCGGCATCCATTGACCTTCACATCGAAAAACTTACGAAGGATCACGATTTGATGAGTAATGGAGAAATGGTACAGTTGCAGTTGGCGGTTTTTGAAAAGAATCTGAACGATGCCATCGCCTCCGGGATGGATGAAATTACGTTTATTCACGGGATAGGGAATGGGGTGCTTCGAAAGGAAATTCACCGTTACCTGAGCCAGATGAAAGGGATAAAGTATTTTAAAGATAGCCAGAAAACAAATTTTGGCTATGGCGCAACCGCTGTTAAAATTCATGAATAACGATGGAATCTACCTTACCATTCATTATGCAGGTTTTCGACAGGCACTTTGATGCTGGCAAGTCGGTTTTTGGTGAATTGTCAAAAAAAATTAAGTCCAGGAAGGCACTGGATTTACAGGAGGAGCTGTTTTTTTTCAAGTTGTTTTTGCAGGTGTTAGAAAAGGTCCATTTTGAGAATAAGCAAGAAGTAGTACGGGCCTTCACGCCTTTCAAATATTTAAATAAAAACCTGCGCAAGGTGCACCATATCCGTTTGATTGCGGACGGGTTTGATTATTATTTCGGAGAGAAGAGGGCTGATTTTGGGGATTATGAGAAGCAAATCGCCCAAAATAAAAAGGAGGTATACACCCAGGTGTACGAAATCATACTGTCCATAACCTTGAAGGATTGGGAAGACCTTTACCATCAGGTCAGGCATTTTTCAGAAGGCTTGTCGGTGCTGACTATTAATACCGCTACCACCCAAATTATCAACGAAGAGGTGGAT
>JAWLFL010000032.1:0-29756 GCA_041685605.1 Cyclobacterium sp. | reverse complement strand
CGTTACCTTGGGGTGAAACCATCGAGGTCTCGAAGACGTCAATGGTAATGACCGCTGGGGTTTCCCCAACCCCGGCGGTCTTTTAAGAGAACAAAATTTGTATTTTCAACATCACGTTACCTTGGGGTGAAACCATCGAGGTCTCGAAGACGTCAATGGTAATGAGCGCTGGGGTTTCCCCAACCCCGGCGGTCTTTTAAGAGAACAAAATTTGTATTTTCAACATCACGTTACCTTGGGGTGAAACCATCGAGGTCTCGAAGACCTCAATGGTTATGAGCGTTGGCAGTTTCCAGATACTATTATAAACCGCTAAATTGGTGGGGAATAAAAACATTTCCGTAAATAGTTACCCTAGTCCTGTCCTGGAACCCGATAAACCAATAAAGAAGAAAGGAGCGCGCATTGCAAACGAACTCCTTTCCTTTTTTAATCTTATTATCAAGGATACCTGGCAACTTCCTCTTTACTCTGCAGCCAGCATTTTAGGGTCACCTGCTATGTTCTATTATTCTCCCGCTTCCATGGGATGCTCCTGCAGCAATTCCGCTGGCGAATAAAATCCTTGTTTTGCTTTGGTAGCTTCCCGCACCTCAGCCACTTTTTCGGGTTTGATGGGAGAAGATTCGTTACCAAAGCTATTCCGTACATAGGTAGCAACGGCAGCCACTTCCTTATCATTGAGCATACCGGCGTAGGGAGTCATCGGTACTTGTCCCGGGTATTCCTTATCAAGCACCTCAATGGGGCCCATTAGGCCGTTTAGGATGATCTTCACCAGGCGCTCTTCGCTTCCATTTACCCACTTGGTACCCGCTAGCGGCGGAAATCCAGAGGCACTCAATCCTTTTCCATCCGGTTGGTGACAGGTAATGCAAAACCCTTCCCTACTGTAAATGGCTTTACCCATTTGGAAAAGGGTCAGGTCTTCTCCTTGAAGTCTGCTGTTCGTTGGTTTTTCCTCCTGGGCTGCTTCCTGAAATACAATACTGCCATCCGGATTCACCACCATATTGTTAACAGACATGTCGTTCAGGTGAGCTAAAGAGGTCTCAAAGGGCTTTTGCATCCAATCATCTTTGGGATGCTCGTCTGCCACCTCCAAAATGGCCAGCCCATCTTCCTTGTCCAGCCAGGAGGCTGCCACAATCGCTTCCAGGCGAACCCTTCCATGAGGGTCAGCCGCAGCTTTTTTCAGCATTTCCACCTGATCGGGCACCTGATGACCGGTATACCGTAATATCCGGGCCACGGCGGCGCGCACCCGATGATCGTCGGAAGCAAACAGTGTTTTCATCAAATCCTGATCCACCTGGTTCAATCCCCAGCTTACCCAAAGGGCTTCCAGCAAATGGTGTTCGTAGCGGGAGTCATTGGCATCCAAATTGGCCATCCAGTCCTTCATTTTCACCAAAACCTCTGCTTCATCCCGCCCACGTAATTCCGCGCGGGTACGGTAGCGTGCCCTGAATTCCGGCAAGGTAAGGTTGTCTAATAAGCTTTCTATGCTTTCCCCGGCAATTTTCGGAGGGCTTACCAACGGTCGGGAAGGATAGGTAATCCGGTAAATTCTGCCATGCACATGGTCTCTGAGCGGGTCCCGTGCATTGTGCTGCATGTGCCCTACCAGGATATTGTGCCAGTCCACAAAATACAAGGAGCCATCCGGGGCAAATTCCATGTCTACCGGCCGGAAATTCCGGTCATCGCTGCGAATCAGGTCTACCCGGTGCTCACTATCATAACCGGTGCCGTCTTCCATCATCTTATGCATTTTCATGCCCAGAAAGCCGATGGTATTGTTGATGAGCAGGTCACCCTGTACTTCTTCCGGAAAATGCCGGCTGGATACAAATTCAAGCCCGGAAGTTGGTCGTACCCGATGAGCATCTTCGATCAGATTGGGACCCTTAAAATTGGATTCTCCATACCGGGGCTTAACGCTTCCCGGCATCATCCAGCGTACATCTGGTCCAGAGGTTTCAGCAAAGAAGTTTTGGCCCCACTCATCAAAAGCGATGCCCCAAGGATTGGGAATGGGGAGCTGGGCCGTCCTTTCCAGGCGTTTGCGTGCCGGATTATACCTATAAAATCCGCCATTGGTACCCCTCACGGGTCCGTAAGGTGTTTCCACATTGGTATGCAAAAACACGCCTTCTCCCATGTAAATGGCTCCGGAGGGGTCGGCTACAAAGGCGGAAATGTTGTGATGGGTATCGTGGTCATCAAACCCGCTTAACAGGATTTGACGCTCTTCCGCATAATCATCTCCGTCGTTGTCCTTAAGGATGATAAAGTTGGTACCCTGGGATAAATAAACGCCTTCAGGAGCAATTTCCATACCGATAGGCAGGTGCAGGCTGTCCGCAAAAACGATCTGTTTGTCTGCTTTGCCATCATTATCGGTATCTTCCAGAATGAGTATTTTATCATTGGGTTTGGGATCTCCCGGTTTGTAGTGCGGGTAGCTGGGCATTACGGCTACCCAAAGCCGTCCCTTGGTATCAAAGGTCATTTGAACCGGGTTCGCCAGGTCGGGAAATTCAGATTCAGAGGCGAACAATTCCACCTGGTATCCTTCCGCAACTTCAAACTTCTCCAGGGCATCCTCTCCATAAAGATACTCAAGGTCGCCATTTTTTTCCGGGTTATAATTGGTCTCTACCGGAGGCAACTCAATCGTATTTTCATCGGCCGCCGCCAGGTCAAAAGGTTCGCCCTGGCTGGTATTCCAAATGGCCTGATCCCTATTGGCGGTCATCTGACGGATCTTTTGCAATTCGTAGGGATAATTATCCGGACCAAAGGGGTTGTACCTTCTACCAAATACGTGTACGCCATTGGGAATTTTATAATCGTTGTGCCACATCCAGTTTTTCTCGAGGACTGCAGCATGAATGGCTTCTCTCCTATCTTCCGCCACTGCTTCATCTGTTCCAAACAGTTTGTTGGTCAGGAAATTGCTGAATTTTTTATATCCTTCTTCAGTAAGCTGAAAGCCATCAATGGTGAGGTACTCCTCTGAATCGGCATACCAGGATTGCGAGGGCTCGAATGCATCCACAAACAGCACCTCATTGGCAGCAGCTATTTCCTGCATGGCCTGAGTATACAGTTTTAGGTTGTCGTTTTCCTTTTCTCCATTGGGCAAGTCAAAATCTCCGCTCAGGTTTTCAAAGGCTATCGGAGAAACCAGTGCCAGCTGCGGTGCTGCTTCCCCATTATAGAGGGTATTTTTCGTGTGATTGATAAATGCTTCAAGTTCCTTTTTGTAATCTTCCAAGCCCTCCAGCCCTTCAAAGGACTCGTTGTATCCAAAAAACCCGACAATGATATCTGCTTCGTGCCGTTTGATCCATTCATCCGGGGATTCGAAATGCCCTTCACTGCCCGAATTGGTAGCCAGTTCATCCTGAAATTCCTCCGCCCCAGGAAAAGCCCAGGGAGAAACCCTGCCGGCATGTGGCCGGAATCCGGGTGTATCTCCCGCATCTGCCATGTTTCGGATGTAGAGTAAGGAATCGGGATAACGAACGTGCATTTCGGTTTCAAAGTGACCAAAATTCATCATTCTGGAGGCCAGATTATTACCTACAAGTATGATATGATCTCCTTTATTTAATGCTAATTTTGGCCCCTCCGGGCCGCACTGAAAGGCAAAAAAGGAGACCAGCACCACCCAGAACAGGGTCTTGATGCGGTTGATTCGATCTAAATGCTGTTGGATCATTAGTATCTGTTTAATTTGGTTCAGGTTTTGGTTAATTCAATATTAACATTATTTCCCAATTAATCTTAAATAAAGTACATGAATTGGGAAATTCTATCCTGCACTGTCCTGTATGGTACATGGATGGGAAAGCAAAACCGTCGAAAACCAAGCCAGCTTCCAGAATTATATCGGGAATATTTTTGATTTTGCCGTTTTATAGTTATTCTTAGGACTTATTCCAAACTATGCAAACTCAAAAAATTGGCTTAATCCTGGGGCCATTGGCTTTTTTAGGGATCTATTTCTTTGCCACTCCCGAAGGATTATCGGATTCCGGTATTGCCTTGCTGGCCATAACTTTTTGGATCGCCATTTGGTGGATAACCGAAGCCATTCCCATCGCCGCTACTGCGCTGCTTCCTTTAGTCGTGTTTCCGCTAACGGGCGTGCTGGGGATCAAAGCGACCTCTATCCCTTACTCAGATCCCATGGTATTGCTCTACATGGGTGGGTTTATGATTGCGGTAAGCATCGAAAAGTGGAACCTGCATAAGCGGATAGCGCTTCGAATCATTTCGTACTTAGGTACAGACTTAAAAAAAATCATTTTAGGATTTATGGTGGCGACGGCTTTTTTATCCATGTGGATTTCCAATACCGCGACCTCCCTGATGATGCTGCCCATCGCCGTGGCCGTAGTGGTGCAAATCAGCCATGCCAATGAAGCCGTCAAAAAAAACCTTGGACAATCCCTTATGTTGGGAATTGCCTACAGTGCTTCCATTGGCGGTCTGGCCACCATTATAGGCACACCTACCAATATCATTTTGACGGCCGTGGTCAAGAATACCTATGGAATTGAAATCAGTTTTGGTGAGTGGATGCTGATCGGTTTTCCCCTTTCAGTGGGCTTGCTTTTTATTTGCTGGTATTACCTGGTACACGGGGCGTTTCACTTTCCAAAATCCCTGCAAATAGCTGGAGGAAAAGAAGAAATTAAAAGGCAACTGGCCCAATTAGGGGCTATCAGCATACAGGAAAAACGGGTTCTGTGGATTTTTATGGGGGTCAGCCTTTCCTGGATAACCAGAAGTTTTCTTCTACAGAAATACATCCCGGTGCTAAACGACACGATCATCGCCCTAACGGGCGTATTACTTTTGTTTGTGATACCGGCTGGAAATGAAAAAAAGGAGCGACTTCTGGATTGGAAAGTAGCCGAAAAAATCCCCTGGGGCATTCTGATTCTGTTTGGTGGCGGCCTGGCCCTGGCCGAAGGATTTCAGGAAACAGGATTGGCAAACTGGATCGGGGAGCAATTTATCTTATTGCAAAACGTTCCGTTTTGGCTGTTTTTGTTGCTGATCATCGCTGCCGTTAATTTCTTAACCGAGATCACCTCGAATGTGGCTACCGCTTCCATGCTGCTCCCCATACTTTCGGCCGTAGCGTTGGCGATGGGCGTTCACCCCTATGGTCTTATGGTCGGTGCAACCATGGCGGCTTCCTGTGCCTTTATGCTACCGGTGGCGACCCCTCCCAATGCCGTGGTTTTTGGCTCGGGCTACCTGACCATTCCGGTCATGATGAAAACTGGGTTTTTTCTCAATTTGCTTTCCATTGTATTTATTCTGTTTCTTACGCTT
The DNA here is from genome assembly GCA_041685605.1 of Cyclobacterium sp. GTDB lineage: Bacteria > Bacteroidota > Bacteroidia > Cytophagales > Cyclobacteriaceae > Cyclobacterium. Next base: position 24,398 of record JAWLFL010000032.1, on the reverse strand, counting down.
TTTTACCTTCCCTGGATTTGGGACTTTTCCTTACTTAGTTTTCCGCAGGATTGGAAATAGGAATTTGGGGACAGGGTGACTTGTGGACTTAGAGACTTGGAGACTGAGAGACTTAGGGACTTGGTGACTTAGTGACAAGGGACTGAGAGACATAGTTACTTGGTGTCATTAGGGATTCTCAGGTGGGGTGACTTTACAAATTAAAAATGAAACCCTAATTTTTTGCAACAAAAAAAGGGATTGCTCAACGGTTGTCGGCAATCCCTTTTTCAATTAAGCTTTATGATTTTATTATCTTTCCAGCCAATCAGCTCCCAACTTATCGGAAAGCATCTGATCGTATTCTTCCGCTTTGGCTTCATTTTGCAGTCGGGTATGGATTTGGAAAAGAATTTGCATAATGTCCGTATTATCCGGTTGCAATTCGGAAGCTTTTGTGAAGTAAGGCAAGGCTTCTTCGTATAAGCCGTCAGCTTCTGCCAACATGGCATCTGATTTTTCCTCCCATTCTTCATCAGAAAGGTTATTTACTTCCGTGATGATATTCCTTGCCTTATCAAGGTAAATGGCTCCGGCGTAATAATTTCCTTCAAAGAAATCAGGATCCGCTTCTACCGTTCTTTTATACTCTTCCAATGCTCCTTCCATATCTCCGGAACTTTCTTTTAAATACCCATATCTTAAGCGAATGGCGGGATTATCCGGATCGTTTTCCAATGCTTTTTCAATGGAAACCATGGCCTCATCCATTTTATCCAATTGCAACAATAACTGAATTTCAAATTCTGCGAGTCCCTTGTCTTCCGGGTAAAGTTCCCGGGCTTCGGTAGCCAATCTATACGCTTCTTCCGGATCATTTTCCTCCGCACTGGCAATCTGGATCAGAAAATAATAAGCGTTGAGTTTATTGTATTCATCGATGTCCAACAAGTGCGTAAAATACTTTTTCGCTGCCTCAGTATTGCCAATCATATTAGCGGTATACCCGGCATTAAAAACCGTGGAGGTGTCTTTGGGATCCAGGTCAGCTGCCAATGAAAAGAACTCAAATGCCTGTTCCATATCATCCGCTTCATACCTTTCACTTCCTTTATTTAAGGAAGCATTTTTCAATCGGTAAACGCCCTCTCCCTGTAAGTTTGCAGGAAGCTCTGGAACGACCTCCTTAAACAAGTCTTTGCTCACCTTACTGGTGGAATCCATATCCTCCATTTCGAAGGTGGTCATAAAACTGGACTCTGCTTCTCTTCCCAAACTAACTGTCTCCTCGGTATTGGAAGAGTCAGCCTCAAACAACTGCGTTTCTATCTTACCTTTGATGAAATAGGTATCCGATTCGCTCCCGGTATCTTCATCTTTTACGGCATTCTTAATGTCTGAATAGGCTTCTTCAATATTGCCTCTTCTTAGGTTTCTTTCGGCAGATCGTACCACCTTTTTCTGGCCAAAGGCAACTGTAGCAGCGATGCCTACCAAAGCCAATGATAAAATTAACTTTTTCATGTTAGGAATGTTGTTCTTTATTGGTTTCAACTATTATTTTTATTGGGATTTACTCATTGTAAGTATCAGGATTTTCTCCCGTATCGGAATCCTCCTCTACCAGAATATTTTCAATTTTTTCTACTGAGGAAATTTCATCGTTTTCATTTAATCGAATCAGTCTTACGCCCTGGGTCGCTCTACCCATCACACGAACTCCGGTAGCGGGTGTCCGAATGGTGATACCCGATCGGGTGATAATCATTAAATCATCGGTAGTGATCACTTCTTTTATGGCCACCAGGCCGCCAGTCTTCTCGGTGATATTCATTGCTTTAACGCCTTTACCACCCCGTTTGGTGATGCGGTATTCCGAGAGAAAAGACCGTTTTCCAAATCCTTTTTCGGTAACCACCAAAAGCGTGGCTTCTTCTCTCTGAACACAAACCATGCCAATTACAAGATTGTCATCTGCCCCCAGATTAATTGCTTTAACGCCTGTAGCCGTCCGCCCCATGGGTCGAACATTGGATTCATGGAAATGAACCGCTCTTCCTGAACTGGAAGCAATGACAATGTGCGCATCCCCATTGGTTAATTCCGCGTTTAGCAATTGATCATCCTCCCGGATATTGAGCGCAATGATTCCGTTGGTCCGGGGTCTGGAATACTGTTCCAAGGTGGTCTTTTTGATGATCCCTTTGCGGGTAACCATCACAATATTGTTGTTATTGATGTAATCCGCATCGTTCAAATCCCTCACCTGAATGATGGAACGAATTTTATCTCCGCTTTGAATGTTAATCAGGTTTTGTATGGGCCTTCCCTTGGAGGTTTTGCTGCCCTCAGGAATGGCATAGGTCTTTAACCAGAAAAGCTTGCCCTGGTCGGTAAAAATCAATAAATAATTGTGCGTCAGTGCTGTAAATAAATATTCGGTATAGTCGTCTTCTTTCGTACTGACACCGCGGGAACCAACCCCTCCCCTGCTCTGGGACTTGTATTCGGTAAGAACGGTTCGCTTGATATATCCCTGATGCGAAACGGTGATGACCACCTCCTCATTGGGAATCATGTCTTCATAATTGAAGTCTTCCGCATTGTGCTCGATGGTCGTCCTCCGCTCATCCGAGTACCGGGTTTTCATTTCCAGCAGTTCATCCTTTATGATTTGCATCCGCCGATCTTCGTTGGCCAGAATATCCTTCAATTCCTCGATCAGCTTCATCAGTTCATCATATTCCTGCTGGATCTTTTCCCGCTCCATGCCGGTCAGACGCTGCAGGCGCATATCTAGAATGGCTCTTGCCTGGATTTCTGAAAGCTCAAATCGTTCCATCAATCCATTTCGGGCCGTTTCCGGATCCCTGGAGTCCCGAATCAACTTAATCACTTCGTCCAGGTTATCCAATGCCACCAGATACCCTTCCAGGATATGCGCTCGCTTTTCAGCCTCCTTCAGTTCGTATTCCGTTCTTCTGATGACGACCTCATGACGGTGATTGACATAATGGACAATCAACTCCTTCAGGTTCAAGGTGTAAGGGCGCCCCTTTACCAGGGCCACGTTATTCACGCTAAAGGAAGTCTGTAGCGGGGTATGTTTGTAAAGATTGTTTAGAATTACATTCGGAACGGCATCTTTCTTCAATTCGTAGACAATACGCATGCCTTGCCGATCGGACTCATCACGGATAGCGGAAATGCCGTCCAGCTTTTTCTCATTGATCAACTGGGCCGTTTTTTCGACCATGGAAGCCTTATTAACCTGGTAGGGAATCTCATTGATGATGATCATTTCCCGGCCGTTGGATTTGGTCTCAACGGTGGCCTTTCCCCTCATGATGATCCTTCCCCTGCCGGTTTCAAATGCCGCCTTCACTCCGTTATATCCATAAATGATCCCTCCGGTGGGGAAATCGGGAGCAATGATGTGTTCCATCAATTCCGGAATGGTAATGTCATTATTATCAATATAAGCAGTAATTCCACCGATGACTTCACCTAGATTATGAGGAGCCATGTTGGTGGCCATGCCGACGGCAATTCCGGACGCTCCGTTCAGTAAAAGGGCAGGAATTTTAGCCGGCAACACGACCGGCTCCTTCAGAGTGTCGTCGAAGTTCAGCTGAAAATCAACCGTTTCTTTATTTATATCGATTAGTAATTCCTCCGCAATTCTCCGAAGCCTGGCTTCGGTATACCTCATGGCAGCGGGGTTGTCCCCATCTACCGAGCCAAAGTTTCCCTGTGGATCCACCAAGGGGTAGCGCAGCGACCAATGCTGCGCCATTCGAACCAGTGTTTCGTACACGGCTGAATCACCGTGGGGGTGGTATTTACCGAGCACTTCCCCCACTATTCTGGCGGATTTTTTATAAGGTTTGTTGTGGGTTACCCCTAATTCCTGCATCCCATACAGAATTCGGCGGTGTACTGGCTTTAAACCGTCCCTTACATCCGGTAACGCCCTGGAAACAATTACCGACATCGAATAATCGATGTAGGCACCACGCATTTCTTCCTCAATATTGATCGGGATGATGTTCTCGTTCTCTCCTTGAGCCATAATTAAATTTCCTCGCTAATAACCTGCAAGATAGCAAAAAGAACAGGTTTAGAAAAATATAATTTTTCTAATATAGCTCCAAACGGGTATCCAGTTTATTTTCATGGAGTTAATATCCCAATTTTAGTCAAAAAGTTTGGGGTTTGGGTTAAGAAAAGCTTTTTTTCGCCCTTAAATTACCATTGCCCGACTTTTCGGTTTTGTCTGTTCCAAATGGAACTGCCCCGGTATTCGACCCCATTGTGCAAATGTTTCATGACTACCCGGCAGCCGCCCACTTTGCACCTTTTAGTACCTGGCAAGCTAATGGACACGCCTACCTGAAGGTTGTAGACGCGTTGGAGTAGGGATTGGGTTTCCGGAATCTCGGGATTGGTGTAAGCAAAGGAGCGGAATTCCACCGCCGGTTTTATGAATGCCCGGGTATATTCTGAAAAATCATATTCCAACCGCAGTCCCAGGCCATAATATGGATCCGGAGCACTCAGGTTTGGATCCACGGATTTTCGAAGCATCATGGAACCAAATTCCCCTTCCACCAAAAATCGCCAGGGATAAATCTGTCTTGCCCGCTGCTTTAGTTCCGACTGCATGTAAATGTTATTCTCCGAGTAATTTCGATATTGCCAGCGGAGAACGGAGCGACGCTTGCCAGCATCCCAGAGTATTAGTCCCAGCGTGCCATACAGCTTGTCGTAGGTATAGGCTTGCTCTTGGAAATCAAAGGAATATCCCTGCGCCTCCAACGGCGAAATCCGCCCCCATTCTCTGCCATAGCCGACTCCCAGACTAATAAAGTCAAATACATTGATGCGCATCCCGATATTAAGTGGATACGCAAAATTTCCGGTACTTAAGGACAGGGTATCTCCTGCTGCCAAATCCATGGTCTGCTCCACATCGCTGCTAATGGGATAGGAACCGGGCATTTCACTTGAAAAATCAAATTTGTGCTGCTGATACCCCGCTCCGGTAGAAAGTTCAAAGGAGAAGTTACTAACCATGTTTCTGAAAACATTCCCTAAATCGTTATCACTTTTCCGACCATTGATTTTTCGCTCAATTCCAAAAATGTCTTCCTGAGCAACAAGGGGACTGATAAACAGGCTACTGCTCACTGTAAGCAGGCACATAAAAAGCAGGGTATTTTTCCAGGGAGATTTCATACCGGTTTTTTTCTAACTAACGTAAAAAACAAAAAAACCCTCACATAATGGAGGGTTTTTTTGATTTTAATTTAAAGTGACTTTATTCGCTGGCATCCGGCTCCGCTTCTTCAGAATCTTCGCTGCGCTTTTCTTTCAATTCGGCCATCATCATGTCTACCTTTTCTTTGATTTCCGGATTTTCCTTGATGGCTTTATTTACTTTATTATAGGTAGCGACGCCCAGAATCTCATCGTTCTTGATCAAACCAATTTTAAGATCCCTTACCTCATTTCCAAGCGAACTCATAAATTCCAAAATAGCCTCGTAAGCTGTTTTTTCTTCGTCAGTCACCTCGATTTCAGCCATTTTTTCCTCGTCTTCCCAGGCATCCTTGATTTCATTGTATCGGGCAGCCCCATCTATCACCTCGTTGTCTTTAATCATCGAAACAAGCTCTTCATTTTTTTGCTCATAAAAAGCCATTACAGAATCTTCCATGGCAGCAAATTTTGCCAATTCCTCATCGGTGATCTCCTCCTCGGCTTCATCCTGTGCCTGAGCCGTAAATCCGATTACACCAACTAACAAGAAAGCCAATACAAATAATTTTTTCATAATTTCCATTTCAGTTTATTAAACGCTATATACTCACGAATTAAGTTAGAATCCATTTATTTCGCAAATAATAAGGCAAAAAATGCGCCATAATTTATAGGAACCCCCTATAATTTGAATTTAAACGATATTTTTTAGCTTTTTAATGGTTTCTTGTGGATTTTTTGAGGAAAAGACAAAATTTCCAGCCACCAGGATATTGGCACCGGCGTCAAATAATTTTTTTGCATTTTCCATGCTGACTCCCCCATCGATCTCGATCTTCGCATGAGAACCGGTTTCCACGATTAATTTGGTAAGCCGGTGGACTTTTTTGTAGGTATTATCAATAAATTTCTGTCCGCCAAAGCCCGGATTTACAGACATAAGGATGACGAGGTCCACCTCCCGAATAATATCTTCCAATTGTGATACGGGCGTATGGGGGTTCACCGCCACGCCTGCTTTACAGCCCAGTTCTTTGATGGATTGGATGGTTCGGTGGAGATGCGGACAAGCTTCACTATGCACCGTAATGTGTGCGGCACCGGCTCTTTGAAAAGCAGCCAGGTAATGGTCCGGATTTACAATCATCAAATGCACGTCTAAGGGCTTGGTCGCATAGCGCTTAATGGCTTCTACCACTGGTAAACCCATGGATATGTTAGGCACGAAAACACCGTCCATGATATCAACATGAATGTAATCGGCAGCGGAGCCGTTAATCATTTCCACTTCCTTCTGAAGGTTGGCAAAGTCAGCAGCAAGAATGGACGGGGCAATCAATGGGTTCATGGAATGGGAGTTAATTGAAAGGAATTCAGATTATTGGCATCGGATACCCTACAAAAAAAGGAAAAATAATTCTCATTTCCTTATTTCTTCCACAACTTCATGCGGGCTGCGGAGGAATCATCCTCTAACTCAAGCCAATACATACCGGGGATAAGGGTACCCATATCTACCCGATAGGGATCACGCATAACGTACCGGTCTAACTGAAGCGAACTGATCAGCTTTCCCTGCAAATCATACAGCGTAAGCTGGCAGGAATTTTCCTGTCCGAATTCAACAAACAACTCTTTATCATCTAACGGATTTGGGTAAATTCTGGAGGGTAGATCCACGAGGGTCCCTTCTTCCCTACCATACATCGCCCTAAGATAATTTGGAACGCCATACCCCAATTCCATATCCGGTTGCGCTGCCTGGGAGCCGCTTTGCAAGAGCTTTTCCATCAGTTCTGATCTTGTAAAATCGGGATTGGCCTGCCACAATCCTGCTGCCAAAGCCGCTACCTGTGGTGCTGAAAAGGAGGTACCACTGGAAAGACTGGTCCCTTCAACCTGGCGCCAAAGAGTCACCCCGGAACCATACGCCACCAATTCCGGCTTGATACGTCCATCGCTGCTGGGACCGATGGAACTGAATCCGGCCTTAGTAAACTGATTGTTGATTGCGCCAACCGCTAAAATTCCTTTTGCATCTGCGGGTACGGTGATGGTCTGCCACCGGATGTTACCCTCATTTCCGGAGCTGCTGACCACCAGAATGCCTTTCTCAGCAGCCATGCCTGCTCCCCTGGAAATAACCGCCGTGTTGCCGTCTAGGTCATCTTTGCCGTAATTCATCTCCGGATCGTCGAAGGTATTGTAGCCCAGGGAGCTATTGATAATCTGTACGCCCAGGCTATCGGCAAATTCCGCTGCCCGAACCCAATTGTATTCTTCTATCCGAAACTCGGAATCCACGTCCTCTGTAATGCATAGAATATAATTCGCCGCATAGGCTCCTCCTACCAATTGGCTGGGGTCGTAAGAAGCCAGTAGGGACAAGGCCCCTGTCCCATGCGTATCGGTACGAAAAACCGAGGATGCTCCATTCCGTACGAAGTCCCGGGTAGCCAAAATTCGGTTTTCGTTGAAAAGGTGCTGCAAACCAATAATTTCATCGGAATTTAAAAATCCTGCATCAAAGACAGCAATCGTGACTCCCTCCCCCTTGTAGCCGTCTTCATGCATTTCGGGAATTCCAAGAATGTGATTTTGAAAGTCAAAGGTGTAGCTCGCTTTTTCTTTATTGCTTCGGCTTTGTTTCGGCTCCGGGTAATTCTTTGTTCCCTCGTTTCCATTTACCTGCTGTCCTCCCCTTCCCACATACAACACTTCTTCAACGAAGGGAAAGGACCTGATTTTTTCAATAGCCGTCGGGTCCGCCAAAACCACGGATGCATTGAGCCATTTTGAATGGTAGAAAATTTCCTCGGCTTCATTGGCTATCAAGGAGGCATACTGACTGGAAACCGGTAAATCGGTACTATCCAACGCGATGTGTTCCCTCTCCCTCCGCAAAAGGGCCTTCTCTCCCAGCAATTCTTCCGGCCGATCCAAACTATAGGTAGTCGTAGGCTTAAAGCGGTAATGCACCGCATACCGGTCTTGCCCTAGCAGGGAAGTCCAACTGCTAACCAGGAAAAAAATAAAAATGACAAACCTAGTCTTTCCCATAAGTAATCAGTTTTAAATGAGTAAAACGTCCTTCCTGAATAATTTGTTCTCCCAGGCATTCATTTCGGGAACAGTAGCTGAATACCTCATAGTAGCTTTCTATCAACCCCACCTCTTTGCCATATACCTCGTAGCGGATATCCCGCAGCGTTATCTGGTCATCCTCTTCGCTTTGCCTTACGGTGATGGTCTCGGAAAAATAGTTGTTTTCTACCAGGTAATCCCCCATTCTTTCTATAAAAAAATTATTGGCAGGACGTGAATTATAAGCATTGCCATTCCATTCATGATTCGCCGCTACCGGGTAGCTTAACACGATTTCCTGTAGGTTATTATCATGACGGATGATCCGGCTATTGGAAAACGTCAGCGTATAGCTTTTTTCATCGCTCCAACGATTCCGGTCTTCCGAGTACTGCCTCCTTACCCGGTATACCAGGTCATTATCGGTATTCAGGTATTGGTCCACTATTTCATCCCGGTAAAAGAATTTGGTGGTTTCGAAATCCTCTTCACCAAAATACCGGGTATTGTCCACCTGGTATTCCCAAAAATTTCCCATTGCCAATGGATAATAAGTGGAAGTAATGATGGGAGGTTCTTCCCGCAACACCTCACAGCCCATCGCAAAAATCCCTAACAGCAGCATCCAACTGCTTTTTTCCAAAACTTTCATTCTCTATCTTTGAAATCTTTGAAAATTACATAAATAATACTCCAAATCGAAATGGCTCTAAAAACTTTTGTAAAGATAAGCAATGTAAACAATTTAAGTGATGCGAGGTATTGTGCGGGAATGTATGTAAATCTGATGGGATTTTGCCTGGAGGAAAACTCAGAATACTTTGTCTCCCCCGTCGAATTCAAAGAAATCACGGGTTGGCTTTCGGGCCTGCAATACGTAGCTGAATTTAACCTTTCCCATCCGGACCAACTTCTTGAAATACTTCGGGAATACGAGGGCTTCAAATGGATTCAGGTACGCGAAAAACACCACCTGCAAATGCTGGAAAACAGTGGTTATGGATTGATTTATTCCTACACCATCAAAAAGGCAGCCGATTGGGAAGACATTCTGGCATTCTCGAAAAGCCTGGGAGAACACGAGATTATTCTTAATCTGGAAGCGGACACCGGAGCAGATACGATCGGAGAAAAGGAAAGGGAAATGATTGCGCAATTGGCAACAAACTGCGAGGTATTGCTGGGTTTTGGATTTGATGCTACGAATATTGGCCCCCTTCTTGAAGCCACTGGTATAAAGGGCGTTAGCATGAAAGGAGGTCATGAAATCCGACCTGGAATTAAGGATTTTGATGAATTGGCCGATATTCTGGAGGCCCTGGAAGTCGAAGATTAAAGGGGAATCAAGGAAAATTCGATGTATTTGATGGTTTCTCCTTTTTCCATAAACATTTTCTCGTAGCGTGTCCGAATTCCGTGATGTTCGTCTTTCCATTCGGATTGGTAAAAATCCCTGGTTTTTCGTTCTACGCTTATATCCTGCCTGCTGGAAAGTAGTTCTTCCGTGTAGGTATAGAGGCCGGTGTTATCGGTTTTAAAATGGATCGTACCGGCGCGATCCATGATTTGCCGGTATATGTGAAGAAACCGGGGGGAAGTCAGTCTTTTTTTCTCGTCCCGGTCTTTGGGTCTGGGGTCAGGAAAGGTAATCCATAATTCATCGATCTCGCCGGGGGCAAACGACGCTTCCAGGTTTTCAATCTGGGTTCGCAGAAAAGCCACGTTTTCCAAGCCCTCTTCGGAAGCCTGACAGCTTCCTTTCCATATCCGGGAACCCTTGATATCTACTCCTACAAAGTTTTTCTCCGGATAGTGCCTGCCCAGGCCCACGGTAAATTCCCCTCTACCACAGGCAAGCTCTACTACCAAGGGATGGTCATTTTGAAACTGCAGTTCCTTCCATTTTCCTTTTATTTCCTCAAAACGCTGTTTCCCGGGTTGTACCACATTGGGATTGGCTTCATTTTGCCTGAAGCGTTCCAGTTTATTTCTTCCCATACCGATTAAAGTTCCTTTATTTCTGCCACGACAAATGTACTGCCTCCAACGAAAATCAAGTCATCGGTCCCGGCATTTTTTTTGGCATAGGCGATGGCAGCATTGACATCGGCAATGCAGGTTCCCTGTAGGCCATGCAAGGCTGCCTTTTCTTTTAACGCTTCGGCAGGAAGGGAGCGGGGTTGATCTGCCTGGCAGAAAATGTACCGTGCGTCTTTTGGCAAAAGTGCCAACACCTGCCCTTGGTCCTTATCCTGTACCACTCCCAGGACCAGAAACAGATTTTGATGCGGAAGGCGGTTAAGCTGTTCTATAATAAGTTTAATTCCATCTGCATTATGACCTGTATCACAGATTACTAAGGGTTTTTTTTCAAGTATTTGCCAGCGTCCTTTCAATCCGGTATTTTCCCTTATCCCTGCCAATCCTTTCGACAGGTGCCCGGAAGAAATATTATATCCCATTTCATTGAGCCTGGTGGCGGCCAGCAAGATTCCCGGCAGGTTTTTGGCCTGATAATCTCCCAATAAATCCATGGCTGCTTCCATGGTGCTACCATCGGCTTCCCGGATTTCATACTGCGCCAGGGTTTCCATGTCAGCCGCTTGCTTCCATCCTTTGGGCAGGACTTCAAGGTATTGGTCAGCAAAAAACAGCGGAGCATTTTTTTCCCGGGCGGCCTGCTGAAAAACAGCCGTGGTCTCCTCCTGGGTTTGCCCGATGATTACCGGTACCTTTTCCTTGATGATACCCGCTTTTTCGCCCGCAATTTTCTCAAGCGTATCCCCCAAGAACTGAACATGATCCAGGCCAATGTTGGTGATCAGACAAAGCAGGGGCAGCAGCACATTGGTACTGTCAAACTTGCCGCCCATTCCCGTTTCGATGACCGCAATATCGACTTTCTCCCGGGCAAAATAGGAAAAGGCCATGGCCACGGTCATTTCAAAAAAACTAGGCTTTAGCGTTAACAAAAATTCTCGTTGCTCGTTCACAAAGTGACATACCTCTGCTTCCGGGATTTCCTGGCCATTGATTTTGATCCGCTCCCGAAAGGACTTTAAATGGGGAGAGGTGTACAAGCCCGTTTTATACCCGGCTTCCTGTAGCACCGAGGCAAGGGCATGAGCTGAACTGCCTTTTCCATTGGTACCGGCAATATGAATGCTTTTGAATGCCTGATGCGGATTTCCCAAGCGTTCACATAGTTGGATGGTATTCGTTAGGTCTTTCTTAAACGCCGGAGCCCCGACCCGCTGAAACATGGGCAAGGCCTGGTATAAAAAATCAAGGGATTCCTGATAGCTCATGAAAAAGGCTTAATCAACGCGGATAACAAACGTAATTCTCCCGGTGGAATATTCGGCAGTGGGGTTTCCACTTTGTCTTTTAAAGGAAAGGCCATTGACCACGGTGCGGTAGTAATTCAATACTTCATTGCTAACGTTGTATTCCAGAGGGATGGCCTGAACGATCCGGCCGTCGTCGTTGACGGTAATCCGGAATACAATGCGGCCGTTCCGGTTGGATAAATTATCTTCAATAGTTGGCCTGGAGGCAAAGTCCCAACCCGCCAAGTCCAGGTTGTAGCCGGAGCCATCGCCTGTATTCCCGCGGCCGGATTGCAAGATGGACCGTCCATCTACGGTACCTTGAGGGTTGCCTTCATTGCCCTGCTGATTGGATGTTCCTTCATTGTTGCCGGCAGACGGTTGGTTGGATGTTCCTGTTTTACCTCCCCCACCAAAGATAGCACGTGGGTCGACGGTAGGCTTTTTCTCTTCCACTTTTTCCGGAGCCGTCTTTTCGGCCGGTTGATTCTCTACCCGGTCTTCGGTAGGATTTTCGTTTGTTTCGGTAGGCGTATCCGGAGTCGGTTCCGGTTCTTCGTTGGTCTGAACGGGGCTGGGAACCTGTGTTTGCGGCTGCTGTCTGGGTTGACTTTGGCTGGGTAGGGCTGGTGTGGGTTGCGGTTCGGGAGGGCTAACCGGCACCACATTTTCAGTCGGTTGAGAGGCTGGATCCCCCGGTGCTGCGGCTTCTTCGATCGCCTCCGTATTGGAAGTAGATTCCGTGGTTGCCTGCTCGCTATCCATTCCGGCATCCGAAAAACCCAGGTTCAATTCCAGGCCAAACTGAGACATGGGAGGAACCGGTTGTTTCCAAACCACAATAAAATAAAAGCCTACCAATATCAGTACGTTTACTAAAAACGTGATGAGGATGGCTTTCTTCTTATTCTCCAGGGTTTCTTTCCGGTCTTCCCAAACTTCCATTTTGAAATCTTACTTGTATGGTTTTGTCGCGATGGTGACGTTGGCTTCGAGTGAGGCGGCGATCCCTCCTACCTCTACCAGATGCTCCACAGGTACTTCCTGATCGATGTGCAATACCACGTACCCTTTCTTATCTTTCAATAACGTTGTTAACGCTTCTTTAATTTCATTTCGGCTTACCTGCCGGTCATTCACTGCATATTTGAGTTCTTTGGTAATACTTACGGTCACTTCCTGCATCACGATATCGGAGGCCTCACTGCTCGGCAGGTTTACAGGTAACCCTGAGGGAGTAATGAAAGAAGAAGTAAGCATGAAAAAGATCAATAGCAGGAAAATGATGTCGGTCATCGATGACATGCTGAAAGCGGCTTCGATTTTATTCTTAGACTGTAGGGCCATGTTATTTCTTATCCTGAAGTAAATCTATAAATTCGATCGTGGTATATTCCATATTATGGATCAGTTTGGAGACCTGCGTAACCAGGTAATTGTAGCCCAGATAAGCGATGATCCCGACCACCAAACCCGTAGCGGTGGTGATCATGGCCTCATAGATTCCGGTAGAAAGCAGTTTGGGAGAAACCATTCCCTCTTCCTGCGCCACTCCGATAAATGCCCGGATCATTCCGGCAACGGTACCCAAAAACCCGATCATGGGCGCAGCACCCGAGACAGTTGCCAACAGCCCGAGGTTTTTTTCCAACTTATAAATCTCAATTTTACCAACGTTTTCGATGGCCACCTCAATGTTTTTCAAAGGGCTGCCAATGCGTTCCAGCCCTTTGCTGATCATGTTTGCCACCGGGGTTTCCTCTCCCTGGCAAATCATCTTTGCCTGCTCAATATTACCGCTCTGAACCATCATCTTGACCTGATCGATCATGCCCTTGGGGGTTTTGGAGGCTTTTTTTAAGGTGATGACGCGCTCAATAAAAATAAAAATGGCTAAAATAAAGAGCAAATAAAGCGGGATCATCATGTACCCCCCTTTAATCAATAACTCCAATAAACCAATATCGGATGACCCCGCCCCATCCATAATAGCAAGTGAATCGACGGCCTGTTGCCCGTCTGAGGTTGACAATGTTTGTAAAAGGATCATATTAATATTTCAGTACCCATAAGTTTTCTTCGTATTCCGTCTGGGAAGCATCCATGGCCTCCAGTGCCAAATCAAGGTTTTCATACTGTCCGACTGCCAGACGGTAGAAATGGATGCTTCCATAGGGATGCACCAAAAACGTTTTCAGTCCGGCTTTATTGAGTCGCTCTGAATAATCTCTGGCAAGATCATCATCTATAAAACTGCCTACTACCAAAAAATACCTTGGTGAATCGGCTCTTTCGGCTATTTCTGTCAGTACCGGCGTAACCGCTTCCACTGCCGGGGCAGGATCTTCGGTTACCGGGTCAGGAACAGGAGCAGGTTCGGGTGTTGGCTCCACCGGCTCTTCTGATTGGGCAACCGGTGCATCATCTTCCTCCGGATTTGGATTAAAGTAGCCAAGATTACCCCAATAATAAGCCCCAAATCCAATTAGCAAAATCAATAGTAGTATAAGCCATAACGCCCAGTTAGAACGCCGTTCTTTTTTCGCTTTTTCACCACTTTTTGATCCCCCCGTTTCAGTATTACCCTTTCCTACTGGTGCCGGTACGGGAGATGCAGCCGTTTTGGCAACGGGACTTTTCAGCGGTGTGACGGAAACCGGGGGCAGTCCAAAGTCCTCATCGTTATTTGGTTGGCTGTTTTGATCCTTGGATTTATTTTCAGACATATCAAAAAAGATTGTTTCAATCCGCTAAGCTAAAGTAAAACCATCAATTCGACAATATTGGCACCATATTTCCCGAATTTCACCAATCCTTATCGAACGACTATGCGAACTAAAATTTAAACCCTATGCCTCCAATCACCTGAATGGTACGCACGGGGTAATAGTTAAAGCGTTCGTAGGGCTGGTTTAATAGATTATTCCCCTTTAGGAAAGCCGAAAACCGGCTGGAAAACGCATAATTCGCATGTATATGCAAATCCAGCAAGGGATCCAGATCTCGTTCGGTATCGGAGGCAAGATTGATGGCATTGATTCCACCCAGTGCATGCAAGTTCGCATTTAAGGTCCATCGTTCATTGGGAGTAAAGGAATTATTTATGCGTACCTCCCACTCCGGCCGGTGCCAGGCTACCTCGATTTCATCCAGGGTGTATTGGTAAAAATGCAACGAAGCATCCATTTGGTAAATCTCATCAAAACTATAATTCAGATTTCCGTGGTATTCCAGCACCTTGGTGTTGTTATCATAAATGAGCTGAAACCGGGTACTATCCATCGCATTGTTTCCATAGAAATGCATATTGGTAAAATCTCCATATTTCAATCCCAGCCGGTAATTGAAAAGGTCATTGGCATTACCGGAAATACCGGCATCAACCTCAAAATTTTGGATGGTATTCCTGAGCTGCTCGGATGGCCCTAAAAAAGGGTTTTCCCGAATAAAGCCATAATAGGTATTTCGCTTTACATCTCCCTCGTAGATTCCATAAATGCCAAATTCAGGCATCAATTGATACGAAACGGATGCTACTGGCAATACATAAAACTCCTTTAATTTGTTGGGGACAATGTCGTTTTCATGAATCACATTTGCCCCTAGCTTAATGTCCAACCCTTCCTGCCGGTACTGAACATAAGGGTGCAGCTTAAAATAATTTCTATTGATGGCTTCGTAATTCACATCACTGGGAGAGGTAAATGCCAATTCGGTTTCTATTCCCCCATTTAGGTTGTCGTTAGCGCGAAATCCCGCAGCGGCCTTTACCAGGGCCTCACTTTCCTGGGCCTCGTATCGGTCATTAAAAAGCCTCAGGGAAAGGCTCGCCGAGTAATTGAATGGTTCTGCCTTTTCAATTCTTTTAAGACCTATCTGCGTATGGATGGTATTAAAAACCTGCTGTATGGTATCGGCAAGCACCGTATTCTCAGGTTGAGGGGTGTAGCCATAAAAATGGTACATATCTCTTTGGTATCCCAGCTTACCAAATATTTCGACGATATCTTTATACAAACTACCATTTAAAAAGATATCCGTATGATCCTCTGCTGAATTCTGCCCATCCACCGGCCCGGTGTAAAATCCCTCATGCTTTAGGTGCAAACCATAACCAGCTTCTTCATAGGGTTGAGGAAACAGATTCAGCTGGAAAAATGGAGCGGAGTAATTTCCGAAACCCAGTTTGGCAATCCCCATGGTTTGGTCCGTTTCGGGCTTTGGGAAAGGCTTTTGATGGGGCTGTGTTTCCAGTGCCACTGGAGCCAATGGAAAGAAATAATCGTTTACCTGATAGGTATAATCGGTAGACTTACTTACCGGCGGTAACGCGGGACTTTTTTCAAAGACCCGGGACTGTTTGGGAAGGCTCAAAACCCTGTCTTTCCGGATAATAAACTCCGTATCCCGGATTTCTCCGCGTTCCGGTTCCCCCGTATCCTGACTCTGAACCGGCACCACCACTACAACTGCCAGTAAAACCCCTGAGACTATTAACTGTATGAGCTGCTTCATTCTGCGGTCGTATTGATGGTTTCCAATAATTCTTCTGCTTCCGTTCTGACTGATTCCATGCCCGAATTTTCAATCACTGATTCCAGGGTGGCTTTGGCCTGGAACGTTTCATCCAATGCGATGTAATTTTTTGCCAGCAGCACAAATTGCTTGCCGTACCAAAACTCATACGAGCCAAAAGGCTGGGAGTATTCAAAAATTAGCTCATTGGATGCCTCATAGGCACCTGCTTCATGGCTAAGCGAAGCAAGCCGGAAAAGGGCTTCAGCACCTTGCTCCGATTTATAATTTTCGATTAATTCCCGGTAAACCGGTTCTGCCTGGGCCGGCTGATTACTGTTTACCAGGGCCTTTGCCTTGATCAACAGAGCACTGGGAGCCGCATCCACGGTAATATTGCCCAAGTCCAGAATTTTATCAGCATGGCTGACCGCCTCCGTGTAGTTTTTGGATTCAAAATGGGCCACCATCAAACCATAATACGCTTCGTATTCCTCTGCGGTGCTTCGCGCATTTTCGGCGGTAAATTGGAAATAAGGGATGGATTTGGTAAAGTTTTCCCGATCAAATTCTATGGCTGCGATCTTTTGAAATACCCTGATTTTCAATTGATTATCCTCGGTATTTTCCAATTCGTAGTACAATTCCAGGGCTTTGTCGGTGTTTTCCATACGGAAATGGGCATCGGCCAGGTAATACCTGGCTTCGGGTACCTGGGAGGAATTGGGATAGTTTCGAAGGAAATCCTCCAATGCCCGGACTGCCTGCTGGTAGGATTGGTTGAATAACAAGCTTTTGGCAGCCTCAAACTCTACATTCTGTAAATTACTGCTGGCGGGGTTGGATTTCCGGTATTCAGACAGGTAAGTGGAAAACTCTTCAGACCTTCCCTGGAGGGAAAGACTCTCCTGCAAGCCAACCAGCGCCGTTTCGCCGTTGGATGCATTGGGAAAACGGTTCAATATTGTCTTGTAATCGGCAATGGCTTGATCGTAATCTTTAAGCGAATAATTGGCCACCGCCCTTCCTTCCAAGGCAAATGGTATAAAGGGACTGTTGGGTTTTAATGAAATAAGTTTGGAAAAAACTTCTCTGCCCAGCCGGTAATTCAAATCTTCCATATGGATTTGGGCTTTTTGAAACAAGGCATCCTCCAGATAAAGACTATTTGGATATTTGTTTATTACCTGGTCCAGTTGCCGGATGGCTTCCAGGTTTCGGTTTTGAAAGTTAGCCACCACTCCCCCTCTGAAATACGCATAATCACTGTAAGGGCTGTCTTCCTGAATGGCTCTGCGGAAAGTGGCTGCGGCCTCCTCAAATTTTTTCTGTACGTAATAGGCATCTCCTAACCTTATCAGGGCATCGTGATACTGTTGCTTCTCCTTGCTGCCACGAAGCTTGTCGGTATAGGCCTTAAACTGATTTTCGGCTTTTTGGTAGTTTGACTGATTGAAATACGCATATCCCAAGCCATAATGGGTCTTGATTACCGCTGGATCAGATGCCGGAGGATTCATGGCCAAAACCCGTTCGTAGGCCTGAATGGCGGCATCCGCTTGGTTGTTGGCGGCGTAAGCCTCTCCTTTCCAATATTGTGCCAGCGTTTGCAGGGACTTATCCTGGGGGAAATCGAGGGATTTGTTTAGCATCTGAATGGCTTCAGGGTGGTTATTGTCCCGGTAATACACCATCGCCTGAAAAAAGCTTACTTTCTGGTAGGCTTCCCGTATCCGGGGCGATTTCTGCTGCATGCTATCTATATGCCGAATAGCTCTGAGGTAATTGTTCGTGTTGATAAGCGCATCGCTGAGTAAGTTCTCTGCTGCTGAGGCTTGCGTTCCGCTCGGGTATTCATCCAGATACTGATCCAGCGCGGTGATGGCTTCTTGAAATTTACCCATTTCAAGATTCACCTTGGCATAGTTGAATAAGGCTTCTTCTTTTAATTCCGGATTAAAATCCATCGTAAAAGCGGCACTGAAACTGTTGGCTGCGAAGGGTAAATTCTCCTGCTGAATGTAGGAATGCCCCAAAAAATAGCTGGAAATCTGTCCCAAGGCATCTTTTTCCAGGGCTACTTCTTTAAAAAAGGTACTGGCCCTCTCATATTGATTGCTTTCGTAGTGGGCCACACCGGCTTTGTATTGCTGGTCTCTGGATAACGTTCCCTTACTGGCAGCAACGAAGGACTGATAGTGCCCTGCCGCCTCCGGATAGGCGTTGTGATCGTAATAGGCCTCTGCCAGAAGTAAATGAATTTGCTCGCGGTTTTCCAGGCCTGCCTTACCGATCAAGGGGGAAGCGTAATCGATTAAGCGTTGTAACTCCCCCTGCCGATAATAAATCGCCGACAACATGTAGGGAACCTTCAGGCTGTATTCCCTGGATTTTTCCGCCTCTTTAAAATTGGTGACTGCCGATTCAAAGTCATCTTGCTGAAACGCGCTGAAGCCTGCATAATAATACGAAGATGCCAGGAAAGGACTTCGGGATCGTTTGGCCCGCTCAAAATACCGTTGGGCTTGTTGGTAATTTTTTAATTGAAAAAAAGCATAGCCTGTTTTAAAAAAAAGCTCCGGATGGCGCTCTTCGCTAAGGGCGACGTTGCTCAACAAACCAAACTTCTCAATGGCTTTTCGGTAGTTTCGGGCGGTAAAATAATGATTGCCCAAAATCCAGGCCGCTTCATGTGCCAGGATTTCTCCGGGATAATCCAGCAAAAAGGCTTCCAAAGCCGATGAACCCTCCGGAAAATCGCCCTTCAAAGAGGAAAGAGCGAGGTAATAGGAAATATCCATGGTTCGATCCCCCTGTTGATTATGGAGCTCCATTCGTTCAAATGCTTCTCGAGAGGCAGCAAATTGATCGTTCTGAAATAAATCCAGGGCCGCCTGGTATTCCAACTCGGGATGCATCTGAATAAGGCTTGCCTGCGCCCATGCCTGCATTGGAGCCCCTGCAACGAAATAAACTGCGAATATTACTAACCGTATCCTGTTCATTATTGGGATTAATGAAGAATTTTAAAAATGAGTTCTTTCAGAATTTTTGACTCTTCCATATTGCTGGCCGCTATGCCTTTTGAACGTAAATCTGCTTCTCTCAGGTATCCGATGATATCAATAATCTTGCCTAAGGGATAATTTTTTGCGGCAACGGTGTATTCTTTTATGAAGTAGGGATTTACTTTCAGTACGCCAGCCAATTCTTTATCCCCCATTCCCTTGTTGGCTTTTACCTGGAGCAAGCGGCTAAAATGCATGTAAAGCAGGGACAAAAGGGGAATCAGTGGATGGGATTTGGCATTCTGTGCGAAATACCAAATAATGGTATTAGCTTTATTCACGTCTTTGTAGCTAAGCGATTTGGTCAGCTCAAAGTTATTGAAGTCCTTACTGATTCCAATGTATTGCTGGATATGGGCGGTGCTTACGGTTACCGGTTCATCAAAATTGATGAACATTTTGTCAATTTCGTTGGTCAGCACTTCCATATTATTACCAATGGATTCCGCCAGGACCTGGCAGGCCTTGGTTTCAATCGTAAATCCCTTATCCTTCACATATTGATCAATGTAGGGTGCCAGTTTGTATTCCTGTATCTTATCCGATTTGACCAACACCGCTTTTTTGTCCAATTCTTTAGCCAATGCTTTCCGGCCATCCAATAACTTGTATTTATACGCAAAAACGAGAATGGTACTGGGCAGTGGATTATTAATGTAATTGATCAGCAATTGATCTCCCTGCTCCCTGCCCAGTTCCTGAATATTTTGCGCTTCTTTTACAATGACCACCTGCCGGTCAGACATCATGGGAAACCGTTTGGCATTGGTAAGAATGTCACCTATGGTCGTATCCTTTCCATATAGGATCGTTTGATTAAAACCACGGTCCTGTGGGGCCAGGGCATGTTTTTCAATGAACCCGGTGATTTTATCTA
Source organism: Cyclobacterium sp. (assembly GCA_041685605.1). Taxonomy (GTDB): domain Bacteria; phylum Bacteroidota; class Bacteroidia; order Cytophagales; family Cyclobacteriaceae; genus Cyclobacterium. The sequence goes on along the minus strand of JAWLFL010000032.1, from coordinate 4,284 downwards.
TAAAATAAGGTTCTTCTCCCTGAAGAAAATAGACGGGGGCAAACTTATTTGCTTTCAGATCTTTGAGAATACTTTCCGGCTTACTGGGCATACCTGATTTAAAAATGGCTCGATAAGAGATCAAATATAAAAAGAATATAGGATTAACAAGGATGAAAGGAAACATTACCTTGCATACTTTTGTATATATAGTGTATCAAAGAAAAGCATGGTGGAAACGTTGGAAATTGGAATTACCTATTATAAAGAAGGCAAATTTGAGGAAGCATTGCAGGTTTTTGACCGGCTGGTAAGTTTGGAGGGGCCGAAGGCCGAATACCTGCACTACCGGGCAAGGGTACAATCCCGACTCGGAGCCTTGGAACAAGCCATCAGCGATTTTGATGCCTTGATGGAATTGGAACCATATAATACAACCTTTATCAGTGACCGGGCAGTGGTCCTTCACCTTCTGAAACGAAACGATGAAGCCATGCGGGCATTTGATCAGGCCTTAAATCTAGACCCTCAAAACCCTTATCGTTACTCTAGCAGGGCCTATTTTAAAGACCGTATTGGTGATTTTCAGGGGGCTATTGATGATTACGAGCGTGCCATTGCGCTGGATCCGGAAGATGCGGTTGCTCAAAACAACAAAGGGATGATAGAGGAAAAATTAGGGTATCTGGGCGCTTCCAGAAAGAGTTACTCGGCCGCCGACGAACTTACCGGTCATTCACCTTCTAAATCTCCTGAACCGAAGCCGGAAACGGCAGATGGACCAAGAGCAGCAAACGTGCCTTTCCAGTTGGAGCAAGAAGAAAAGTCTAATAATCTGAGCCATTTTTTCATAACCCTGAAACAACTATTTACAAATAAAGAGACCCGAAATGAGTTCAAAACCTTTATTCTGACAAAGATTAAAGGTTCTTGATGACAAAAAGCGGTTTATTGATAAAGTAAGACATTTTTTTGGAAAGATTACTTGTAAATAATTGTTCGAACCAGGTTTTCTTCTTACTTAGGGTAAAGAGGATGTTTCCTTTGGCCGTAATCAGGTAATTCTCCAGCCCAAGGCCTGGCTCATCACGATAGGATTTCAACACAAAATTCACTTTTTCATAGTGGATAAAAGGCTGAAGCTCCTCCACCATAGTAATATGCAAGGCTTTATCTATGGATTTTATTTTGGTGCTGACGTGAACCACGTCCAATTCCGCATCATACATCCGGGCGATTTCCACCACCCGCTGAATGGCCAGCTTATCCTCCTCCAGGTAATTGGTCGCATATACCAACTTTCTTGGCACTTTGAAAAAGACCTTTCGTGGGATGATGAAGACATCGCAGGCTGCCTTCAGCACCACTTGACTGGATTTAGTACCAATGTAATTTTCCTTAAATTCATTAATTCCTTCGGTACCCATGATGACCAGGTCTGCCCCTTCACTTTCAGAAAATTTCAATATGGTGGCTACTGTTTTTCCTTCCCATATGACACCTTCACAGGAGGAAAGCCCCTTCGCCAGGCTTTCTTCCTCCACAGTAGCTTTTAATGATTGCAGCTTTTTCTTTGCGGTATGCAGGCTTTTGTCCAAAATATTTCCGGGAAAAAGGTTCTCGTAATCTTCTTTATCCGGTACATGGAACAGAATCAGCTTTGCTTGCAATTTTTCGCCCAGTTTGGCAGCATATTCGATGGCGTTTAACGAACATTCAGAAAAGTCGGTGGGGCAAAGAATGGTATACGTTTTCATAAAGAAATGATAAGTTTAATAGCCCTGCTCTTTGTTAATTTGATTCATCAAGGGAAGGTTTTGCCGTAGGTTCCGGTAATTTTCCATAATCTGCGGTGCTGCCGCTTTGTGGTTGGTGATACTGGCGATGTGGGGGGTAATGGTCACCTGCTCCTGCTCCCAGAAGGGATGGTTGGCAGGTAAAGGCTCTTCCTGAAATACATCCAATAGGGCTCCTGAAAGGTGACCGGATTCGATGGCCGGAATTAAATCCGCTTCTATGAGGTGTTTTCCTCTGGCCACATTAATCAGATAGCTGCCTTTTTTAAATTTCCGGAACAAGTCCTTGTTCAGAAATCCCTCGGTTTTGGGAGTTAGTGGTAGCAGGCAAACAACCACATTCACGGCATCTAAAAATTCCTGGAGTTGTCCTCCATGAAAATAGGGATGCCTGAAATCGGATTTCAGGCGGTTACCATAGCCAATTACCGGAATGCCCAAACCGGCCATCTTGTCGAGAACATCGCCTCCCAGTTCGCCGACTCCCATCACCCCCACGGTAATGGGAATTTCGGGATTGCTCATATCCCAGGTTTTTGACTGCTTATCGCGAACATAGCGAAGAAACTGCCGATGGTAATTTAAGATGCCCATCACCACATAATTGGTCATGGAAAAGGTCAACCTGGGATCCACTATCCGGGTAATGGGAACATTGTCAGGTACGTAATCCGCCATGATATGATCCACGCCCGAACCCATGGAGCAGATTAGTTTTAAATTTGGAAATTCTTTTAAAATTCCCTTGGGATGCTGCCAGAGAACCACTACTTCTACGGATTCTTTCTGATTGACATCCGGATAAACCTGAAGTTCAATATGAGGATCAATTTCTTTGAAAACCGCAATCCAATCAGCGATTTCTTGCTTTGATTTAGTTGGTGCAATAATTGCTAGTCCCATTGAAAGAATGTTGTCGTTTATATTAAAAACCAGTTAAAATAATTTTCGGATATTCGTAATAGCCATGGACTCCGGTCGGACCGACTCCCCGTAAGAACTACGAAAATCCACACAAATATTGATGGTAATTTAACTATCTTTGCCCACATACCTGATACCACTGCTATAAAGAAAAAACCAGTCATATAAACCGGTTATGTTTTGTCATAATTACATCTTCAAATTAATTATAAATATCTATGAAAACAAAAAAAATGCTTTTTCTAGCAACTATTTTGTCATTGGTTCAACTAGTAGCTTTTGCTCAGATCAACATGCCGCCGGCAAGTCCCAACAGCAAGGTGTCTCAACAAATGGGACTGACCGTCCTGCACCTGGATTATTCCAGACCGGGAAAAAAGGGACGGAAAATTTTTGGAGAACTGGTACCTTTTGGGCAGGTGTGGCGAACCGGTGCCAATAATCCCAGCACCCTTGAATTTGATACGGATATTCGTGTAAACGGGCACGAACTACCCGCAGGAAAATACGCTTTGTACACCATTCCAGGTAAAAAGCAGTGGACCGTCATTTTTTCCAAAAAGACCGAATTATGGGGAGCGATGGGGTATAGTGCGGAAGACGATGCCCTGCGTATACAGGTACCGGCAATGAAGCAAAAACCGGAGGTGGAAACCATGACCATTCAGTTTATGGACCTTTCAGATACCGGCGCTACCGTTAACCTGGCATGGGATAAAACCCAAATTGAATTCCGGATCGAATCTGAAGTAGATCCGATTGTCATGAAACAAATCAGGGAACTGCTAATCGACCAGGAACCGGATAACCCGGGCCTTTATTTTCAAGCAGCTAATTATTACTTCACCAATGACAAGGACCTGAATACCGCACTTGAATGGATCACCAAATCCGTGGATCAGGATGCCAAGTACTATACGGTGCACCTAAAGGCGAAAATACAGGCCAAATTAGGTATGGATGCGGAAGCCATCGCCACGGCAGAACAATCAAAAACCATGGCCGAAGAAGCCGAAAATCCAGATTACGTTGGATTAAACGAACGATTGATTGAATCACTTAAATAAGAATGAAACATTGGAGCTGCGAAAAAAGCAGCTCCAATGTTTTCTATTCAGTAGTTGATTTCGGTTCCGGTCCTCGCCATCCCTGAATCAGCATGGCCATCAGCATTACCAATAGGCAGCCAATGGCGTTGTACCAGAGGTATCCTACATCCACCGCAAAACCATACACGATGGTTCCATTGAAGTAGTGCAGGGTTAAAATCATCAATTCTGCAATAATGGCTGCGGTAAACACCGCCTTACCCCCTACCCATTTCAGAAAAAACCCCACCAGAAAAATGCCCAGAATGGTGCCGTAAAACAGGGATCCGAGCAAGTTAACCGCTTGTATCAGGTTTTCAAATAAGGTGGCATAGGTAGCAAAAAGCACTGCAAACAAGCCCCAAAGTGCCGTAAACCATTTCGAGGAAAGCATGTAGTGCCGGGAGCTCCCGGAGGTGTGCAGGGAACGCTTGTAAATATCGATGGTGGTGGTAGACGAAAGGGCGTTTAGCTCGGATGCGGTAGAAGACATGGCT
>JAWLFL010000185.1:0-7628 GCA_041685605.1 Cyclobacterium sp. | reverse complement strand
GCCTTTTTGGTCTCGCCCCATGCAAGACATATTACGGGACAAAGCCTGGTCATCGATGGGGGATGGACCGCCACCAGCCCCTCACCTTATGAATAGGGGTCTGTTCGATAGAAGGTAGTCAAAAACGGCTCATTTTCTAAAATTTTTCCGGTATTCAGGTTATTTTAACGAAATTCGGATGGTTTTTGTGAATATTAAGCTATAAGTAACAGAGATTTAACCATTCAGTCAGCATAGAACAGGACAGTTAAGTATTAATAATAATTTAAATTCGCTTAATTTAACTTAAAATCAAATCTATTTTCTTAAAATATGGCAGTTACAAAAAACACTTTTAAACACGTAGATTACCTGTGGGACGATGCGAAAGCAAAAGCGTTGGGAGACGACCAAATCGCCCTTTTGCTCTACAGGTCCAATATTTTGGGTGCAGACCTTAGAATCACCAACTATGGCGGTGGCAATACCAGTTGCAAAACCGTTGAAAAAGACCCCCTAACCAAGAAAGACACGGAAGTAATGTGGATCAAAGGATCCGGTGGTGATATTGGTACCCTGAAAAGAAGCGGTTTGGCCGGATTGTACATGGACAAACTATTGGCCCTGAAGAATGTGTATCGGGGACTGGAATTCGAAGACGAAATGGTGGCGTTATTTAACCATTGTATTTACGATCTTGACTCCAAAGCACCTTCCATTGACACTCCTCTTCATGCGGTATTACCGTTTAAGCACATCGATCACCTGCATCCGGATGCAGCCATCGCCATCGCTGCTTCTAAAGAAGGTGAAAAGATCACGCAGGAATTATTTGAAGGCCAAATTGCCTGGGTGCCCTGGCAGCGACCGGGTTTTGACCTGGCATTGAAACTGGACCAAGCGCTGAAAGAAAACCCTGGCATCCGGGGAATCATGCTGGGTGGACACGGGCTTTTTACCTGGGGCGAAACCTCCTATGACTGCTACATTAATAGCCTGGAAGTAATTGATAAAGCTTCTCAGTTCCTGGAAGAAAACTACGGAAAGAAGCGTCCCGTATTCGGCGGACAAAAAGTAACTTCGCTTCCCGAATCAGAAAGAAAATCCCAGGCATCAAAGATCGCACCTCATCTGAGGGGCCTTGCTTCCAGTTTTAACCGGATGGTAGGGCATTTTTCCGATGATGACCGAGTATTGGAATTCATCAATAGCAAGGATCTTGAAAAACTAGCTCCCTTAGGTACAAGTTGCCCTGACCATTTTCTGCGGACTAAAATCAGACCGTTGGTATTGGAAATTCCCGCAGATAAAGACCTCACGGACATGACGGATGTGAAAGCTTATCTGGAAAAGGAATTTGAAGACTACCGGCAATATTATACCAAGTATTACGAGGATCACAAGCGGCCCAACAGCCCTGCCATGAGAGATTCCAATCCAGTGGTCATCTTGTGGCCGGGAGTAGGGATGTTTTCCTATGCCAAAAACAAACAAACTTCCCGGGTAGCAAGCGAGTTTTACACCAATGCCATCAACGTAATGAAGGGAGCCGAAGCCATTTCGGAATATGTTTCCCTTCCCTTACAGGAAGCTTTTGATATTGAATACTGGTTATTGGAAGAGGCCAAGTTACAACGCATGCCCAAAGAACAGCCCATGTCCCGAAAGGTAGCCTTTGTCACAGGCGGAGCCGGAGGAATCGGAAAAGCCATTGCGGACAAACTAGCCAAAGAAGGTGCTTGTGTATTTATCACGGATATCAATAAAGATAACCTGGATCAGGCACTGGATACCTACAACAAGGACACCGGATCAGGAGCCCTTATGGATGTTACCAAAATGGAGGACATCGAAGAAGCCCTTCGGGCAGCCTGCCTTAAGTTTGGGGGCGTTGATATCATTGTCAACTGTGCCGGTTTGGCCATCTCCAAACCGATAGAACAGACCTCTGAAAAAGATTGGGACATTCTTCAAAATGTGTTGGTGAAGGGCCAGTTTGCAGTATCAAAAGCAGGGGTAGAAATTTTACGCGCTCAGAATAAAGGAGGAGACATCATCAATATCGCCAGTAAAAATGCCTTGGTGTCCGGACCTAATAACATCGGGTACGGAACGGCAAAAGCAGCACAGGTTCACATGAGCCGACTATTGGCCGCCGAACTTGGCAAAGATAAGATCCGGGTCAATGTGGTTAACCCCGATGCAGTGATTGAAGGCAGCAAAATTTGGGAAGGCGAGTGGGCCAAAGGCCGGGCAAAAGCCTACGGCATCACGGTGGAAGAACTTCCAGCCTTTTATGCCAAGCGAACCATCATGAATGAAATCATCGGTATAGAGGACATTGCCAATGGCGTTTTTGCTTTTGTTGGTGGTAATTTGAGTAAAAGTACCGGCAACATCCTGAACGTCGATGGAGGAGTTGCAGCCGCTTTCGTACGATAATCCATCTATATGCAACTTGAAAAAAATCAAATTAAATCACTCAATGAACAAGCTCTCCCGGAACACCGGGAGAGTTTTGAGTATCTAAGCCAACGGTTGAAAGCTCAAAACCTGGAGGTAGATAAACTGATTCGTAAAGTTCAGGAATTTCAGGTGGCTATTCCCAGTTGGGCGCTGGGTACTGGCGGCACCCGATTTGGCAGGTTTCCCGGAGGGGGTGAACCCCGCTCGCTGGAAGAGAAAATAACCGATGTGGGAACGCTGCATGCTTTAAATGCAGGCTCCGGTGCCATCTCCTTACACATTCCCTGGGATATACCCGGAGATGTGGAAAAAATCAAAGCGCTGGCCACTGCCAACGGGCTGCTATTTGACGCGGTCAATTCCAATACCTTTCAGGATCAGCCGGAACAGGAACTTTCCTATAAGTTTGGTTCGCTCTGTCATACCGATGCCCGCGTTCGCCGACAGGCCGTTGACCACAACCTGGAGGTCATTCGTTACGGGGAGATGCTCGGGTCCAAGTCTTTGACCGTATGGCTGGCAGATGGTTCTTCTTTTCCCGGTCAAATGAATTTCCGAAAAGCCTTGCAGCGAACCTTGGATTCCCTGAAGGAAATCTACGCCGGCATGCCAAAGGATTGGAAGCTATTTGTCGAATACAAGCCTTTTGAACCCAACTTTTACCATACCGTCATTCAGGACTGGGGCACTTCCCATTTACTTGCTTCTCAATTGGGTGATCGGGCATTTACCCTGGTAGACCTGGGTCACCACCTTCCCAATACCAATATAGAGCAAATTGTAGCCACACTGATGATGCAGGGAAAATTGGGCGGGTTTCATTTTAATGATTCCAAATTCGGGGACGATGACCTGACGGTTGGAGCTATGAAACCTTATCAGTTATTTTTGATCTTCAATGAGCTGGTAGCGGGAATGGAGGACAATCAGTCTGCCAACCCTTCGCCAGCCTGGATGATTGATGCCAGCCATAACCTGAAAGATCCCATGGAAGACTTGCTACAATCAATAGAAGCCATTCAATTGGCTTACGCTCAGGCATTATTGGTAGATCGGGAAGCGCTGGAAAGTGCTAGGGAGGATAACGATCCTGTTTTGGCGCAGGAAATTCTTCAGGCCGCATTCCGAACAGATGCCAGACCTTTAATTGCCGAGGCCCGGCTTCGGGCAGGTGCTGCCCTACAACCCGTCGCGGCATATCGAAAACTGGACCTTCGGAAAAACCTGGTGCTGGAACGCGGCAGCAAAAGCCAGGCCACCGGTCTCTAAATGAAAGCCGCTCATTTCTTCCATTCTAAATTGACTATACAATGCCCCAACCGGTAATCGCTATTTTTGACATCGGAAAAACCAATAAAAAATTCTTTCTCTTTGATGAACAGCTCAACGAGATCAATGAAACGTATGTCAAATTTCCTACCATCAAAGATGAAGATGGGGATGAATGCGATGATTTGGATAAAATCACCCAATGGGCAAAGGACACCGTAGAAGCGCTGTGCAGGAATCCGAAATACGATGTAAAAGCACTGAATTTTTCCACCTATGGGGCTTCTTTTGTTTCTATTGGTGAAGATGGAAAACCTGTGACACCGATTTACAATTACCTCAAGGATTTTCCGGAAGACCTACACAACGAATTTTACGGGCGCTACCCGGAAGCCAGCATCAATCAAACTACCGCATCCCCGACCCTGGGCATGTTGAATTCGGGTTTGCAATTATATTGGTTGAAGAAGAAAAAGCCGGAAACCTTCCGGAAGATAAAATACGCCCTACATTTACCGCAGTACATTTCGTATTTGTTTACCGAAGAGGCCGTTACCGAACCCACTTCCATTGGCTGCCATACCAAATTATGGGATTTTCCGAAAGGCGATTACCACGACTGGGTCTACGAGGAGGAGATTGATAAGAAGCTCCCGAAGCAGGTTCCTACGACCCATAGCTTTGAGAAAGTGATTTGTGGTAAAAAGGTTCAGGTGGGGGTGGGCATCCATGATAGCTCTTCCGCCCTGGCTTCCTACCTGATCAAAATCAAGGAGCCCTTTGTCCTGATTTCCACAGGTACCTGGAGCATCAGCCTCAACCCATTTCCAAAAAGAGAACTAACCACTGCAGAATTACAGAACGATTGTTTGAACTTTCTTTCTATCCATGGCAAAACGGTAAAGGCCAGCCGGTTTTTTCTGGGCTACGAACTGGACAAGCAATTGGAAAAAATAAATGGCCATTTTCAAAAAGAAGCCAAGTATTACAAAGATATTCTTCCAAATAAAGGCCTGGTGCAGTCCCTACTAAGCGGTGAAACGGAGGGCACATTTTATCCGGAAACCATTGCAAGAACGCCTTTAGTGAAGGAGGTATTCCCCGAGAACCATTGGGATATTGCTGCCTTTCCGGATTTTGAGACGGCGTATCATCACCTGGTGTTTGGTTTGGCCCGAATGCAGGTCGCCTCATTGATGATGGCCAAAGGTGCATCGGATACAAAAAAGGTGTATATTGACGGAGGCTTTGTGCATAATAAGGTGTTTATCCGGTTTTTAACAGAACTGTTGGAAGACTATGAGTTGGTTTTTTCGGATTTTCCCCTGGGTTCTGCCTATGGAGCAGCCTTGATGTTAAAAGCGTTTTCCTAAAACCCATTGCAAAGGACCATGAATAAACTGACCTTAGTTGCCTTTTTGCTTATGCTTACCGGTAGTTCCCTGGCACAAACAACTCCCCTTACCCTGGATATTTATCCGGGAGAAGTGCCTTTTCAAAAAGAAACGGATATTACTGAAACCGTCCAAAATAATGACATTCAGGTCGTCAGCAAGGTTCAAAATCCCCAAATCCAGGTATTTTTACCGGCAAAACGATCGGCTACCGGCAAAGCCGTTATTATCTGCCCCGGAGGTGGATACGGTGTACTGGCTTATGACTGGGAAGGGCTGGACATTGCCAAATGGCTAAACAGCCACGGAATTGCGGGCATCGTACTCAAATACCGGCTTCCTTCCACCGAAACACAGACACAATCGCATATCGTACCCATGGCAGATGGGCAACGGGCTATTCGCATGGTTCGGCACCACGCAGAGGACTGGGGAATTGACCCGGACCAAATTGGAATCATGGGCTTCTCAGCGGGGGGCCACCTGGCCTCCACCCTGGGAACCCATTTCGACTCGGGCAATCCAGGCGACGAGGCTGCCATCGAGCACCAATCCAGTCGACCGGACTTTATGATTCTGGGCTATCCCGTGGTTTCATTTACAGAACACATCACCCACATCGGCTCCAGAAATAACCTGCTTGGTGAAGATCCGGACCAACAATGGGTGACCTATTTTAGTAACGAAAAGCAAGTCAGGGCTGACAGCCCGCCAACCTTTATTTTTCATTCTCAGGATGATACCGCCGTACCGGTGCAACACAGCCTGCTAATGTATGAGGGCTTGCTGGAAAAGAAAGTTCCGGTGGAAATGCATTTGTACCCTACCGGAGGGCACGGGTTCTCGCTCTCCATTAATAAAGAAGGTACCCAAAAAGGATGGATGGAAAGTTGTGTCCAATGGATACAACACTTGCCGTGAAGCCGTTAAAAATAAGTGAAAATGGGCGCTATCTGGAAAAATCCGATGGGGCTCCGTTTCTATGGTTAGGAGATACTGCCTGGGAACTACTACATCGGCTAAGCCTTGAGGAGACCGAGTTCTATTTTCAAAACCGGAAAACGATTGGATTCACAATTATCCAAACCGTCATCCTTGCCGAATTGGATGGATTGCATTCCCCCAATGCCTCCGGAGAGACCCCCCTTCACGACGATGATCCGGAAAAACCCAACGAAGCTTATTTCAAGCATGTGGATCAGGTGGTGCGATTGGCCCATGAGATGGGCTTGTACCTGGGCTTACTCCCCACATGGGGGGATAAATTTAACAAAAAATGGGGGATTGGACCGGAAATATTTACCCCGGAGAATGCACGAAAATTTGGGGAATTTTTGGGACAGCGCTATGCGGATTTCCCGCATATAGTCTGGATTATGGGTGGAGACCGGGTTCCGGAAAATCCGAACCATGAAGCCATTGTCGAGCAAATGGCAGTAGGAATTCGCAGCTTTCAGCCTGATCAGCTCATGACCTACCATCCCAATGGAGGTTACCTGGCCAGCGACTTTTTCGGGAAATCTACCTGGCTGGACTTAGACCTTTTCCAAACCCGACATCAAAAAGGATTCCGGGAGTACCGATTCACCCGCAAGGCACGAAAAAGAAGCCCTGTCAGACCGGTGATCGATGGAGAACCCGGATACGAAAACATACCCAATCTGCTAAACAAATGCCATTTTCAGCGTTTATCAGCAGCAGACGTTCGCAGAGCAGCCTATTGGAACCTGCTGTCTGGTGCTGCAGGTCATACCTATGGGTGCAATGAAATCTGGCAAATGTACGACGGAAAGACCGATGCCAAATTTGGTGCGCAATTTTCCTGGAAAGAAGCTTTAGCCTTGCCCGGTGCCCGGCATATGGGAATCCTGCGCCAGATATTCGAAAGGTTACCCTGGCAACAAATGAAACAGGATCCTTCCGTGATCGCAGGGATAAGCTGGAAATGGAACCCGGTAAAAATTGCCCTTTCTACAGCAAAAAGGGACTGGATCCTGATCTACAGTCCACAGGGGAAAAATGTCAAAATCAAGTCCGGCATCCTCCGCGGTAGAAAAAAACGGGCCTATTGGCTGGATCCTGAAAACGGTGAGCAACGTGAAATACAAGAGAAGCTGACCGCTGTGTTTACCGTTCCCAACGAACAGAAAGACTGGCTGCTGTTGATCCTGGGGGAATCCAACCTTTCAAAATGGTCTTATCTCCCACCATCCACAGATTAAACGGGTTTTTTAAGTTGTGGGAACACTCGTTTGTATCTTTACTATTCAGTGGAAGATTAGCTCTTGAGTAGTTTTTACACAATTGCCATACATAAACCCTAGTTTTCTATTAACTTTACGCCTCCTTTTGAGGCAGTTGTCACGTGTTGGAAAAGCAAAAAGAGGGAATACCCAAACCGAAAATAGTTTCTATTTGCAGTGAAAAAATATAAGGAGTATAAACAGGTAGCGTATCCCAAGATAGGGGAGGATATATTGGCTTTTTGGAAAAGCCACCAAATTTTTGAAAAATCAGTTG
>JAWLFL010000184.1:0-7676 GCA_041685605.1 Cyclobacterium sp. | reverse complement strand
ATCTGGCTGGAGGATAATTCGGAGGAGGCGCAACTCAATGCCGGATTACAAAAAGTCCTTTTTCATGAAGACAGGATATATACCTTGGATATATACGGCTGCAAGTGTATTCATATTTTTGATAAATCAGGTAAGTACCTGTCAAAGATCGATGCCTATGGAGAGGGGCCAGGCAAGTACGTAACCTTTGACGATGCAGCATTTATAGACGAGGAGCTGGTCCTGCTGGGAGTACATCCCAGCAAAATAATGTGGTTTAGCCTAGACGGTGACTATCTCCGGGAGGTGTCGTTTGATGAACGAATGGGACCGGGTGTTTTTTCAGAATTTGATGACAGATATTACTTTTATACTCCCACTCGGGACCCTGATAGGCACATTGTAAAAAGCCTCGATAAACAACTTCAGGATACAATAAACTATTTCCCTTATGATCCGGAAAAACTTTACGGGCATAATTCCGGAAGAAACAATCTTCAAAAAAGCGCTGAAAATCTATACTTTGGGATGATATTTAGCGACACCATCTATCAAGTGGAAAGTGAAAATTTTGTTCCAAAACTCGTATTTGATTTCGGGAAATATGCACAAGATCCTGAAGAGTTAAAAAAGCTGGATAACCCCGTTGACAGAGTCAACTTTCTCAATAACTCAGCAAAACTATATTTCCGTGGGCGGTACCTCATATCCGAAAAACAGCTGTTTTCCATATTGGTTTATGACAAAAAAGGATTTTACGTGTTCTATGATCGAGGGAAACAGCAAACCCATTTGGTAGAGAACCGAATCCTGGACGATATTGACGGCGGATACGACCCCCATATAGTTGCTATTCATAGTTTAGAACTGGGAAAGGTAGGACTGACAGTTCCCGGCAGGGATCTCTATGAAGTACTTATGGAGAAAAAAGCCAATATGGGAAAGGCGGAATTTGAAAACTGGGTAAAAGACCAGGGGAGGAATTTCGCAGAAACAGCCATAAAGGCACGAGCATCCGAAAACCCGGTATTGATTGTGTACAGGTTAAAGTAGAACGGTGCAGAAGCGGAATCGTCGGAATCAACTTATAGGGTTACACTTTTACTTCACTTAACGTATACATGATTACAGGTCTATTTTTGGTGAATAGGGCATTTTCAAGTTGATTGAATCATTGAATTCCTTGCTTTCTTTTCAAAATATCCTCGACTCCGAAGCCAGAATGACCTTAGCCAGAAAAGTCCGGAGATTGCGGGTGCCTATCACACCATCCAGCCATCGACCTGCATCACAACGCTATACCAAGCCGCAAAAAACCCAGTTCATCTTCCATATTCTCAAAAATCCAGATGGCACCGTCCTTGACAAAATAAGTCCGGGGAATAGTTGTTAATTGGGGTACGATGGACTCGGTTATCATCTCCAGGTTTTTGTCAAACACTGTCAGGTAAACCCGAACGTTTGTAGCAGACAGGGAAAACCAACCATCCTCTTCAACCGTTTCGACGTCTGCCTGATAGGAAAACCGGTAATATCGAGCATTGACTTGGTCCCAAATTAACCGCTCAAAATTAATCTCCGCTAATCCAGTAGCGTAAATACGGTATTTGGCCTCATCACTGTCTACCTGCTTCGGATAGTAAGGCGTTTTTTGGTTGGGCGTTAATCGACTTTCATAGGTTTTCAACATCAAACTATCTTTCTCAGGAAGGTATACGTACAATTCATTGAATACATTATTGCTGATTACGATGCTTTCTCCTTCCGTTTGAAGCATAATCTGAGATACTAAAAAACCACTAACCTGCCCCCCGCTGAATTGTGTCACATGGTATTCTTCCAGCTTATCAAACGCCGGAAGTGCCAACTCGGTAACTGTACCATCGGGCACATCCACTTTTATCAATTGCTTTGACTTGGCCGTCCAGTCTGTTACAAAGCCTAAATAGTGGTTGTCAGTACCGGGTATTACCGAGTTAATGCGAAATCGATTCCCACCATCCAAAATACCTGAACGGTCCAGTACCTCCTGAATTTTCACCTCCTCGAATTTCTCTCCTTTGAAATTAAAAATAGCCGCATGCTTCAGGGAACCTGTCACCAATAGGCTATCTTCCCCAAAAAGAAAGAAAGGTGTAAAAGAACCAGTACCCTGAGGCCCTTCCCTTTCAAATGGTATTTTCTCAACGAACTTTAATTCATCCAGGTCAATTTTTTCCAAGGCATGGTCCGTAGGATTGTAATTATATAGAAATCTTCCGTCGGCTGACAATTCAGCGTAGCCCAAACTTGCCCTTAGGTATAGGATTTCATCTCCCGGATCCACCAAAACGGTATCTAAAGAAAAAGACAGTTGCCGTTCTTGCCGGATTTCCTTTTTTTCAGGACTTCCGCATCCGACGATTAAAAGAAGGACAATAAAAAAACCGAATTTGCTCATGGTCAATGGTTAACCGCTGAATTTAGGAACATTTTCTCGTTTTTATAGAATTTTTTCTTAACTTTCTACTTCTGATAAACTGTTTTTATGAAAAATGAGGTAATTAAAAGTTCGCTTTTAGATCCCATCAGTAGTTTTGAATTGGTAGTCCAGGCACAAAAAGGAGTCGACGTGGAAATGGCCTTCGAGGTATCAGCATCACTGTTAATGCCGGAGGAAGATCTTTCTCTTATCCTGCACTTGTCAACAAAGACCTTGAAAAATTACCAAAAGGCCGAAAAAACCCTCAACCCAATAGCCAGTGAACAGGTATTAAAGTTAAATGAACTCCGTAAAAAAGGGGAACAGGTTTTTGGCTCAGTTGAAGCTTTCAATAGCTGGCTAAAAAAGCCGGCCATCGGATTGGATGAGGCAATACCCTATCATTTTTTAAAGACCAGTGGAGGTATAGATTTAGTGATGGAAGAATTGGATACAATTGCTTACGGAGATTTTTCATAAAATCGAGCAAGAAGCAAGCGATGCATGGAGGAATGATTATCATTCGCGAGATTCCCCGTCCGACTGGCCTCCTCCGGGCGGGCATCCCGACCTTTGGTGCGGGACAAGTAATGGCCGCTTAAAGACAATTATTAATATATGAAATGCAGGTATTCCGTATTTGTTTGGAAAAATATGCACATGACCTCATTGCTTCTGGAAAGCCCAATAGATGGAATGTTTCGGGAAACTTTGTGATTTACACCTCATCCACCAGGGCATTGGCCTGTCTTGAAAATGTGGTGCACAGAATCAGTGAGGGGCTTAACAATCTTTTTAGGGTAATGGAAATCCAGATTGATGATGAAATCGGCATCACAAAAATCCCATTTGATTCCTTGCCGGAGAATTGGTACAAAAAAGCATCCTATCCCTTGTGCCAGAAAATAGGCAGTGATTGGTATAGAGAAGGAAAAACACCTGTTTTGGAGGTTCCATCTTCCATTATACCCAAGGAAAAAGTTTACATTATCAATACCCGTCATACAGATTTTTTAAACAAAAAAATTCGATTGATGTCTACAGAGGAATTTGTTTTTAGTCCCAGGATCAAATCAGAAAATCCGGATATATTGGATTTATGATCCTGCTGTGTTCGGCATTTGCAATGCCGAACACAGATAAACAGGGTTTGCAACCCTGCTGTCGAATCTAATCGTAATTAAAGGCACTATTGAACCTACCTATCCATCAAAGTGATCCTAAGAGAAATTTTGAATCAAGTATATTTGTGTTTTTGGCCTTATATTTACGACAATTAAAGAATGTCATTATGGAACTTAAGTTTCAGTCCAAAGAAGAAAGCAACCGGGAGCAGCGGGAAGCATTTCTACGGCTGGCACCGAAAGACCGGTTCTACGCCTTCCTGGACCTTTGCGAAAACCTAAAAAAATTTCCAGTAAAATCAACCAATGAATCCCCTTCGGATAATTTTATAATTGAAATTAAAACCCATGACAAAAATCTGGAAGGAAAACATTGATGCATTTTTAAAGGAAGCATCCAAAGAAGGGGTAAAGATGTTACTGGTAGGTGGCGGGGCGGTCAATTTCCACGGGTACCAAAGACACTCCGCAGATGTGGATTTCTGGATAGATACGTCTGAAGAAAATTTTTCGAAGCTACTCCAAGTATTTCGACGGATGGGGTATGAGATCGATAGCTTTCCTGAAAAAGTTAAAAATAAGGAACAAAATATATCTGTAAAATTCTCACCTGCTGATTTAAACTTAGAATTGATTACAAATTTTCAAATTGGAAAAAGCTTTGATGAGGCCTTTTCCGAAAGTGAAAAGGTTGAAATTAGCAAATTTGGAGTACTCAAATGGAATGTCCTCAACTTATTTGACTTGCTGGAAAGCAAAAGACGAGCAGCGAGACCTAAAGATTTGTTGGATATCTTAGAATTGAAATCAATTCATAAGTTGGAATAAATTTAATTTTAATGGGGGCTTTTAGTTTTTCTCTGCTCCACTATTTTTTTTAAGAGCTTCACAAAACTCCTTCAAAGAATAATTTCTCACACCCTCTTTCAGCGGATAACCTTCTTCAACTCGTGAAATTACGGCCCCTTTAGCGGCCTTCGTATCCTCCATGCTTATCAGAAATCCCCTACTGATTTTAGGTGAAAGGGTATTTTTGATCTCAATGGCCCATTCCACTTTTCCGGATTTAACCAGTAATAGATCACACTCCGCTCCCTGATGGGTTCTGTAAAAATAGTATTGGTAATCCGGTCCTAGCACGTTGATTACCTGCTCAATGACAAAGGTCTCCCAGGAAGCGCCTATCAGCAACTGATTGATCAATTCATCATAGGTCTTTACACCTACCAACGTATGCAACATTCCTGTGTCCCGGATATATACCTTGGGGGACTTTACCAGGCGTTTTTTAACATTTCGGTGATAGGGCTGAAGGATTCGGACCATAAATGACCCTTCCAGGAATTCCAGGTAACGGGTTACTGTAGGCCGGGTAATCCCAAGTGCCCGGGCAAAATTATCTCCATTCCACAAACTCCCCTGCACATGTGCCAACATCATCCAAAACCGTTCAACCAGCTTTGGATCCGTATTCAGCCCCAATAGGCCGAGGTCTCTTTCGATATAGGTTTTGATGAAATTTTCCCGCCACAAATTACTGACCCGCTCAGTGGATGCCAGGAATGACAGCGGATAACCACCCCGCATCCAAAGACGCTCCATTTCCTCAATTAATATTTCTTTCAGCGTAAAAGGAGTGAGCTCGATATATCCTATCCTCCCCGCCAAGGAATCAGCACTACTCCGAATAAGGTCGGGTGATGCTGACCCCAAGAGGACAAACCTTCCCGGCCTTCTGTCTTCATCAATGGAACTGCGAAGTTCCGCGAAGAGCTCAGGCATTAGTTGAATTTCATCGAGAATAACGGTATTACCTTGATGATTCGTTAGAAACAATTCCACATCATTCAGTTTCGCCCTATCGCTCGCTTTCTCAAGATCCAGGTAAATTTTATTTTTTCCCCATGAAAGATTCTTGACCAAGGTAGTTTTTCCAACCTGTCGTGGACCCACAATCCCTACTGCAGGGAATATTTCCATATATTCTTCAAACAGTGCCTGTATATACCTTTGCTTAACCATGGATTGAAACAGATTCCATGTAAATATAGGTGAAAAAGTAAATCTTTAAAACTAATTTACCATGAAAAACGAAATTATAATTTTCGATTTTCATGGTAAATTTATACTTCACAAATCGAAATGATAGTGTTAGGTACGAAAATAGTTGATCTTCTAAAGGCAGTTACGCTAGATTCAACCCCTACCGGGGTTGGAAACAATCCGCAGTCCCAAAACCGTGGGTTGCACCCACGGTTATTGTTGTTCAGGCCCTTCAGGCCTGGCATAAATTAGAAAATCAGTCGGAGTTATTTTAGAGGTGGAAACAATTTTACCTGCTTCCAGTACAATCTTCTTACTGGAAATTTCAAGTTATTTCCGAACCAGTAACTAGCGAATCGAATCATCGGCCTTCTTCCTTCATTATCAAACTCTCCCTCCATGCCGAAGCCTGAAGGGCTTCAACTACAATAACCCCGGTCGAAACCCGGGGACTGCAAGAATTCAACTAAACAGCGTTTGCAACCCGCTGTTCGGCACTTGCAATGCCGAACCCAGATAAACAGGGTTTGCAACCCTGCTGTCGAATCAAATCGTAATTAAAGGCCCTATTGAAGCGACCTATCCATCAAAGTAATCCTAAGAGAAATTTTGAATCAAGACAAAAAAACCCTTCCTCCCGCCAGCATGCTGCGCCCCTCGGTTTTTTGTCGGCCTAACGCTCTTTTCATACATCAATAATATTCCCTCTTGATTTTTCGTCTCTTCAATACAAATGAGACTCGAGTAAAAAAACCATCCAACATAAATACCCACGTGGTAATATTATATGGAATAGAAATAGAATTACTATAAACTTCTTCGAACAGATGTCACAGCTACCAAGACTGGATTTGTGGAAATATATCCTTGAATCACCTATAATACCCCTTATATGACCTCCTATGCCTTATACGATTCCCTGTTACTTGAATCATATAGGTGCCTATTTAATGTCCGATAAAAAAATTCATTCCCAGGGTGGTGGTGAAATCGGAAAATCAGCAACCATCATTCCTTTCGCTGTATCACGTAATTCTTGATGGGACTGTGCATGCTGACCTCCTGCAATTTGCCATTCTCGTATTGGTAGTTGTTTTCGTTGCCTTCCACATAGGTATCGTAGGCCCCGTTTCCTTTGGAGGTAATGCTGGCAAACTGCCCATGGTTTTCGGTAATCATTCTTTTTTTACCTTTCGGTTCCTCAAAAAACAAGCGCACCGCACTGTAGTCGATTTTTTCGCTGACCTGATCATTGAATTCATATTTATAGGAATTGGCCCGGATCTCATAGACCCCATCTTCCAGCCAAATTCTGGACAGAAAATCTCCCCGGTTGGTCTTTTTTTCTACGGATGATTCGATAAACTGCCCCTGATGGTATTTTACTTTGGTGGTATAATCCAGGTTGATCCGCCCAAAAAACCAGAAGCTCACCTCACTTCTCAGCAAAAAATACGTGGTATCGGCTTTGGTTTCTTTGGTGGCTACCATGTCCCCAATGTTGATGCCCAGGATGGTAACCTCATATTCATGCCTTTCCTGGGCTTGGAGCAGCATGGGTGAATAGAGTAAAATCAAAACAACAGCACTTGTAAGCGTATTTTTTAACATTAATTTATCAATTTGAAGGCTAATCTTAGTAATAGCAAACTTCAGTCCGATTTAAAACAGAAGAGACATAAATATAAACTTACCAAAAAAACCTCAAAGGTTGATGATTGCGGATTTGGGATTGGAAGGTAGCGCATGTACATGTAAGATTGATCCACCAACCTGGTCCACAAAACACTAATTAGACATAGACATTTACCCCTTCGAAATAATGGTTAGATTACCGTAATATCGGTAGTAATCCTACGTAAAAAGTTTGATTGGAAAATACCTTGAGATATGGTCAAAGTCTCTATCTGCATGATAGAAAGTAACATCAAAAGAACCATTTATTAATCCGTTCTCATTCGTTCCAAATCTTCCACCCAATCAATTTTACCGGCCATACCTGCCAGTTCCTCCCGCTTCAATTTTTGAAGAAAGTCTTTTAGTGCTGCATGAACGATTTCTCTTTTGGT
>JAWLFL010000183.1:0-7734 GCA_041685605.1 Cyclobacterium sp. | reverse complement strand
AAGTGAATGTTTTGGTCCCCGTCGTCTGCGACAAACAGCAGTTTTCTTTTCCAGACACCAGCGGGAGCCTCGCTGTACTGAATGATTTTGTCCACGGCTACTGCCGCTTCTGCAGGGCTGATGGCCGGTATTCTGCCCACACCTATGTCCAGTTCGTGGTCGCCCGCATTGGACTCCTCCCATTGACCTTTACCCATCGCCAGAAATCCAAAATAGTCGTCTGAACCAAAAGTGGTCAGGGGATCCAGGCTGCTCCTTGAACTGTAAGTGGGAACCAGGTTGGGTCTTCCTCCTAATTTGTGTTTGTAATCAAAACTTCCTTTTCCAAAGAAGAGGACGTGTTTGAGGTTTCCCCCTACCTGCCACTGAAACGCCAGGAAATTACGGATACTGGTAATGTCGGGATTACCGTAGCCAAAGCTATCGTACAGGGTCTGGGTTAATACTACTTCAGTAGTAATTCCATGGGCATTTTTAAACCTGGCTAATCTTTCTGCCTGGGAAAGAAGTGAGGGGGCGGTTACGATGATCAACTCGGGAAAACCGGAGGGCAGTCCGGATTGCGAGTTGATGGCCATGGGTTTGGGAATTTCGGGAACCTGCTCAGGGTCAAAAACCGCTAGTTTTTTGGCTGCGGTGGCGATGGACTGATCCGGTCTGAGCTCCTTTACCTCATGAAAGTCACTAACATCCCAAACGGTGTACCGATTTTCGGAAATCAAGGTGGCATTTTCAGACAAATTGTAGAAAATACCTGCCGGTAGGGCTGTGGGTGCGTAGGGATATCCCACAAGCAAATCTTTCAGATAGCCTGCTCCGTTTGGATTTGAGCTCGTATAGGTAAAGCGGAGCGAGAAGTTTTCGCTTGTTTCTGCAAGGGGCATGGCTGATTCAAATACCCCCTCCTTGCCTTTGACGGCATAGCGGCTGTCGGGAATAGAGGGGATCAAAAGCTCCCCTAAGGCTTCCCCCCGGGAGCTGAACTGAATCCGGCTTTCGCCAAAGGATCGCGCCATCATCCTGGCACGAATAAATGCCTGCCCATCCGGTAGGGTTTCCGGTAGGGGAAGGGAAATGGTCTGGGTACCGTTGTTAAAGGTACGCAGCCCGTACCAGGACCTACCGGAAGTCAGCAGGTTATATTCTTCCGATTTATAAACCTGGAATTGAGACAAGGATTCATTCCAGGTCTGCGGTAACGGAATTACCGCTTCTTCGAGAACATTCCGTACCGGATTTTCCGGGGCCTTTCCAGTCCGGATTAGGTAGTACAGGGTATCGGTATAGGGATGGGTTTCCAATTGGGCTTTGCCATTTTCCAAACGAATCCGATCGGCCTGTCCCAGAAAGAAATAAAGGTGATCACCTATCTTTTTTTGAGGCACTTCCTTCGAACGAAACAGACTGCTATCCAGTTTTTGAGGAAGGGATCCGGCTTCTCCATAAAGTGAAATTTCGTTCAGGTTACCCAGGCCCCAGGCATAGGCTTGATCCTGCGAAAGTCTATAAATGCCTTCCGAAACGATGGGGATTTTAAACTCTTGCTGAGAAACGAGAGGACCGGCAAGGAATAGGAATAAGCCCATTAAAAATCCCCTACACCTGCACACGGAAAAGTTACGTTTCCCCCTCATTTTTTTCCAGTCGATTACTAATTAGGGACAGGAATATATAGGAAACGACCGCTATGGGAATGCCTGCCCAGCCCCAAATAATAATTCCCGCCAGTGAAATTAGCAGCATTAGGTAGCGGGATTCGTTTTGCTTCCAACCAAAATGCTTGAATTTCAATGCCAGCAGGGGTAGTTCCGCAGTCAATAGGTACGAAAAAATCAGGGTTAGGGCTGAAAGTATCCATGGATTGTTCCAGATTCCTTCCAATACCGCCATTTCTTGGCCCATCAACGGGAGGGTTGAAAAAAACAGCGCATTAGCCGGTGTGGGCAAGCCAATGAACCGATCGGTTTGCCGCTCGTCAATATTGAATTTGGCAAGCCTTAAGGCAGACTGGATACCAATCAAAAATCCGATGTAAGGTAAATAAGCCGGTCCGTCCGTTGATTGGATCAGCAAAAAGACGATAAATGAAGGCAGTACCCCAAAGGTAACCAGGTCGGCAAGGGAATCCAGTTGTTTGCCTATCTCACTATGTACGCCGAGCATTCGCGCCGCAAATCCATCGAAAAAATCGAAAACGGCTGCTGCCAAAATGAAGTAAAAACCATAAACGGCACCGTTCACCATGATGTAGTAAATCCCCACCATTCCGGCTAAAAGATTCAAACAGGTGATCAGGTTCGGGATGTGTTTGGCTAGGTTCAAGAGGATGCTGTTTTGCCTACGAATGGATTAGTTTCCTTTTCTTCACCAATGGTTGTTTGGGGACCGTGTCCGGGGTGGACCACTACCTCACCCGGCAATGCGAAGAGTTTTTTCCGGATTGCTTGAATCAAGGTTTCGTGATGACCTCCCGGGAGATCGGTACGGCCAATGCTGCCTTTAAAAAGCGCATCTCCTCCGATACAGGTTGCCGATTCCTGGTGATAGAATACCAAGTGCCCCGGAGAGTGACCGGGCACCCATAAGGAAAGTAACTGGGAATTTCCAAACTTGATATACTCACCTTCCCGAATGTAATGGTCTGCTTTACTTTCCTGGTATTGAGCAAATCCGTAATTCGGAGCATAACTACTTACCGCTTTAAGGATCGGCTCTTCCTCCTGATGATACCACAATGGAATGTCATAGGTGCTTTTAACGAAGGCATTGCCCAGTACATGGTCAATGTGGCAATGGGTATTCAGCAATTTGACCGGTGTCAAGCCATTTTTGGAAATAAAGTCAAACAATTCGCCTTTTTCTTGTTTCTCATAACATCCCGGATCTATGATCAATGCTTCCTTACTGTCATCATAAACCAGGTAGGTGTTTTCGGCAAATGGATTGAATGTGAATGACTTAATCTGTAACATGGTAAAATCGTTTGAAATTCAAGTTCAAAATAACAAAGAATGCGTTAATTTAGACTATGGAAGTTGATTTTTTACTAATTGGTCAGGGATTGGCGGGTAGTATTTTGTCTTACCGCCTGATAAAGGCAGGGTTTAAGGTCTGCCTGGTAGACGATGGTAGCCCCGCTAGTAGCAGTAAGGTGGCTGCCGGACTCTATAATCCCATAACGGGTAGAAAAATGGTAAAAACCTGGCAGGCGGATATATTGTTTGACGAGATAGAAACGTTTTACAGGGAATTGGAAACCGTCTTAAACCAAAACTTTCTGCATCCTACCGGCATCTACCGGCCGTTTATATCCTACGAGGAGCAAAACGAGTGGCTGTCCAAAAGTGCAGATTCTCAGTATGACCGGTATATCGGAAAAATAGTACGGGAGCCGGGTTTTCCAGGGGTGAGTGACCCTTTTGGGGGATTGTTGCTCAAATCGTCCGGTTACCTGGATATTAAAAAGATGTTGGAAAGCTACCGATCCTGGCTGTTGAAAAGGGGAAGTCTGATCCAGGGCCGCTTTTCGGAAGCGCAATTGACAGCAGATGGTTCCGGCAATTGGCAGTTTCAGGAAATCCGTGCCCCAAAACTGGTTTTCTGCAATGGGATCGGCGTGAAAGACAACTCCTTTTACAACTGGGTACCTTTTACCCCGGTGAAGGGAGAAATATTGACGGTAAAGCAGACATTTAAATCGCATGAAATAATCAACAGAGGGGTTTTCAGAATAGATTTGGGAAATGGGATCGGAAAGGTGGGGTCTACTTACAATAACCGGGAGATAGACCTGGAACCAACCGCCTCGGGTAAGCGTGAGATTCTGGACAAGTTACGGCAACTGATCCCAATGGAGGTTTCTGGGATTGTCGATCATCAGGTAGGCATCCGGCCGGCGATGAGGGACCGACGACCGGTCATGGGAAGACATCCTAAAAAAGAAAACGTTTTCCTGTTTGGAGGGCTTGGAGCAAAGGGAGTTTCTCTGGCTCCTCATTTTAGTAAAGAAATGACCGAATATTTAATTTCAGGAAAGGAACCTCAAAAAGAAGTGAACATAAATCGTTTTTTTAAGTATATTTAAGATATTGGCAAATAATTGGAAGGCAAGTACATGAGACTTAAAAATCTAGCACTTATTTGGGTACTGGTTTTTTGTGGCTGCGGCGGTTCGCTAATGGCCCAATTTGATCAGGAACGATTTGGAAAAAACAGGGTTCAGCATAAAGAAAAAGATTGGTTCTTTTTCGCATCGAATAATTTCGAGGTTTATTATTACGATGGTGGGCAAACCAATGCCCGAATGGCCATCGATTTTCTGGAAGAAGAATTTGATGAACTAACCCAGTCAATCGGCTACGTGGCCTATACCAAGCCAAAGATTTTTATTTACAATTCGAATCAGGAATTACTGGAAAGTAACTTAAATCTGAACAACAATAACTACACCGTAGATGGTCAAACTTTTTTCAGTAAGCTGCTTGCCGAAGTGGCCTATTCCGGCTCCTGGGAGTCTTTTAAAAGTGAATTGCTTTACAAAACATCAAAAATTATAATCGAAGAAATGCTGTACGGTTCCAGTATTTCTGATGCTTTTCAGGCGAATCTTATTAATAATTTTCCAGATTGGTTCATTGATGGGGCCGCCCGCTACCTGGCCTATGGATGGAGCCGGGAAATGGATGATTTTGTCAGGCATTACCTCCGAGATAATGAAAACCCCAAACTTTTTAATTCACAGGATAAGGAAGCCGGTCTGGTGGGGCAATCGATCTGGAATTATATTGTAGAAAAGTACGGAAGAAGGTATATATCCAGTATTTTAAACCTAAGTAGAATCAATCGAAACGAAGAAAACAGTATTTCAAACACCCTTGGAAGGCGATTCAGTGATTTTACGAATGAGTGGAGGAATTTTTACACCGGGATTAACAAAGAGGTTTTTCAGAACTTCAAGGACATCAACGAAAGTAACGTCATCGTTTCTACTCCTAGAAATAAATACGGAGCCCTTTCCAGCCTGAGTTTTAGCCCGGATGGAAAACACTTGGCCTACGTTCAAAATGTAGAAGGAAAATTCAATGTAAAAGTCAGGAATTTATCAAGTAGCAAGGAAAGGGTAATTCTTAGAGGGGGGTACGCCTCCTACGAGCAGGAAGCGGATTACACGACGCCTGCATTGGCCTGGAGAGATACGCTCAATCTGGTAATCGCAACCTTCAAAAGAGGAGTCACCACCTTGCGTATGCGCGCCATTGATGGGAGTAGTCAGGATAAGATATTTTTGCGGAATATCACCCAGATACTTGATCTGGATTTCGCTCCCAATTCTCGTACCATGGTACTTTCTGCGATCAATAATGGGAAAACCGATATTTACACCCTTAATATGCGCGGCCAGGGTAGAAGGATCACAAACGATATTTTTGATAACCGAACGCCCATTTTCCTGAACGATTCCACGATCATTTACTCCTCCAACAAAACGGATTTGCCGGATAGTCTGATGACAGGGGTGATGGACGTACATCATTTACCGGACTACTACAACCTTTTCCAACTGAATCTTGGAGACAGTACTTATGAAAATCGGTTGACAAATCTGAACCACATCAATCTAAAGCCTAAAAAGCTTAACAATGCGATGATTCTTTATCTGAGCGAACAAAGTGGTATCACCAACATCATGCGGCTTGGTTTAGGCAATTCCATTTCAAGTCAGGTTTCTGCCTTTAATAAAAGCCTGGAGTCTTTTGACTATGATCTGCAAACGAATAAATGGGCGTATGCGGTAAGAGACGGGAGTCAGAGTAAATTGATTGTGGAGAGCTTTCCAAACCTGGATCAGTTTACACCCAGCACACCCCGAATTCAGTTGGAGCAAGCCAAAATGCTAAACGAACGGATCTCCAACCGGAGAATTCAACGGGAAGATGAAACCAGTGATGAATCGGATATGGAGGGGGAAGAAGATCCGGTCAAGACTACCGATAGTGAAACCCCGGAATTAGAAAGTGCGAATCCAGAAGTGGCAGAAGCTGACTCAAGCGCTGCAGTAGGTAATCTGGAAGATTTGATGATCGGAGGAGCAGCTCAGGAAAGCAATATACCGGATGCCAGCGAACCGATCCCCCAGGATAGCCTGCCGGAGGGTTCTGAACCGCAGACCACGGCCATCAATGTGGATCGGCTGCGATTTGAAAGGGAAGAAGGATTGGATACGGATAATTACACCTTTGACACGATTCCAAATCTTTATGGGCAAGAGTCGGCCCGCGCGCAGGAGGAGCAAACTACCCCGGCAGAACGAAGAAGCAACATATTGGATGCCTTTCGGCAGCAGAACATGGTGAAGCGGGTTCAGGGTCCAAAGAACTATATTCCTCAGTTCATCACTACCAGTCTGAATACCTCCTTTGTGGTGGATCCATTGAGAGGATTCGGGATCAACCTGAATGGCCGAATGACCGATCTCCTTGATAATCATTCGATAAAAGGAGGAGTCATGACTGCCCTGGATTTTCAATCCGGTAGCGATGTGTACTTTGAGTATGAATACCTTAAATACCGACTAGACATCAGGGGGAGATTTGACCGAAGGTCCATTTTAAGAGAAGAAGGTGACCTCACTTTCCAAAAATACGTTCTTTCCAAATCAGAAATCGGGGTTTCTTATCCCTTGTCGGTTAGTACCCGAGTGAGTCTGGCACCTTTTATAGCAAAAAGTCAATACTTCAACCTAAACCCGGATTCCATACTCAGAGGAACTGACGGTCCTCAAAACAGGCTGGATATCAATTATGCGGGCGGGAGAGCCGAATTGGTGGTGGATAAGACCAGGAAGCTGGGACTTTATATGGAGCAAGGATTGAAAGGTAAAATTGGAATGGTTCACTACCAGGGCCTCAATATGACTGAACGTTCTTTTACGAACGCATATCTGGATCTTCGGAATTATCAGAAGATACATAAAAACATTACCTTGGCTACAAGGCTTTATGTAGGTAGTTTTTTCGGAAACAATCCGCAAAAATACCTGGTGGGAGGTATGGATAACTGGTTATTCAATGAGTTTCACAGGCCTCCGACAAACAGACCGGAAGTTTCGCCTATTCGAAATGAGTCGGGGGTGGAAAATTCCAATTTACTGTTTGCAGAATTCGTTGACCTGCGTGGTTTCGATTACGATGAAATCAGGGGGAATAATGTGATTACTTTTAGTTCGGAATTGAGGATCCCTTTATTCTCTTACCTCTCCCGAGGAAATATTACTTCTAATTTTATCAGAAATTTTCAGTTGGTTGGTTTTTATGATGCTGGGTCGGCCTGGACAAATGCAGCTCCGTGGGAAAGGGTAAATGATCAAAATACTGAAATCATTAATACCGAAGGTTCACCATTTGTCATTACCCTAAATAATTTTAATAATCCATGGTTACAAAGTTATGGAGCAGGTGTAAGAACCGTTCTCTTAAATTTTTATGTGAAACTGGATGCTGCACGACCGGTTCGAAATTACTCCATCGAAAAAACAAGATTCTATGTAACTTTGGGACATAATTTTTAAAGACTAATCAGTTGAAATGATAAAATCTATGACGGGCTTTGGCCTGGCGGCATTTGAAGACCAGAATTATTCGATTCAAATTGAATTAAAGACATTGAATTCTAAATTCCTTGATCTTAGTTTCAGGTCTCCCAAACAGTTTTCGGATAAAGAAACTGAAGTAAAAA
>JAWLFL010000182.1:0-7758 GCA_041685605.1 Cyclobacterium sp. | reverse complement strand
GGCCCCTGGTAATCTTCCGGATGGTTGGAATCTTTTATGTGCAGGTTTTCAATGACAATCCTTTCCGGCATATAGGTGGTGTAGCCAAAATCATGCTGCCCCGAATTGGAGCCGCCGATAAGACTGGCACTGCTGGTCCTGCCTCCTGCAGGAATGAACACGCAATCCCGGATAATGAATTCTCCCTCCCAGGTACTGCCGTAATCAGAACGTAAATTGATTAGCGTCCTGCCGTTCAGGGTGGAGTTTTCCACCAGAAAGGTGCCTGTACCGATGGCATTGATGCCCATGTGACCCAAGGTAGAATGGCGCACAGTGGCATTGGCCACGCCCATGTGGGCGTCGAAACGGGAAAAGGTGCAATGATCCAGAATCAGATTTTTGCAAAAATTGGAGCCCATAATGCCCCAATAGGTGCGGTCGTTGATGTCATTGGTCTGGCTGCAGTGCTCAAAGGAAACATTCAGCGAACGGCTCAAGGAGATGTCGTAGCTGCCCATAGAAACTGGTACACCAGCCGAACCGATGGTCCGGTAGGTTTTGTGTCCTGTCAATACCGTATTGCGAACCGTTACATACGCACAGTCCCGGAAATTAAGAAAGCCGCCATAGGGAGCTCCCTGTTCTCCTTCACCTGTAACCCGGTGCTCCAGGCCATCCAGCAGCACATTTGATCGCCGGATAGCAATGCCACGGCTATAATAGGTGTATTTCGATTCGTCCTGGTTGGCAATGGTCATAAACCGCCCTCCCGTAACGCTGAGCTGTTTTTCGTCCATCGGAAGGGCTGTAATTTCAGTTATCTGATCAAAATCCCAGATGATGGGGGCATCCGCATCCACCTTTCCATCCTTGTCCACAATAAAAATATCCGTCTGTGGAGATCCGTCGTTTTGATTGGGTCCATACCGGATATACCGTCGCACATTGGCATCGGTAACGGTTACCAGGCAGGAGCTAGGCAAATCGGCCTCAATTTTGTCCTGGTTCCTCTTGAGGGAAGTTACTCCTTGCAAGTCAAATGAACGCAGGGTGGAACTGACCAAAAACACATGTTTGGTTCGGTCTTCCACATTGGTATCGTCTATGATAAATTCAGCTTTTCCAAAATCGGTGTCGGTCTGGATTACTGCGGTACGCAGTTTCCCGCTAATGTAGTAAGTGTATCCATCATCTGCCTTTACTGGCAGGCCTTCCTGATTGGCCAGCGCATGGGTAGCGGCGATGGCATCCATATCGTCCGATTTGCCATCTCCTTTGGCACCCAAATCACTGTAGCGAACATGTCCCTGATTTTTTATGGCACGCAAATCTTCAGGAGAAACGTTGACCACTAATTCACCCTTTTCATTGGCATTTACCTGGGTTTGACCGGTGCTGTTGGTAATCAAAACACTTTCGTGGGGGCTTGTTTCCTGGGCTTTGGCTGGCAGTAAGCCTTGAAGGGTGTATAAGAAGAGGATGATCAACAGGTTTTTCATAGCAATTGGGTTTAATGAAAATAGCAAAACAGTACTTCATTCGCTTTTGACTGTAAGCTGTTCAAAAGCTAAAAATTTTCGGGCGTAAACCCAAAGAAATTTCGACCAGCGGAACAAAATCCAATAAAAAGGCCTATTTCAAAGGTGAAATAGGCCTTTACTTAAATTACTACATTTACTGGAAGTCACCGGTTTCTCTTTTTTTTTATGAGAAAACCTGATTTTCAAAGGGCTTCAATACGATCTATTTTTATCCCCATAAAACAATCATCGACACAATTATTTTCCACATAGCCGCAAGTGGAGATCATCCCGTTGTTTTCTCTCTCAAAATAGGTTTCGGCATTTTCTCTTTCCACCAACCATTCTTGTTGGGCTTTTGTATACACTTCATCCAGGGTCATCGGTTCGGCTCCGTTTTGGTGGCTGCCCAGTTCGCTTTCGTTTTCCGTCCATTCCAATTCCTCCTCCGGAATCTCCTCTGACAGGTCTTCTGGTAACGTCGTATATTTAAAATGTCTTTTAGTAATGGACCCATCAGTTACCGTTAACGTGGTTTCCCAGGAAAAACCTGCCCAACTTCCAAAAACGACGGTGTAGGTAACGGTGTAGGTATAGGAATTGACCTGGTCCAATTCATGGTCCTCAAGGAAATTAATCATTTCCCAGGCTCCGTAAAGTCCTGCATGATTGAAGTCATCCCCTGAATCGGTACATCCCAGAGAAAACACCGAAACAATCAGCGTAAAAAGGATAGAAATTGGTTTTTGTGTTGCCATTGAATGTAAGTTTGGTTTTTTAACCATACGTGATCAACGGTATTTTTGTCCTTATCTGGAACTAAAAAATTGATTATTTATAACCATTGGGGAAATATCCTTGATTCCTTATCATAAAGGTAAACGAAAACCGATCCGGTATATAGCGGCCCTTGACATATCCGGTAGCTGGTTTCCTATAGACACCAAGCAAAAGGGTCAGACGGTTCTAAACCGTCAGACCCTTTTTCCATTACCAGACCCTTCTTACAAATTTTTACACCCGCTCCAGCTTCACCGGATAGGTTTTCTGGGAAGCCCATTGGGGTACGTAGATGTTTTCATCCCTGTCCACACAAACGTCATGTGGGTGCATAAAACCCTGAAAACTCATGTCTTTCCGTTGTTCCTGAAGGTTACCGTTTACGTATTCGGGGGCGGTACCCCCCGGAGTGGAAACCACCCGGTCTTGATTATCCAAAACGGTAATGTAACCCGAGTTGGGATAAGCCTGCGTGGTACTACGGTATACAGCCGCATAAATGTTATCTCCTCGTAACACCGGTCTGCACACAAATGATCCTGGAGTAGGAATGGTTTTGATGTATTGGCCATCCAGGGTAAATCGCTTGTACTGCATATGACCCCGGTCGGTAATCAGCAAGGTCGGATTGGCTTTGTCCCGGGTATCTACCAGGATACCATGGCAGCAGTTGAAGGTTTCGTCTGTTTCCCCGGAACCACCAAATTGCCGGATCAGTTTCCCTTTGGCATCGTACTGGGTGATGTAATTCTTGCCATACCCGTCCACCACGTAAATGTCGCCATTTGCCGGATTGATGGCCGTTTCGGTCGGTACAAACTGACGGGGGTAGTCGTAGTTACCGGTTTCCCTGGGATAGTCCAGTACCATGATTTCTTTTCCTTTCAGATCGGTTTTAATGACCTGACTACGGGTATTATCGCAAATGTACAAAAATTCTTCCCCGCCCTCATCACTAATGGTCAGGCCATGGGCTCCGGGATAGGTTGTACCCCAGGTTTCCAATAATTTGCCTGATTTGTCATAAATGATGACATTGTTTTTGGTCTCATTGGTCAAAAGTATCAGCCTTCCCTTGGCATCTTCTACCATTTCGTGGCAGTCATTCACGGGATTTTTGGAAGGGTCCAGTTTTCCCCATCCTTCGATGACCCGGTAGCGGTGGCTACCATGTCCTAAAATTATTTCTTCTTCCATAGCATGGGTTTGATGAGAAATGATGTTGGGAATCAGGGCACCGCCAGCAACGGCCAAGCCGGTTTTTCGGATAAATTCCCTTCTAGGCTTTACATTTTGTTTCATGATTGATAATTAAGCCAATAAGTCCAGTTCGGCTTCGCCTTCTCCATCCGGAGTGGTATAAAACGGACGTTTTTCAATTTCATAGTTCGTTTCGGGATGGATTCCCAGCGCGTGATAGATGGTTTGATGAAGGGCCGCAATCTTGATAGGCTTTTCGATGCTCTTGCACGGACGCTCATCAGCGGTTTTGCCATAGACATGACCTCTTTTAGTCCCTCCCCCGAACATCAAAATTGAACATCCATCCGTGAAATGCCTGTGCATGCCGTAATTCTTCATGTCATCTATAATATCGGGTACCTCCACCTGATCTTTCACCTTTGCTCCGGGCCTTCCTTCGGTAAGCATGTCCCGGCTAAATTCGCTGGCGACGATAATCATGGTCCGGTCCAGTCTACCACTTTCATCCAGGTCTTTTACGAGCTGGGCTATGGGCGCATCGATCAGCTTTTTCATATCCACCAATCGGGTATGTCCGTTTTCGTGGGTATCCCAACCGACAAAGGGTTCGTATTCCGAAGTCACGCTGATAAAGCGGGCACCTTGTTCGGTCAGCCTTTTCGCCATCAGGCATCCCAGTCCAAATTTTCCTGTATTATAAACATCGTATTTCTCTTTGGGCTCCTGGCTCAGGTCAAAAGCCTTGGCTTCCGGAGAATTCAACAATCGGTAAGCCTGTTCCATGGAGCGCTTGAGGGACTCTTTCTGGTAATCGCTGCCAAACTCTCCCATGGCACTTTCCTGGACCAGGCGTTCATATAGCTGATTTCTGGCTTCAAATCGTTTGGAGGACATGCCTACAGGCGGCCTTACACTGTCCAGGCCCGAGGTCGGGTCAGGAATCAGAAAGGGCCCGTACTCACTACCCAGAAATCCGGCACTGTGAAACGCCTTTAGCTCTTCCCCTTCTCCAACCGTAAAGCGCTGCCCGATATTAATAAAGGGGGGAATCACCGGATTGACTGGACCTAGTTCTTTGGCCATCCAGGATCCCATGTGCGGCACCGCCACCGATTGGGGAGGTTCGTAACAGGTATGCCAATGATATTGATGCCGGGTATGCAGGATGTGACCCAAGTCTGCCGCCACGTACGAGCGAATCAGCGTACCCCGATCCATTACCTGGCCGATGTTTTCAAGGCCTTCTGAAAATTGAATACCGTCCAGTGCCGTCGGTACGGATGGGAAGGTGCTTAACACCTCTTTGGATTCCATTCCCTTGCGGAAAGGGGTGTATTTCTTTGGATCAAACGTTTCGGTATGCGCCATTCCGCCGGCCATGTACAAAAGAATCACCGTATCGGCACTACTTTTGATTTCGTCCTTTGACGTACAGGATCCCAGAAATCCAGACATCGGTGCTCCCGCAGCCATGGCTGCCAGGGTAGCCGCACTGGTCTTTTTCAGAAAATCCCTTCTTCTCCAATTATAATTCATTGCAAATGCTTTTAATCAGTAAATTAATTGAAATTCAGGAAGCAACAGAACGGCCCAAAATAAATCTTGAATGGCTTCAGGGGAAGGGTCTTCACCCAATACCTCCATGGCCACGTTGAATTCACTTTGATGGGGATCTCGCCCCAAAAGCTTCCGGTACGTTTCATGGATGATGATATCGCCATCCCCGTATTTCTCTTTCCACTTCTGCGCTCCCTCTTGCAGTGCTTCGTTCAGGGTCTCGCCATTTGTCAATTCCAGGGCTTGCAATAGGCTGGCCTGACTATCTCTATTCGTGGAGACCACTTCCCGGTTGGGTCTTCCCAGTGCTTTTAAGAAATCATTATTGGCTACCAGGGATGCCCTGGCAAAAGGCATGGAAGCCTCCTCGGAAACAGCCAGCTCATTGGGATCGTATTTTAGGGCCTCTTTTTCAAATATCGGATGAATATACTTACTGACCCCATCCGAAAACTGCTCGGCCGTAAGCCGCCTTCTGACCACCCCTTCGAATACGAAATCATCATCCGTCAAAAGCAATGGATCGTCGATTCCCACCGAAGGTTGCTGGTAGGCTTTGGAAGTCGCGATCTTGTAGATCAGTTGCTTCAAATCATAACCCGAATCTTCAAAATCCGTCGCCAACCAATCCAATAAATCCTGACTCCAGGGAATGTTATCCATCTCATCCGCCGGTTCTACCAGCCCTCTACCCATCAATTGTTTCCAAATCCGGTTAACAATCGTTCGATACATCCTTCCATTTGCTGGCTGCACCAGATTGTCGGCGAGTTGTTTCAGCTTTTCCTTGCGGTTGGCGGTACTGTCGATATCTCCCAATTCTTCCCATAGTATTTTGGTACTTGCTTTTTTCCCAATGGGCTTTTCACACCGGCTGACTTCCAGCGTGGTATCAGCGAAAATGTTGGCAAAAGCATACGCCTCTTCCAACTTCCAATCGCTGACAAAGCTATCGTGGCAGGAGGCACATTTCAGATTCAAACCCAAAATTACCTGTCCCACGTTTTGTGCGGCCTGCATTTCGGTAACCTGACTGGCATTCACATCCCCTCTCCAGCGTATTCCCTCAATAAAACCTTTTGATTCTTCGGTAGGGTTCAGCAATTGTTTAACAAATTGATCGTAGGGCTTATTATCCCGGATAGAAGTGTATAACCAGTCCGTAATGGCAAACCGACCCTTGGTGATATAGCCGGTACCGGTATAATCGTTTCTCAAAGCATCATTCCAAAAGGTCATCCAATGAGTGGCGTAATCATCATTTCGGTTAAGTAATGTTTCCACCCAAGCAGCACGTTTATCGGGACGGGTGTCTTTTCGAAAGGCAGCATATTCCTCAGGACTGGGTAGCAAGCCAATGATGTCCAGGTATATTCGGCGTAGATAGGTCTTATCGTCTACGGGCTCCTTCCAGGCGATGGCATTTTCCTGAAAATATTCATCCACCCAAATGTCAATGGGCTGCACCAACCCCTCCCGGGGTGCCGGCACATTTGGGCGCCGTGGAGCCAGTTCGGCAACTCGGTATTCACTGACTTCATTAGCTGCATCCGGCCAGGGTGCTCCTCTATCCACCCATAAGGAGATCAAGGCAATCTCGTCCGAGGAAAGCTCCTTTCCTTTGGACGGCATGGCCTCCTTGTGGTCCTTGGGTAATTTTATTCTCCTGACCAACTCGCTTCTATCGGATTCCCCGGGCACAATCACCGGACCGGACTCTCCTCCGGTAAAAACATAGTCCTTTTCATCCAGGCGAAGCTCGCCCTTGATTTTAGCATCGCTATGGCACTTATAGCAATTATGCGCAAAAACCGCTCTGACTTTGCCAACCAATTCGATTTGCTTTTGCTCGCTGAGATCTCCTTCGCCTTCAAACGCCACCAAATCCACCTTTAGGTCTTCCGGTGCGTATTCTTCTTCGGTCCAGGGAAAGGTACTGGTTAAGTAATCTTCCCCATGGGTAAGCGAGGCTCCAAAATGACCGGCCACCGAGACCCCTATGGCGGAAACAAATAGTACCGATCGAAAAGCCTTTACTGCCTGTAGGTTACGACCTTCATCTGTCTTCCTTAGAAAATAAATCAGCAGCAGGCCAATGATAGCGGTAGCGATACCTGTCCATTGATGTACATCCAGGGTGCTGCCTCCATAGTCTTCCACAGTGGCCAGTATATAACCGAGACCTGCAGCCAAAACCGCCCCGGCCACCCCGGCCCAAACTAGCAGGTCAATGCCCGGTCGTAGCTTATGGTTAAAATTCTTTAAGGTAAACAATTCCAACAGGGCCGCAAACAGCAATAAACTCACTGGAAAGTGAACAGCCAAGGGATGCAATCGCCCCATAAACTTCCAAAGCCAGAAGGGTTCTGTACCCTCCGATGCTTCCTGAAGTCCTGCAGCCAGCAATCCATCTCCCAAACCGACACAGAGCAATACAACTGCTGTCAGCCAGAAGATGGTCTTTCTTCTAAATTTCATTTTATTCATATCTTTATACCTATACTAAGTATTTTTTATCCGCCTTCAGGCAGCATCCCGAATCAAGGGGATCGGAAAAAGCACTTCACCACTTCCGAAATCGGGGTCCATGCATCACAATAATAATTAAATTCATTAAAATTACTAGCCTGTACTATCCTGTCTATAACTCAAAATATAAATAAAGCAACATAGAATAGCAAACGGTTTTACACCTGTGCTACAGTACAGTACAGGA
>JAWLFL010000181.1:5017-7768 GCA_041685605.1 Cyclobacterium sp. | reverse complement strand
CATCCGCCCATCGAAAAGCGAATTAAAATTCTGGAAGAATTTTAATAATTTAGAATGACTGAAATCTAACATTTATTCTCCTCAAGAAAGACTGATAAAGATGGATTTTATTGATTATTACAAGGTTCTGGAGATAAGCAAAGAGGCGAGCCAGGAAGACATTAAAAAAGCATATCGAAAGCTAGCCAGAAAATATCACCCGGATCTAAACCCCAATGATCTGGATGCTCAAAAGAAATTTCAGGCGGTGAATGAAGCCAATGAAGTACTGAGCGATCCCGAGAAAAGGAAAAAATACGATCAGTACGGCAAAGACTGGAAGCATGCGGATTCCTTTCAAGGTCGATCTCAAGGAGGTTCTGCAGGATATCAGGGCAGGCGCTATCAGGCAGAGGATTTTGAGCAGGCGTTTGGACAAGGTGGTTTTTCTGATTTTTTTGAGTCCTTATTTGGAGGGGGAGGAGCCAGGGGAGAATCGAACATCAGATTTAAAGGACAGGATGTCCGTGCTACCCTGGAATTACCCTTACGAGAAGTATTGCATACACACAAACGAACACTTGCCCTAAACGACAAGAAAATCAGACTAACCATCCATGCAGGGGTAGAGGATGGACAAACCATCCGCATTAAAGGACATGGAGGAGAAGGTGTCAACGGAGGGCCAAAGGGTGACCTTTACCTGACGTTTAAAATCCTGCCAGATCCGGTTTATACCCGGGAGGGAAAGAATTTGTACAAAACGGAACATCTGGACTTGTATACCGCTGTCTTGGGAGGAGAGATCGTGACAGAAACCTTATCCGGTAAGGTAAAATTGAAGGTACCCGCAGGCACTCAAAATGGAACCCAAGTCAAGCTAAAGGGGAAAGGTTTTCCCTTATATAAAAACGAACGTATTTTGGGTGATTTATATCTAACCTACCAGGTAAAGATACCCAAAAACCTTTCGGAGGAGGAAAAGAAATTGTTTACGGAATTGGCAAACCTGAATAAATCATGAATAAACCCGATGAAACCCTTATATCCCTGAATCAATTTTGTACCTCTTGTGGAATTGAGATTTCCTTTGTACAAGCCTTATCCGAGCAGGGACTTTGCGAATTGGTGGAGAGAGAGGCAACTACCTATGTGTTGCTGGACGAAATTGCCCGGCTGGAGCGCCTCTCACGATTGCATTACGAAATGGAAATAAACTTGGAAGGCCTTCATGCAATTAGTCACCTACAGAAAAAGATCGAGGACCTGGAAGAACAAGTCAAAGACCTGAGAAGAAAACTACAACGACACGAAAATACTCATCTCTTGTAGGTCGTACCAGGCTCGAACTGGTGACCTCTGCCCTGTCAAGGCAGCGCTCTGAACCAACTGAGCTAACGACCTGGGTTCTGATTGCAATGATACAGGAATTCATTTAATAATTCAACACATACCTTTCAAATATATTCTTCTCCCTTTTATCCACGGCCTATGTCACGCATACCCAGCCTGTACCGAAAATTCCTGCTTCTCTTCCTGATGGCTTCAACGCTTGGTGCGGTGGGAACTGCCAAGGGGCAACATTTATCCGCTTCGGTCACAAAGACCGATATTACCCCTGAAAATAGCCAGTGGCTACTGGGATATGGCCCTCGAAAATCTACCGGTATCAACGATTCCATTTATCATAAAGTCATCCTTCTGAACGACGGCACGGAAACATTTTGTTTGATTTCATCCGATATATGCCTGGTATCTCCTGCCGAATACGACCGGGTGGCACAGGAAATCCAAAATCGTTTTGGTATTCCGATGCTGAATATCTGGTGGACGGTAACCCACACCCACTCTGCGCCGGAAGTAGGTCCTCCGGGATTACCCGAAGCCTTTATGGGAGATCGGTATACACACGAATGGGATCGGGAATATACGCGGATGGTGACGGATAAAATGCTGGCGGCGATAGATGAAGGGTTAAAAAACCTGGAACCGGCAGAAATGGGCTGGGGCTGGGGATTTTCACAAGCCAACATTAACCGCAGGGCCATTGATGAAAACGGAAAAGCATCGCTGGGATTGAATCCGGATGGGCCGGTAGATCGCAAAATTGGATTGATCCGCATCGACAAAGCCAATGGGGCTCCCCTGGCATTAGTGGCCAATTATCCCATTCATGGGACCGTCTTGGGGCAGGAACATACGAAAATTAGTGGGGATGCCCCGGGAATTGTAGCCGAATATGTAGAAGAAAAAATAGGTGTCCCCATGCTGTTTATCAATGGTGCCGCCGGAAATATTGCTCCCATTTATAGTGTTTACCCCAATCCGGCAGCCGGTCATCTCAGTCAGTTTAAGGTTTTGCTGGGAGACAAAATCCTGGATGCCTATCGAAATATTCAATCGCTAACGAGCGATATCGATCTCCAAACCGCTGCTTTGACGGTAACCACTCCCCGAAAGGATGACCTAGGCTGGCCGGATGACCTCGGTGCTTATACCCGGGATGATGTTCAAGGAAAGCCACAGATCTTGTTACCCATCCGCTTTCTAAAAATCAATCAATCCCTGACTTTATGGAGTGCTCCGTTGGAACTCTTTTGTGAACTATCCAATGAAGTACGTCAGGATTCTCCTTTTCCCTATACCTTTTATTACGGGTATAGCAATGGTTGGCTGGGGTATTTACCCACAGCAGCGGCCTATGCCCATGGTGGATACGAAGTAGAACGGGTAAATGCATTTACACCAAGAGCCGGTGATGACCTCGTCTCC
>JAWLFL010000181.1:0-4917 GCA_041685605.1 Cyclobacterium sp. | reverse complement strand
AGTGGAAAGGTAAAACTTTTGGTAGATACCGACGGGGATGGAGTCATGGATCAGCACACGGTTTTTGCCGATAGTCTTATCTTGCCTACGGGTATTATGGCTTGGAAAAAGGGGGTGTTGGTGACAGACCCGCCAAATGTGCTATACCTGGAGGATACGGATGAGGATGGAATTGCAGATAAGCGGGAGGTGATCTTAACAGGATTTGCCCGCTCCAATCCCCAGCATAACGTAAATAGTCCCCGCTACGGGTTGGACAATTGGATTTACCTGGGCCATGAACCGGCAGTTTCCACGGTAATGTTTACGGAAAAACTGGGTGATAAAGGCAGTGAAATCCACTTTCCATTTCTCCCGGAGGGACCCCAACTGCCCGTCAATGCAGGTGGCAGAAGCATTCGATTCAAGCCGGATGGATCCGGGTTGGAGCGTTTGGCGAGCCGGACGCAATTTGGCCATGCCACGGATAAATGGGGGGAACGATTTCTGATCAATAACAATAACCATTTGATTCACGAAGTACTTCCGGCCAGGTATTTGGGTAAAAACCCTTTTTTTCCGATTAGCAATGTCACCCAATCCGTATCCGATCACGGTAATGCCGCGGAGGTATATCCCATCACGGATGATCCCGAACATCAGCTTTTGACGGATATCGGGGTCATGACCTCTGCTTGTGGGATCACCCCTTATTTGGGAGGAGCATTCCCCGAACCATTTGATCAAGTGATCTTTACGGCAGAACCCGTTAGTAATCTGGTTCACGCAGATATTTTACATGAAAAAGGGGCCACCTTTACGGGGAGCAAATTATATCAGCGAAGTGAATTTCTTCGATCCCGGGATGCCTGGTTCAGGCCGGTCAATATGTATCTGGGGCCGGATGGTGCTTTATACTTGCTGGACTACCACCGAAAAATCATCGAACATCCGGAATGGATGGCGGATGAAGTGACGCAATCCGGAGCGCTTTATGAGGGAACGGATAAAGGCAGAATCTACCGAATCAGTCCAAAGGGGTCGGGAAAGGCCGATTGGTCCCAGTCCATTGATTTGGAGCAGCTTACGGATCAAGCCTTAATCGAAAAGTTATCGGATCCCAACCATTGGTGGCGATCCAATGCACAACGAATTTTGGTGGAGCGAAAGCCGAATCCCCTTCCCGGGGAATTGATGGAACTTGCTGGAAATGCAAGCCAGCCACTGGGCCGCCTTCATGCCCTATGGACCTTGCATGGTTTGGGTAAATTGCCGGCAGAACAGGTGAAAGAAGCATTGCAAGATCCGGAGGCAGGGGTTCGGAAAAATGCCTTGAAATTAGCGGAGTTTTTTCCGGAGAAACTGGTAGCCTGGGATTTAGAGTTGAGGGCTATGGTCGATGATCCGGATCCCAAGGTTAGGTTTCAGTTGGTAAACACATTGAGCACTATTTCAGAAGATTGGGCATTTGCTACCCGTATGGCCGTTCTAAAAAAGGATATGGACGATGAATGGGTGCAACTG
This sequence comes from Cyclobacterium sp., assembly GCA_041685605.1. Taxonomy (GTDB): domain Bacteria; phylum Bacteroidota; class Bacteroidia; order Cytophagales; family Cyclobacteriaceae; genus Cyclobacterium. The sequence continues at coordinate 3,414 of JAWLFL010000181.1, read as the reverse complement.
GCCGTGTTGGCCGCACCGTTAGGGAATCAGGAGGATATACTGGAAGAACTGATCAGCGGGTACCGTGCCGATCAGCCCGGATACAATGAGATGATTGAGAAAGCCGCTCGCATGCAGGCGGCAAGGGATGGATTTGAAGCAGTACAGATCAAAATAACACCATTAGTCCAGGCAAGTTATTCTACAGCAGGTTGGGAGCCTTTTATTATTAAGGGCATGGCTTCCGGTTTGCAACATTCCCTTCCTTCGGGAAAGGGCTGGGAAGACCTGCAGCAAGCAATTATCTTGCAGCTCCCCACCATTTCCTCCCTACCACTAAAAAATGCATTTATTGATTTAGTGTCCCTGGGACCGATACCCGAAATCCCGGCACAAAACGAATTAATCCATCAGGCATTCGAAATTACGCTAAACCCTTCTGCGAAGGAGGAGGATCGATTGGTTGGGTTGCGGATTATGGGACTTTTTCAGCCCGAAAATGCATCCCAAGAATTAAAGCAATTGATTCAACCACAAGAGCCGGTTAGGTTGCAGCAGAAAGTACTGTCCTATTTAAGCAATACCGCCGATGGAGGATATGCTAACTTTTTGATGGAGCGATGGAAGGGACTCACCCCGGAGGTAAGAAATACCGCAGTTGCTTCGCTTTTAAAGAGTCCAACTCGGATGCAGCGGCTATTGGATGGATTGGAGGCGGGAACCGTCTTGCCCAGCCACATTCCCTGGGGCAACACAGTCTTTTTAATGAACCAAAAAGACCCGGCCATCCGGGATAAGGCCAGGGCTTTGCTGGTGCCTTCGGAAAGTGAAAGAGAGGATGTCATTCGTTCGTTCCAGGCTGCCCTTAAGCTGGAAGGCATCCCTGAAAAAGGCCTGCAGGTTTACGAAGAGAATTGTTCCATTTGTCATCAAATGACCGAGGAGAGAGGAGAGGTGTACGGTCCCGACCTGGCCTCCCTTCGAAACCGACGTTATGAAAGTATTCTTATGGACATCCTGGATCCCAACCTTTCCATAGCGGATGGCTATGACCTTTGGCAGATTGAGCTTTCCGATGGTGAGGCCGTACAGGGAATCATTTCCCATGAAACAACCACTGCCATTGAGCTAGTGCAGGCTGCCGGTTTAACCCGGACCATTTCCCGGTCGGAAATTTCCGCCATGCAAGCCCTTCCAGTTTCAGGGATGGCCCAGGGATTGGAAAATCAAATCAGCGTGGAAGAGATGGCTGATTTACTGGCATTTATTAAGCGAGGATTGTAACGAACTACCCCGGTTTTCAGCTAGACCAAAATAGCTCAAGCGCGTAAAAATAGTATAAGTAATAGATTATTAGTGAGTTGATATTTTATTTTTAAACGTAATTTTAGTTTCTTAAATCAAGGTTTAGCTTTTTTAATCAAAGTTTAATTGATTGAATTTAGGTCAAATTAAAGCGGTTTCGGGATAAGCACATATGGGATATCAGTAAACGAAGTCCCTCCGCCGCGGCGGAGGGATTTGTCTTCGTTCGGCCTACGGCAGAATTGGAACAGGCTTACGGCTGAATTAGAAAAGGTCAGCACTGTTCATAATATACGGGAGCTGGCTGGAATTTACGTACCTAGAAGTCCGACTGTAAACGAAATCCCCCTTTCTCAAAGGGGGCAAGGGGGATTTACGGACGAAAAATCGTATCAAAATCGTAAGCGCATAGATGGGGACGAAAAAATCCCCCTGCACCCCCTTATTAAGGGGGATTTGCTGAAATGCATGATTGAAGTTGAATAGGGGCCATTTAAGCGGACTGAAAAAACTACTCGTTAATACCGTTGCCGGTAAACCGAACGTACCTAGAATTCCGACCGTTACCGAAATCCCTCCGCCGCGGCGGAGGGCCGGGGGATTTGTCCTCAATCCGTATGTTTTTTTCATTTTTCAGCGCATAAATTTCGGCTTTACCCATTTTTTATCTTAACTAGTAAGCCATTTATTGATGCGTAGTAGTTAGTTTTTTTTTGACCCTATGAACACAAAATTAAGCCCCATCTATAGCCTTTTCGTTGCCCTGTTATTTGGGACGTTTGCAGGCAATGCAGCTTCTGCGTTAGCCCAGGCAACCGATTGGAGAAATATTGAAAATGGCTTGGTCATTCCTGACAAAAGCTATAGTGACCAGCCCTATATCGTAAAAACCGATGACGGAGCCTGGTTATGTGTGATGACTACCGGAGCCGGGCATGAGGGCGCCAGTGGACAGCATATCATCAGCCAGCGAAGTGTTGACCAGGGCCTTACCTGGGAAGATAGGGTAGAAATAGAGCCCGCAGATGGCCCTGAGGCTTCTTATGCGGTGCTTTTGAAAGCTCCTTCAGGCCGGGTATTTGTATTTTATAACCACAATACCGACAATCTCAGGGAGGTGAAAGGGGAGGATCCTCCCTACAAAGACGGTATCGTGAGAAGGGTGGACAGTCAGGGCTACTTCGTTTTCAAGTATTCTGACGATCATGGACAATCCTGGTCGGAAGGCAGGTATACCATTCCGGTACGTGAATTCGAAATCGACCGAAATAATCCCTATCAGGGGGATATCCGCTTTTTCTGGAACGTTGGTAAAGCCTTTTCACATAACGGGACTGCCTTTGTTCCGCTGACGAAAGTAGGCGGCTTTGGAAACGGATTTTTCACCTCCAATGAAGGGGTATTGTTAAAGAGTGAGGATTTATTTACCGTAGCCGATCCCAATGGGGCTGTTTGGCAAACCCTGCCTGAGGGGGATATTGGCCTGAGAACGCCAGAAAATGGTGGTCCAATAGCTGCCGAACATAGCTATTCGGTCTTAAGTGACGGTTCCTTCTTTGTGGTGTATCGATCTTTGGACGGGCACCCGGTATACAGTTACAGCCGGGATCAGGGCAAAACCTGGGGTCCTCCGCAGTACATGAGGTATGAAGACGGCCGGTTGATGAAGCATCCCCGGGCAGCCAATTTTGCCTGGAAATGCGAAAACGGAAAGTTTCTGTATTGGTTTCACAATCATGGGGGCAGATTTATCAGCGAACACCCCAATCCGGGATCCATTGGCTACAATGACAGAAATCCCGTGTGGATAGCAGGAGGGAAGGAAGTAGATGGGGATGATGGGAAAATCATACTATGGAGTCAACCCGAAATCCTGCTTTACGATGATGACCCCTTGATTAGAATAAGTTATCCTGACCTGATAGAGGCCGATGGCAACTATTATATGACCGAAACCCAAAAGGACATTGCCCGCCTCCATCAGATTGACAGCAGCTTTCTCAACACCCTTTGGAATCAATTCGACGCCGTGTCCCCGGTAAATGAGTACCTAAAAATAGATTGGCGGGGTGAAGGTTCAGCCCTACCAGCGGAGCTGCCTGCACCAGCTATGCCTTCTTTTAGGATCAG
>JAWLFL010000180.1:0-7787 GCA_041685605.1 Cyclobacterium sp. | reverse complement strand
AAAAACAAACTTACCAAAACCATCATTTATAACTTAAACCCCAAAGATAATGAGATGGTTGCTACTATGGTGGGCAATTTTCAGGATGGGACAATTCCCGGAAAAATACAATACGGATCCGGTTGGTGGTTTTTAGATCAGAAAGATGGTATGGAAAAGCAAATCAATGTGCTTTCCAATCAGGGGCTTTTGAGTCGCTTTGTCGGTATGCTCACAGATTCCAGAAGTTTTCTGTCCTTTTCGAGGCATGAATATTTCCGGAGAATCTTGTGTAATTTGATCGGAGATGATGTAGAAAAAGGATTACTACCAAGAGATATTGATTTCCTGGGGAAAATGGTCGAGGATATCAGCTATAACAATGCGAATAAATATTTTGATTTATAATTAACAAAAGAAAAGAATAGAAAATGGATAATGTTTTTAGTTTAAAGGGGAAGCTTGCTTTGATAACTGGCGGAGGCTCAGGCATTGGTTTTGGAATTGCCCGGCAGTTTATTCATTCAGGAGCGAAGGTTGTTATTACCGGCCGTAATCAGGGAAAGCTTCAGGAAGCCCGGAATGAACTGGGTGAAAATTGTTTTGTGATTCAAAATGATGTAACCGATAAAAACAGTCATCCTGCTTTAATCCGGCAAATAGAAAAAAAAATCGGATCCATCGATATTCTGGTAAACAACGCCGGTATGCACAGCAAAGTTTCATCGCTTGAAGCAGCAGATGAAACCTTTCAGGAAGTTATAGACATCAACCTTAACAGCGTCTTTGCCTTATCGCGAGAAGTTTTAAAACAGATGATTCCCCGTGGAAAGGGTTCTGTTATTAATATAAGTTCAATGTCTGCACTTTATGGCTTGCCACAGGTAGCGGCATACAGCAGTTCCAAAACAGCTCTTCTTGGATTATCACGTTCGCTGGCTTCGGAATTTTCATACTCTGGGGTAAGGATCAATTCCATTGCCCCGGGATTTATCGAATCGGAAATGTTGAACAAGGTGATGGAAAAAGATCCTGAGCGTAAACAAAAAGTGATGGGGCGCACCCCAATGAGGCGTTTGGGCACTCCGGATGAAATCGGGCATGCCGCCATTTTTCTTGCCTCTGATGCTTCAAAGTTTATAACAGGTGTATGTTTACCCGTTGACGGTGGAAACGCTATTGGTTTTTAATTTAATCTTCTACAAGTCATGAAATTAGGATTTGGATTATATCGACACATGCTAAACGAGCAACACTACAAATTTGCGAAACAATGTGGAGCTACTCATCTTGTGGTGCACTTGGTTGATTATTTTGGAAATGCGGACAATGATAAAAGCAGTGCCAACCAGCCTATCGGTTCAAAAGATGGATGGGGAAAAGCTGGGAATGGAAAAATCTGGTCGCTGGAAGAATTACTGGAAATTAAGGCAGCCATAAACAAAAATGGATTGGAATGGTATGCCATTGAAAATTTCGACCCTGCCATGTGGCATGACATTCTATTGGATGGTTCCAAAAAAGAAGAACAGATGGAGCTAATTAAAGAACAAATTCGCATCGTAGGGAGAGCAGGCATTCCTGTATTTGGATATAATTTTTCACTGGCAGGGGTAGCAAGCAGGGTGGAAAAACCTTTTGCCCGTGGTGGAGCTGTTTCCGTTGGAATGGAAGGTTCTGTAGATGAAAGACCCATACCCAATGGTATGGTTTGGAACATGGTTTATGATGAGCGTGCCCCGAAAGGAAATATGCCCTCCATCACTCATGATACTCTTTGGGATCGTTTACACTATTTCCTGGATAATATTCTACCCGTAGCTGAGGAGGCTGGAGTAAAAATGGCCGCACATCCAGATGACCCACCTATGCCCATTATCAGGAATACTCCTCGGTTGGTTTATCAGCCACACATGTATCAACGATTGATTGATATGCATCCAAGCAGCTCCAATAGCCTGGAATTCTGTTTGGGATCCATTTCGGAAATGACCGATGGAACGGTATATGAAGCAACCGAACAGTACAGTAAGCAAAACAAGATTGCTTATATTCACTTCCGTAATACAAAAGGTAAAGTACCTAATTACAGGGAGGTTTTTATCGATGAAGGAGATATAGAAATGCTCAAGGTGCTGGATATTTTAAAGAAGAACCATTTTGATGGCGTTCTGATACCAGACCATACTCCGCAAATGAGTTGCGAAGGTTCTTGGTATGCCGGAATGGCCTACGCCATGGGGTATATGAAGGCGGCATTGGATATCAATAAGAGTTAATCATTAAAACCATTACTATGCGAAATACGGTTTTTGCCCAAATAAACCAGCAATCAATCCCGACCTACGGACTGGGTAAGCCCGAAGTCAACCCTGTTTTCTTTGAAAAGCGGGTTTACCAGGGATCCAATGGCAAAGTTTATCCGATTCCGATTATCGACAAGTTGATCGATGATAAGAGGGAAGTGGAGTACCAGGTTGCAACATTGGAGAATGAATTTGTAAGACTGGAAATGCTTCCTGAAATCGGCGGTCGAATATTTAAAGCGCAGAACAAAACCATTAACAACTACGACTTGATTTACCGGCAGGATGTGATTAAGCCTGCCCTCGTTGGTTTGGCGGGGCCTTGGATCAGTGGCGGAGTGGAATTTAACTGGCCGCAGCACCACCGGCCCGGAACTTATCTCCCTTGCGACGTTTTTTGTGAGGAAGAATCCGATGGTTCTAAAACGATCTGGATGTCTGAGTACGATCCGATGAACCGATTGAAAGGAATGCACGGCATCCGGCTAAGTCCTGGCAGTGCATTGATTGAACTACGGGCCCGATTGTTCAACCGCACACCTCATGTGCAATCATTTTTGTGGTGGGCAAACGTGGCCGTAAAAGCCCATGCCAATTACGAAAGCTTTTTCCCTACAGATGTCCATTATGTGGCGGATCATGCCGTTAGGGCAATGAGCAGCTTTCCATACGCTAATAATTACTATTACGGTGTCCCCTATCACCAACGTAACGGGAGGAATGACCTGCGCCGATACGATGATATTCCGGTGCCCACAAGTTACATGGTTTGCGAGACCGGGTATGATTTTTTTGGTGGGTACGACCACGATGCCAATGGGGGGCTTATACAAGTCTCCAATCGTCATATAGCCCCCGGAAAAAAGCAATGGACCTGGGGAAATGCAGCGTTCGGTCAGGCCTGGGATCGAGAACTGACAGACCACGGTGGGCCCTATTTAGAGCTGATGACTGGAGTTTATACCGATAACCAGCCCGATTTTGCTTATTTGGCACCTTTTGAAACCAAGACATTTTCTCATTTTTGGTGGGGGTACCAAAAACTAGGACCCGTTCAAAATGCAAACCGGGATTTGGCCATTCGCCTGGAAACCTTGGAAGGAAATCAATTGGATTTGGGGGTGGCATCTTCAAAAAAAATGGAAAGATTACGGATTATCCTTAGAACTGGGAGTGAAGTAAGGATTTTTGAAAACGTGGAAGTTTCACCCGAATCCCCCTGGCAAAACAATGAGATTTCCATTCGACCGGGTCAGGAGAATTTCTCGTCGTTGACAATCACTGACCCATCAGGAAATGAGTTGCTGGCTTATCACAAGGGGGAATTTTCAAAAACAAGAAATCGCCCCTTGGCGAAAGAACCACCCTTGGCTGGCGGGATGGAGGATACCGATGAGCTGAATCTGATAGCAGAGCATTTGGAGTTATACCGTCATCCCACCCGGTACCCGGAGGCTTATTGGCTGGAAGGTATACGAAAAAACCCGAATGATTACCGACCCTGTTTAGCCTTTGGGAAATCACTGCTTAAGCGTGGTATTTTTAATGATGCGGAAAATTATCTCCTGAAGGCTGCTTCTATACTGACTCGGTACCACCCTAACCCAGAAACGGGTGAGGCACACTATTTTGCCGGCTTAAGTTGCTTGCAAGGGGAAAAGATCAATGAAGCCTACAAATTGCTTTACAAATCTACTTGGAATTTTGCCTGGCGTGCTGCCGCATATTATTTACTGGCTGCCATTGACTGCCGACGTAAAGATTTTGATGCTGCCCAAATGCACATCGAATACTCGCTAGACACCAATCGGCAGAATAATAAAGCGTATATTATTAAAGCAGTCGTTAAAAGGCATCAAGGCAAGCCGGAGCAGGCCAGCCAAGTTTTGGATGATTTATTGAAAGTTGACCCGCTTGACCAATGGGCACGGTTTGAAAAGGGCATGCTGACAAATGATTTTGACCCATTTCTAAATTCCAGTCGAAATGACGCGCAGACCGTAATCGACATCGCCTTCGATTATGTGGAAGCAGGCTTCTACGAGGAAGCAATTAGGTTGATAGAATCTCACCACCGGTCGGACGTGAAGGAATGTGTGGTGCCCAATCCAATGAAAAAAAGTTCAATGACAGCTTTTATTTTGGCATGGTTGTTTTCAAGAATTAATCAGCATGAAACCTCAAGGACCATTCTGAAATCCGCTGCCGGATTAAACCCTGATTATTTATTTCCTTCAAGAATACAGGAACAGAATGTATTGGAGTGGGCCATTCTTCAAGAAGGGGATGTAGCGATTGCAGCCTACGGGTTGGGTAATTATTATTACGATAAAAAGCGGCATGAAAAAGCCATTAAGGTCTGGGAAAAAGCAGCAGAAAATATGAAATATGGCCCACTATTTAGAAATCTAGGCATAGCTTACTGGAATCAACGGGAAGAAGGCGAAAAGGCTCGAAAAGCCTTTGAAAAAGCCATTCAACTTTCACCGGACGACATTCGGATCATGTTTGAATTTGACCAATTGCGAAAAAAGATGAATGATTCTCCAGATGAAAGGCTACGCTTACTGGAACCACACAAAAAGAAAATCCTGACCCGCGATGATTTTAGCGTAGAATTGGCCGCACTGTATAATTTTACAATGCGGTATTCAGAAGCCCTAGACTTATTGGAAAATAGGCGGTTTCATCCATGGGAGGGTGGTGAAGGCCGGGTGCTGCGCCAATATACGTTTGCTTGTATAAAACTGGGTGAAAATGAATTAAAAAAGGGAAATGCTAAAGAGGCACTCCATTTTTTTCAAAAGGCCGAAAATACCCCTGACAATCTGGGGGAAAAGTACCATCCTCTTCAGGCTAAAAGTCATATTAATTATTTTAAAGGATTGACATTGAAAGCTCTGGGGAAAGCAGAAGAAGCCAATTCGTATTTTGCCAGAAGTGAATCAGAACAGGGGGATTTTATTGAGATGGCCGTAAGCGAACACTCCGAAATGACCTATTTCAAAGCTTTATCACTGAAGGAATTGGGGAAAAATAGACAAGCGTATAGCTTGTTTGAAGCATTGAAATCTTTTGGCCAATCGAAATTAAAGGAGAAGGTTTCAATTGATTATTTTGCAACTTCCCTCCCCCTTTTATTGGTCTTTGATGAAGACTTGCAAAAAAGAAATGAGTGGGAAGCAAGGTACTTGATTGCCCTGGCGGAAAAAGGGCTTGGAAACCACGAGAAAGTGGAATTAATGGCTAAAGAGATCCTAAAACTAAATACCATGCATGTGGGGGCAAACGAACTATTATCCCGATGATCCTTTCCAGCTAGCAGGAATAAATGGTGATTGGGTAATTGATTTGAACATTTTCTATAGTTTTAAAAAAATAGATTTTGAAAATAATAAGACAAAAGATTTGACGGAAAATGGAATGTCTGACAGCAATAGGCATGAGAACAAATGGTAAGCTGCAGGAAGTAGAAATGAAGATTATTAATTTTCACCTAAAATGAAGAAAAGAAAACCCGGCTATCGAGAAAATAAGTATCCTGTCGGCATGGTACTTGGTGCCGCAGGATTGGGGGGCGTTTGGGGTGAGGTTGATCCAGAGGAATCAATAGCAACCATTTTATATGCGCTGGAAAATGGTATCGATCGAATAGATACTGCGCCGGCCTACAGCAGGTCTGAAGAATTTGTTGGGAAGGCTTTAAGGCGTTGGAAAGGTGCTAAACCTTTCCTGAGTACCAAAGTAGGACGATTAAAAGGAGAAAGTGCTGAGGATAGTATCAACAATTACGATGTCAGTGCCATGCGGGAAAGTGTGGCAAGAAGCATGGAATTACTTGGTCGGGAAAAGCTGGATCTACTATTTTTACATGAAGCGGAAAAGGTACCCTTAGCCCAAATCCCCGCGGTAGTTGATTTTATGGTCCAATTGAAAAAACAGGGGGACGCGGAGAGAATTGGTTTTGGAGGAATGCCTCCTCCCGTATATTTTAAATATATTCGAAAAGGACTTTTTGATGTTGTTATGGGCTATAATAACCTGGATGCCTGTTGTATAGATGGTATGGATACTGATATCCCCTTTCTATCCCAACAGGATATGGTGATTTATCAGGGCAGTCCCCTGCATATGGGATTATTGGGAAACAGCTATACCTTACTCGCCAGTCAAAGACCCGATTGGTTGCCACAGCGGGTGATTGAAAATGCCCGGATGGCGAATAGCCTGGCTGAGCAATCTGACATGCCACTTACTTCTTTGGCGCATAGGTTTATGATGTCTATTTACGAAATAGATTTTATGGTAATAGGTGCGAAAAACATGTTAGAGCTTAAGTCCACATTAAAAGATTACGAGACGGGTCAACTTGATGAAAAACTATTTAACCGTATAATCGAACAAATAATATGAACAAATTTGAATCCCCGGGTTCGGCTAATGAATATATTGCGGACAATGAAATTGTAAAAATCCGAGAAATTCAATTAAGGAGTATAAAACCAATCATTTTCAAAACCCCTTTTTACGATGCTACCATGGGACCGTTCAACTCCTATGCACCGGTTTTCCTAAAAATAACCGATGACGAAGGAAACACCGGAGAATGCGAATTCCCTGGATTGTGCCTGGACATTTTGAAATTGATTTTTATACCCATTTTATTAGACAGCCCAAAATTGAAATATTCGGATTTACATCACAGACTCTTTTGGAATATCCGTAATGAAGGATTCAGGGGTGGAGCGGCTATGGCCCTCGGGCATTTGGACAGGGTTTTTTATGATTTGTTTTCAAAGAGAAAAGGCTTACCGCTGTACAGGTATTTGGGATCAAATAACCCGGTCGTGAAAGCCTATGCAAGTGGTTGTGGAGTAAATATAAAAGGCACTCAACTAAAGGAACAATGTCTGGAATTCAAAGAAGAAGGCTATGATATTTTAAAAATGAAATTTGGTGGTTTTGATACCTCCGTAACCGAAGATCTCGAACGCATTGCCTTTGTCAGAGACACCATAGGAGACGATATGGGCCTGGCTGCCGATGCCAATCAATGTATGGAATTGGGAAGAGCAATGAGCTTTTGCAAAGAAGCAGTCCCTCTGGAACTGGCCTGGTTGGAAGAGCCCATTCACTCGGCAGCATTGGTGGAAATGGAGACCTTGTGTTCATCCACATTGATTCCTATCTCTTATGGTGAATCGGAACGTACGGAAAAGGTATTTCCATCTCTGGTAAAAGCCGGTGTCAAGCATTTACAGCCCATTGCCGGCCATATAAATAGTGTAAAGGGTTGGCTTTCTATTGCCAAACTTGCAAAAAAGAAAAACCTTCAATTCAGTGGGGGAGGCTCTTCTTATTACAATGCACAGTTTTTAGCTGCTGCCGGTGAAGGGGCCCTGTTGGAGTTTTTAAAGCCTGTCGTTGGCGTACTAGCGACCATTGCGCTGCTTGTTCCGGAAGTAAAAAATGGTCATTTTCACCTTTCGGAGGAACCAGGAA
>JAWLFL010000031.1:0-30772 GCA_041685605.1 Cyclobacterium sp. | reverse complement strand
AAGCAGTACGGCTATTATTTTGCTAATGGTGAAAAACCCCATCCTTTTCTGGCAGGAAACCTGGCTTATGGAGGAAAAGCGCTGGATATAACATCCATGACACAGGGAGCCGCTGTTTTTGAAGGGGAACATGATTTCCGCAGGTTTTGCAGCCCCGGGAGAAATACCGAAAACTTTATCCGGCAAATCGATTACGCTGCTATCCTTCCCGTAGAGCAGGATTTACACTGGCTTCCAGCAGAAAACACCTGGGTATTTAGGGTAAAAGGAGCGGGTTTTCTGATGCATCAGGTGAGAAGAATGGCAGCATCCCTTTTTATGCTTGGCAACGGTGAACTTAGCCTGGATAGGCTTGAAAAAGCCTTGCAAAGTACTGAAAAAAGTCCCTTATGCCCAAAACCACCTGCCGTAGGACTGGTACTGGAGGAGCTGACTTTCAGAACCGAAAGCCAGGACATTTCTTAAATTCTCAGCGGTATTAGGCAAATTCATGACCTCAACGCACGTATACCCAATAAATCAGCGAATAGGCAGCAATCCATAGCAAGAGTATTGCAAGCAAATTCAATACGATGCCTACTTTCATCATTTCCCGCATGCCAATATACCCGCTACTAAACAGAATGGCGTTGGGAGGAGTGGAAATGGGAAGCATGAAGGCAAAACTACTGGCCATGGTCACAGGTATCGCAAATAACAATACCTCCTCCCCCAACCCATTGGCAATCCCCATGACCACCGGAAGGAAAATCGTTACCAGTGCTACATTACTCATCACTTCGGTTAAAAACAAGGAAACGGCTGTGAGGGCCAGTACCAGTACCGCTATGGAAAACCATTGATTTTCGGAAATGTACCCACCAATACCCTGAATGATCCCGACTGCTTCCATGCCCTTAGCCAGAGACATCCCTCCCCCAAAAAGCAGTAAAATCCCCCAGGGAAGCCGCTGCATGCTCTTCCAATCCAGCAACCTCCTACCTTGAAGGCGCGATGCCGGGATTAGAAACACCAACACGCCCCCTATCATCGCAATAATGGTATCGTTCAAAAAAGCATTAGGCAAAAGTTTGTTTAAGGGATTCCGGAGAATCCAGAGTAGTGCCGTCATCACCAGCACCCCCGCGGTCCGGATTTCGGCAGTACTCACCGGCCCCAGCGCATGCAACTGCTCCTGTATGACTTTCGCTGACCCGGCAATATGCCCCAGTTTATTGGGATAAGCCACTTTTACCAGTAGCACATACATCAACAAGCCCATGATAAGACCAATCGGCAAACCAACCAATAACCAGCGACTGAAATCGATGGATACCCCGTACAATTCCTGCATGTATCCTACTAAAACCACATTGGGAGGGGTGCCGATAATGGTGATCACCCCGCCAATATTAGCAGCATAGGCGATGCCCAACATCAGGGCAAAGGCAAAATTGGAATAGCCCTTTTTCCCGGCCAGATCCGGATTGGTAGCTTGAATTAACTGCAAAATGGACAGGGCAATGGGCAACATCATCACAGCAGTGGCCGTGTTACTAATCCACATGCTCAAAAACAGGGTTGCCAGGTGAAAACCCAGAATGATCCCATTCGGTCGGGTACCGGTGAATTTAATCAGGTTTAATGCAATCCGCAGGTGCAATTGGTTGCGTTCCATCGCCAGGGCAATGATAAACCCTCCCATAAACAAATAAATGATGGGATTGGCATAGGGAGCCGTCGCTTCACTCATATCAAAAACGCCCATCAAGGGCAATAAAATCATGGGCAATAGGGCCGTAACAGGAATCGGTACGGCTTCTGTCACCCACCAACACAACATCCAAACGCCGAGCGCAATGACGCTTCCGCTCTCACCCAAGGTCCAGATCGCAGCATACTCCCCGACAAAAAATACAGCAAACAGTAAAGGTCCCAAAATAAGACCAACATTATTGGCAGCAGATACGCCACTGGCATTCCCTGATACATTCATCACTGGCAATCGGTGGTTGGAAAAGCACCAAAATAAGCTGAATTTTCAAGAACTTCTGTAAAAAAGCGAATGATTTGACAAAAAAGTAAGGGATTCCCCTATTGGGAGGGGTTCCAAACGATTTGAAAAAAACCTTTTTTTGTTTTAGGGATTTCGGTTTACCTTCGTAGCTCTAAAGCAATTCTGAAGCGAACGAATTATGAGAACCTGGTTTTTGTGTAAAGTAAAATATGCCAAAGAAAACGAGCAGGGCTTGCTCAAAAATGTATCCGAGCAATACCTGGTAGATGCCGTGTCCTTTACGGAGGCAGAAGCCCGCATATACGACATGCTCGGCAGCGTTATCCGAGGCGACTTTCAGGTAACGAGTATCGGCAAAAGCAATATTGTGGACGTGTTTTTCTACGATGATATTGACGTTTGGCACAAATGCAAGATTACTTACATCGTAGCAGATGCAGATAGTGGCAAGGAAAAAAAGGTGACCCAGTACATGCTCGTCACTGCCCACCATGTAAAAGAGGCCTACGAACGAATTTACGAGAGCCTGAACAACATGCTGGTTAGTTTTAACGTGCCTGAAGTAAGCGAAAGTCCGATCGTGGAGATCTTTCCGTATGAAAAAGATGATGAGGAGCTTAACCCTGCCATCCCGGATAACTTCAAACCCCTGGAGAACCCGAGTCCTGAGGAAGAGGAGGGACAATAGAAACGATGTGCCCTCGTTTTCTCAGAACCCTTATATTAAGGCCTAGTCCTCCTGGTAGTTGGCCAGGTAAGCTTTGATGCCTCCCTGCAGATTAAACAGATTGGAAAACCCAAAATTATCTTCCAGCTGCTTGATGGCCTGTTCACTCCGCCCCCCCATTTCACAGTGGACGATCACTTTTTTGTCCCTGGCAATCTGTTTTGCGTAGGAATCAATGCTTGCCAATGGCACCAACTCACCACCTAGGTTGGACCGTTCGTATTCATAGGGTTCCCTAACGTCAATTAACTGGAATTTTTCGCCTTGGGTTTGTAACGACCGAAAAGCCTCGACGGAAAGCTGCTTCACTTTGTATGCCGTATTGATCCCACAAAACGCTTCGTAATCGATCAATTTTTTGATTGTGGGCCGTTCACCGTTCAGGGGGTTTCCGCTCTTCCTCTTGATGGAAAAGTTCCTACTGACTAGAGTCAGGGCATCAAAAAGAACTATTTTTCCACTGCTAACCGCTCCAACTCCGGTTATGATTTTGATAACCTCCAGTGCTTGCATGCTACCAATAATCCCCGGAAGCACTCCCAGGACACCACTTTCTGCACAGTTGGGCACCAACCCTGCCGGTGGCGGACTGGGATACAAATCGCGGTAATTCGGCCCCATATTTCCCTCTTTGTCCCGGTAATTAAATACTGCTACCTGGCCTTCGAATTGATAGACCGAACCGTACACATTGGGTTTTCCAGTCAATACACAAGCGTCATTTACCAGGTACCGGGTTGGAAAATTATCCGTCCCGTCTGCCACCACATCGTATCCGGATATAATTTCCAGGGCATTGTCCGAGGTTAGCCGCTGCTCGTAGGTTTCAACCCGTATATAAGGATTGATGCCTTCAAGCCTCTTTTTTGCCGCCAATACCTTTGCCTCGCCGATCTGGGATCCATCAAAAAGCACCTGCCGATGAAGGTTAGAAGGGTCTACCCGGTCGAAATCTATAATTCCGATCTGTCCCACCCCTGCCGCGGCCAGGTACAAGAGCAGGGGACTTCCCAAACCGCCGGAACCAACGACCAACACCCGGGATTTTTTTAGCTTCTCCTGGCCCTCAGGACCGAATCCGGGCAACGCAAAATGCCGGCTATAGTGCTCAAATTCACTATCAGAAAAAATGCTGTTGCTCATAAGCCTATTTTCCACTGCTAAATTTCGCACTCACCTCAACCATTCTGATTCAAGAATGTACTTTAAATCTTACTAGCTATAGGAAATCCAAAATACACCGAATCACGTACCTATCAATACGCAATGAATCGAAAGAAATTTACTTAAATTTAAACCAAAAATTCTATTTCAAGGTTTAAAATACAGATTCTTTTATACATTGAGGTGATTTTACTAATTTGCAAGTTAAAACCTAAGCTCGAATGAAAACAGTTTTATTAACTTTTGTCGGTATCTCATTCTTTTTTTCGCTACCCTCCTTTGCTCAGGATAACAGGACAGACCGGCTTGGCATTGGTATCGGCCCAGCTAAGATGTACGGAGACAATACGGGCGTTCATAGCAAGTTCAAATTTAAGGTGCTTCCTGTACTGAGTTTGGATTATAGCAAAAAAATTGAAACGTTCTTTGATGTAAAAGCAACAGTCGGCTGGCAAATGGTAAATAGCGGCGACTTCTACAATATGGAACAAATAGACAAAATTGCCGAATCAAATTTGCCTCATGCCTTCAAAGGAAATATCTTTTTTGCAGATGTCATGCCCATTTACCATATCAACCCTAATCAGAGCGGCTACCTGCCTTCATTGATCAAGGTTTATACCGGATTAGGTCTGGGGTATTATTATTCCCAAAGGACCGATGAGAAATTAATAGTAAATGATCCTTCCAGAAGAACCGAGACGTATCCTGCTTCCGACTCTGGAATCTACATTCCCTTCAGAGTGGGTATTTACAAGGATTTGAGGTCAGATGCTGACATCGGGGTAGAAGCAACGCTAGTTGTAAGCCCGTTTTCCGAACTGGAAGGTAATGATCAACAGCAGAAAAGAATCAAGTCCGACATGCTCATGCAACTCCAATTTTACTACCGGATTTTTATTGGTAAATAAAAACCAGGGGCATCCACCCTGACCAACTTCTCTTTTCACTTTCTATTTCGAGATAAATTCTGCTTTCCCTTTTTAAAAAGCACATATCTGTTTAGATTTAAAGGTTATTATCGTTAGTAATTACTTTATGAAAATCAACAGTTATGTACTATTTCTTTCCGTTGTTGCGGCATTGGGAGGATTTTTATTCGGTTTTGATACCGCCGTTATTTCAGGTGCGGAGAGACAGATTCAGGAAGTTTGGGCACTGAGTGACTGGAGCCATGGCATGGCGGTGGCCATTGCCCTGTACGGCACGGTGATCGGTGCTTTATTTGGAGGCATTCCTGCCGATCGTTACGGGCGAAAATCATCGTTGATAGGCATTGGTGTCTTGTACTTCATTTCTGCACTCGGTTCCGCATTGGCACCGGAAGTCTATTCGTTTATGGTATTCCGTTTCATCGGAGGCATAGGAGTAGGTGCTTCTTCGGTAGTAGCCCCGATGTATATCAGTGAAATATCACCCGCAAAAAATCGAGGTCAACTGGTGGCCCTGTTTCAGTTTAATCTGGTTTTCGGTATTCTGGTAGCGTATTTTTCTAATTACCTGATCGATACAAGCATCGCTGTAGATAGCTGGCGCTGGATGTTGGGCGTGGAAGCCATTCCAGCACTCATCTATACCTTGTTGGTATTAAGGGTACCGCTGAGTCCCCGATGGTTAATTGCCAAAAGGGACGACTTTGAAAACGCCGAGCGGATTTTGAAGCGCACCGACCCGGAAGGGGTTTCGGAAGCCATTCGGCTAGCACTGGAAGAGAAAAAGCTCAACAGGCTTAAAGTGAGTTTTTCAGCGTTGTTTCATGCTAAATACCTAAAAATAACCTTATTAGCAATCTTTATTGCGATGTTCAATCAGCTATCAGGGATCAACGCCATTATTTATTTTGCCCCCAGGATATTTGAAATGGCCGGTATCAGTGCCGAAAGTGCCCTGCTTTCCACCGTCGGTATCGGCGCGGTTAATATGGTAGCGACCATGCTGGGCTTATTTTTAATCGATCGGATCGGTCGTAAAAAATTGATGTACACGGGATCTGTGGGATATATCGTTTCCCTGGTTTTAATTGCCTATTCGTTTTCAGGTGGTCAGATCAGTAGTGCTTATTTACCGATTTTTGTTTTTATGTTTATCGCCTCCCATGCCATTGGACAAGGAGCGGTGATCTGGGTATTTATATCCGAAATCTTTCCCAATGAAATACGGGCTTATGGCCAATCCATCGGATGTTTTACGCATTGGATTCTTGCTGCCCTTATTGCCAATGTATTTCCATTCTTTGCCAACCAATTTGGCCCGGTAATCATCTTTGGTTTCTTTGCCCTGATGATGGTATTGCAGCTTTTGTGGGTGCAATTTAAAATGCCTGAAACCAAAGGCAGGTCCCTGGAAGAAATCCAACAAGAATTTAGTAAAGAAAATGCCTAAAAAAATAATCTGTTACGGAGAAATGTTGTGGGATGTTTTTCCAAAAGAAAGTATCGCCGGAGGAGCTCCCATGAACGTAGCCCTTCAATTACACCATTTAGGAATGTCCGTGGAAATGATTTCTAGAATTGGTGATGATAAGCTTGGAAATAAATTACTGGGCTTTGTTGAGGACTTCGGGCTCTCGGATACCTTTATTCAAAAAGATCCTGTCCACCCCACAGGAACTGTAGTCGTAAATGATCAGGACAAGGAAAACATTCGGTACGAAATCGTCAAGCCTGCTGCCTGGGACTACATTCAATGGACCGAAAGCATGGAGAAAGCGGTGAAAAACGCCGACGCATTTATATTCGGTACCCTTGCTGCAAGAGGCGAGGAAAGTAAAGCCACCCTTGATAAATTACTGGAAACCCCAGCGCTAAAAATTGTGGATATCAACTTAAGAGCTCCCTTCTATACGGCAGATTTAATCGAGCATTTATTAACGAAGGCAGACGTATTGAAGATCAATGAAGACGAACTTACCCTTTTGGCTGATTTCTATGATCTTCCCAGCAAAATGGAAGCCGCACTGGAAAAAATAAACGAGCTTTTTGATTTTGAGCTAATTTGCATCACATTAGGCAGTAAAGGGGCTGCCCTTTACCAGGACGGAGAAATTATCAGCCATCCTGGGTATCCCGTTACGGTTAAGGATACAGTAGGTGCAGGAGATGCTTTTCTGGCCGGATTCGTCTCCAAATACCTGGCTAATGATTCTCCCGAAAAGATATTGGACTTCGCCTGTGCATTGGGTGCCCTGGTTGCCACTTATCCCGGGGGCACGCCCGTGTACAAAATGGAGGATATCCGGCACATTCAAAACTTGTGACCGCAGGTCCTCCCTAATCAGGTCAAACCACTCGTTTTTCGATGTAGCTGGAGTTAAGAATGGCCAACGCCCCCATGTATTTCAGTCGGAATTTGATTAAATCACCTACCTTGTATTTTTCCGGATTTTCTCCCAGGTTGATGATAAGCATATCCGAACTAGCTCCCAATATTTCAAATTCGCCGTCATCGGCAATCATGTATTTGGGATCCACGTCAAGTAGACCTAAATCCAAAATGGCTCTATAAGAAGATTTCCCATACAGCGACTCATCGATATCTACCGTTTCACCTTGCGGATTGTTCGCCAGATTTCCGGTAGGTAACAAGGGTTTCTCCTGCATTTCGATAATCTCCGCAAAAAGTTCGAAAACATCCGGATTCATGCCTTCGATGGTTTTTTCTTCGAAAAGGTCTACTCCAAAATACAGGGTTTCCCCCACGCGAAAATGATTAACTCCCTTTGGCAGCTGTTTGTGAAGCATGAGCGGGATGGTAACGGAAGTACCCGCTGACACCCAGGGGATTTTTTTATTGAATTTCAATTCAATAATCTGTTTGTACAAGGACAATTGGATCAATTTGTCAGCAGAGGGCATCACTCCATTCAGGCAATTAAGATTGGTGCCCAACCCAATAATTTCCAGATTGGGCAGTTCAAAAACTTTGGCATAAAAGTCTATCAGGTGATCTCCCATGACTCCCTCCCGGAGATCGCCTGTTTCCACCATAATAATGATCTTATGCTTTTTATTTTGTTTGACCGCTTCCTCACTTATCCATCGGATGGTATTTAGCTCGCTATTAAGACTGACATCCGCATACCTAACCATATCCGATAGGTTTCGTTTGGATGGAGGCTTGATGTAGACGGTTTGAACCTTGGGATTGATTTCCTTCACCTTGGCCAAATTACTGATCCGGGAATCATGAATTTCATCTGCTCCCATGTCAATCAACTCCTTGATGTATTTTCGGTTGCCGCAGAGAACTTTCGAGACCACGCCCCAGGATACCTCATTGGTATCAAATTCCTTTTTCAGGAAATCAAAATTTTCTCTAAGTTTATTACGATAAAGGTTTAAGAAAGCCATATTATTTTTTCAATCTCATTTCCAGGTATTTATTAGTAAAACCCAGTTTTTCATACAGTATTCTGGCCGGATTATCCGGCTCCACGTGAAGGGCTATGTCTCCTTCGGCCATGTCAATGGCCGTTTTCATGAGTTTTTTACCCAACCCTTTTCCTCTTTGGGAGGCATCTACGGCAATGTACACCAGAATATTTTCCGGTATGTAACCGGACATTCCGGTCTGATTAACCACTACCGTACCCACTAGCTTCCCTTCCTCCCTTGCCAGGACTGCAAAACCACCTTTTTCATCCGACTGATCCAGTGCATAATTCAGACAACGCATGATATCCTCTTTCGGATCTCCGTATTGATCCAAGTGTTGAAACAAAAAATCGGCTACTTCGTGCTTTTGTGAAGCCGTGGCATTATCTGTCACTGAAAGTGTTTCTATTGTAGACATTTATCCGATCGCATTTAGTTTTTCTTTCTACTATTTTTCTAACCTATAAATAAGCAAAAACACTGCTAAAGATGATAAAACTCCAAAAAAGTTTGGATCCAGACCTAATGGCAGTTCCAGGTTCAACATGGAGAGAACCGCGGTAGTTCCGCCACCGATGATCATGGATGAGATCGCTGCCAGTGGAGAACGCATATTCCAAAACAGCCCTGCAATGATGGGCACCAACAGTCCGGACACCATAAAGGCATAAGAATAGAGCATCAACTCTAGCACATTTGTCATCTGAATGGCAACGATCAGGGCCACAATACCAATTAAAAGCGTAAACAACTGACTTATACGCATGACAAACCCATCTTTCTTAGTCTTCAGGTACCTGCCAAAAATATCGGTGGTGAGGTTTCCGGACGCAGCCATCAGACAGGAGTCCGCTGTTGAAAGCACGGCAGAAAAATAAGCCGACATCATCAAACCCATAATCCCGGGAGGAAGCACCGTACTCAACAAAATGGGAAGGCCCATTTCCGGGTCCAGGTTTTCCTGACTCACTGCAATAAGCCCTTGTTCGAAGGCTACTTTGGCCAATAGTCCCAGGGAAACGCCCATAAAAGCCATGATGGGCCATTCAAATAAGCCCGCGATAAACCAGGCTTTTTTGGCAGATTTCACATCCGTGCTGGCAAAAATCCGCTGGTAGAGCGTCATTCCCACAAACCAAATCGGTAAGATGGTAATTCCCCAATTAGCCAGATCCTGCCAGCGCAAATTTGTCAGTGAGAAGTATTCTGCTGGCAGCGTGTCACGAATGGCCTCCCACCCTCCTACGTGAAAATAAGATACCGGCAGCCCAATAAAGATAAATCCCATCATCAATACGATCCATTGTACCGTGTCCGTGTAAATAACCGCCTTAAGTCCTCCCAGCACCGTATACACAACGGCGATAATTCCCATAATCAGCAGGGCAAGATCCAAATCCAGGGGTTTAAATGTTCCAGCTGCCAGTTTGGCACCTGCCAGCAGTTGTGATGAAGTAAAACCCAAATACCCGGCAAAACTGATCACCGCGGCTACCACACCCACTTTTCTATCAAACAAGTATTGGAAAATCTGTGGGAGTGTATAAAAGTTTTTAAATGCGGGGTCGGCCCGAACTCTGGGGATTAGAAGAACCGCTGCCATCCAGGCACCCAAAAGGCCGGTGAACAGCATCCAACTGCCTGAAAGTCCCATCAAAAACCCCAAACCACCCAGACCTACCGAAAAGCCACCTCCAACATCCGTGGCTACTACAGAAAGACCAATGTGCCAGCTCCCGATGTTTCTTCCCCCCACGTAATAATCATCCTGACCGGTATTTTTTCGCATGAAGTAAAAGCCTACTCCAAGCATTAATATCATGTAAATGATAAAGATGGATAAATCTACTAAAGCCATTTTTTACTGGTTAAGTCAAGAAATTGCTTCCCATTAATGCAATAAAAACTGAAAATTCCTAATCTTTTGCTCATGTTTGACGATTGGGAAAAGCGATTGTTATTGGGAAGTGAATAAAAAAAAAGACCGGTTACCCGGTCTTTTTAAGTTTTTATCTGAGAATCTCACACTTCTTCTGTGCTTACAGAAGCGGAGAAATATTCCCTGTTCATTCGTGCAATATTACTTTGCTTAATTTCCTTAGGACACTCGGCTGAACACGCCCCCGTGTTGGTACAGGCACCAAAACCTTCTGCATCCATCTGTGCCACCATTTTTTCAGCACGTCCTCTTTTTTCCACCTTTCCCTGAGGCAATAAGGCCAGTTGGGAAATCTTGGCAGATACGAAAAGCATGGCAGAAGCATTTTTACAAGCCGCCACGCAAGCACCACATCCGATACAGGTAGCCGAATCAAACGATTCGTCCGCAATTACCTTTGGTATCGGAATTTCGTTCGCATCCGGCACCCCCCCGGTATTTACCGATACATAGCCGCCCGATTGGATAATCCGGTCGAAAGCACTTCTATCCACCACCAGATCCTTTATGATCGGAAATGCATTGGCTCTCCAGGGT
Organism: Cyclobacterium sp.; assembly: GCA_041685605.1. Taxonomy (GTDB): domain Bacteria; phylum Bacteroidota; class Bacteroidia; order Cytophagales; family Cyclobacteriaceae; genus Cyclobacterium. The sequence continues at coordinate 20,036 of JAWLFL010000031.1, read as the reverse complement.
TCAATCGTAATGGTATCTCCGTCTTTAAAAGAACGCATGTGCAATTGACAGGTAGTCGTCTGATGGGGGCCGTGTGGTTGCCCGTTTATATACAGCGAACAGCTACCGCAGATTCCCTCCCGACAGTCATGATCAAAATGAACCGGATCTTCTCCCTTATCGGAAAGGTCTTCGTTCAGCACATCCAACATCTCCAAAAAAGACATATCTGCCGAAATACCACTGATTTTATATGTTTTAAAACCACCCTTGTCAGCGGTTTTTTTCTGTCTCCACACTTTTAACGTTAGATTCATGTCGTAATGAATTTTTTAGGTTCAATGAATTATTTATAGCTTCGCTGGGTAAGCTTGACATTTTCGAATACGAGTGCTTCTTTATGAAGTGCTTCGTCTTTACCCTCTCCCAAATATTCCCAGGCAGCTACATAGGCAAAGTTTTCGTCGTCTCTCAAAGCCTCCCCTTCCGGGGTCTGGTATTCGTCCCTGAAGTGACCCCCGCAAGATTCGTTTCGGTGCAAGGCATCGTCCACCATTAATTCTCCCAATTCCAGAAAATCGGCTACCCGATGGGCCTTTTCCAACGAGAGGTTTAATTCTTCTCCTGTTCCCAGTACTTTTACATCGGACCAGAATTCACCTTTAAGGGCTTGGATCATTTCTTTAGCTTTCGTCAGGCCAGCCGCATTTCTAGCCATCCCACAGTGATTCCACATGATTTTCCCCAATTTCTTGTGGAAGTAATCCACTGTTTTACTACCATTGATCTCCAGTAGTTGCTTCACTCTGGATTTCACCTCTTCTTCTGCTTTTCGGAATTCAGAATGGTCTTCCGGTACCTTATCGTAGGACAATCCTGCGAGGTAATCACCAACCGTGTAGGGGGCTACGAAATAACCATCCGCCAATCCCTGCATCAAAGCCGATGCTCCCAAACGATTGGCACCATGGTCTGAAAAATTAGCTTCGCCCAAAGCATATAAGCCCGGAACGGAGGTCATCAGGTTATAATCTACCCATAGCCCGCCCATGGTATAATGGACCGCCGGGTAAATCATCATGGGCGTTTTGTAGGGGTTTTCTCCGGTAATCTTTTCGTACATATCGAATAGATTACCATATTTCCCTCTTACAGCATCTTCTCCATCTCTCAAGATAGCGTCTCTAAAATCCAGAAATACCGCCTCACCCGTCTCGTTTACTCCCCTTCCTTCATCACAGACATGCTTCGCGTTTCGGGAAGCCACATCTCTGGGGACCAGGTTTCCGAAAGAAGGGTATTTTGTTTCCAGGTAATAATCCCGATCCTCCTCTTTGATGTCCTTTGGTGCAATTTCTCTTTTTCGCAGCTTTTCTGCTATCTCAACGGTTTTGGGCACCCAAACCCTGCCGTCGTTTCTCAAGGACTCGGACATCAATGTCAATTTGGATTGGTGATCTCCGGACACGGGGATACAGGTCGGGTGAATTTGGGTGTAACAGGGATTGCTAAAAAACGCTCCCTTTTTGTGGGCACGCCAGGCAGCTGTGACGTTGGAACCCATCGCATTGGTAGATAAGAAAAAAACATTTCCGTATCCACCGGTGCATAACAGCACCGCATGCGCACTGTGAGATTCAATGGCACCGGTAATAAGGTTTCGGGTCACAATACCTCGGGCCTTACCATCCACCACGACTACGTCCATCATCTCTGTTCTTGGGTATAGCTTGACCTTTCCGTTGGCTACTTGACGGCTCAATGCGGAATAGGCTCCCAGTAGCAACTGCTGACCGGTTTGGCCTCGGGCATAAAAGGTCCGGGATACCTGAGCACCGCCAAAGGACCTGTTAGCCAACAAACCACCATATTCCCTAGCGAATGGGACCCCCTGAGCCACGCATTGATCGATAATATTTACCGATACTTGCGCAAGGCGATACACATTTGCTTCTCTTGAGCGGTAGTCGCCTCCCTTAATGGTGTCATAAAACAGGCGGAAAACCGAATCTCCGTCGTTTTGATAATTTTTGGCTGCATTAATCCCCCCTTGGGCTGCAATAGAATGGGCCCTCCTGGGACTATCCTGAAAACAAAACGCTTTCACATTGTATCCCAATTCGGCTAATGAGGCCGCTGCAGAAGCACCCGCCAAACCCGTTCCAACGACAATTATTTCGTATTTTCGCTTATTGGCTGGATTGACCAATTTGACATTGAATTTATGACTCGTCCATTTTTCGGACAAAGGACCACTGGGTATTTTTGAATTAAGCTTCATCAATATTCAAATTTAAATTCCCTTTAATTTCGATTTTTAGTTACCTCAACTGTTTTGTAAAAACATGAGGATAGGTATTAACGCAAACAATGCCGGAACAATAATGGCAAACCCCAAACCCAATTTCTGAATGAAAGGAGTGTATTTGCTGTGATTAATGCCCAGCGTTTGGAAGGCACTGGCAAAGCCATGAGAAAGATGAAAGGCTAATATCCCCATACTTACCACATAAAAAATAACATATAAAATATTTTCATAGGCAGCCGAAACTACCGTATAACCATCTTTATAAGTCACGCCATCATACGTCACATAAGGGATCTCCCCAAACTTAAACTCATACCAAAACCCTCTTAAGTGTACCAAGATGAATATAAGGATAAGGGCTCCCAAAATCCCCATATTCCTAGAACTCCAGGTGCTATTGGCAGAAGCGTTTGTCACCGCATATCCTACTGGCCTTGACTTTTTATTATGACGGGTTAATATGACAGAATAGATGGCATGTAACGCGATAAAGCCAAAATTCAATATACTTACCACCCGAATCAAAGGATTCGAAGCCATTGTCTCAGCATAAATATTAAAGGCTTTCCCATCGTCTGGAAGGAGTAATTGCAAGTTTCCGGCTAAGTGAACCACCAAAAACAAAATAAGGAATAAGCCAGTAAGGGCCATTAATAGTTTCTTGCCAAGTGTACTATTCAAGGTTTTGGATACCCAACTCATAGAATTTTTCGTTATTACGGTCTGATCTAAATTATTCGATCCAAATTTACATTTGGATTCAATAGTAAACAATCAAACCACAATCAATGCTCTTATTTTAAATGGTTCTAAATAAATCGTTTAATTTTAGTTGGAGAATTAACCAGAAGCTAGGTTTCTTTGTTTGGTAAAATATATAAACTTCAGCAATGAAGCGTTAAAGGGTTTGGGGGAGAGGATGTACGACTCCAAAAGTTTACTCCTGATACATCAGACACCAGAATCCCGTTACTTGGTCTCCCGGGATTTAGCATGGATCGATAGACTGAACATTACTGGTCATAGGTGCTCCTGTCATTGCCGGATCGGTAGGGCAATGGGTAATTAAAATCGTCCGGAAAATGAAATATTCCTAAGAAAGATATAATTTAGGGTAACCATTGAAAAAATAAAAACGTTTTGTCGGTATATTCCCGCATTAGCGTAAAAGAGACTTTGTATAAACGTAACCCCAATGATTGGAAATCAACCTCGGATTAATTTGCAGAAATCCACCGAAATAATGAAATACGTTCCGTTTATTGTGGGGCTTTTTGTCCTCATGATTGCCTCTGTTACCCCCTCCCAGGCGACCCACATCCGGGCTGGGGAAATCATTGCTGAAAGAATTTCCACCCAAACGCTGACCTACCGGATCACTGTGGTGGGATATACGGATACCCGATCTACCGTTGTTTTTGGTCCGGGCGAGATCGATTTTGGTGATGGCCGGTCGGAAGTATTGAATACGGAGAGTGACTTTAACTTGACGGAAAACCTTGGAAACAACATTGAAAAAAATGTATTTGTGATCACCCACACCTATCAGGGTCCCGGCAATTACACCATTCGGTTTATGGAATTTAACCGAAATGCCAACACCTTGAACATGGACCAGTCGGTGGACACTCCCTTTTATATAGAGACCATGATCAGCATTGATCCGTTTTTAGGTGTTAATAATTCCCCCATACTCACCATCGCTCCGGTAGATAACGGTGCGGTAAATCAGACCTACATCCACAATCCGGGAGCTTATGATCCGGACGGGGATAGCCTCGCGTATGTATTAGATGTTCCGAAACAAGCTTTCCAACGAGAAGTAAATAATTATCGGAGCCCAGCTTCAGGAGAATTTAGCTTTACACAACAGGACGGTACCACCCCTCCTTTTCTGGAACTGGACCCCGTCACCGGCGACTTGATCTGGGATGCCCCCGGGATCGCAGGTCAATACAATGTGGCTTTTCGAATTGAGGAATGGCGTCTGGTGGCAGGAGAATGGGAGCGCATCGGATATGTCCTCCGGGACATGCAGATCATTATTGAAAATACGGATAATCGAAGGCCCGAATTGATCATGCCTGAGGATATCTGTGTGGAAGCAGGTACTGAAATTACTGAAATCTTCCAGGGAATGGATCCGGATGGGGACCCAATTATGATTGAAGTCTTTGGGGATCCGGTAGAAATCACCTCTTCACCAGCTTCATACAGTCCCGAATCGACGTTTCAACCCTCGCCTGGTATTATTAGTTTTAAATGGCAGACGGTATGTAATCATGTTAGGGCAAGAACGTATCAAGTCCGGGTCCGGATACAAGATCAGCCGGATTCGGGACCTGCATTAGTGGATATTCAAACCTGGAATATCACGGTAGTGGCCCCTCCCCCCACGCCTTTTGCCATCGAGCAGCAGCAAGGCCGCTCAGCACTACTGGAATGGGACCCCTATGTTTGCTCCAATGCAGCCGAAACCATGCAGGTCTGGCGCAGGATCAACAGCGACCCCTATGAACCTGATTCCTGTGAAACCGGAATTCGGGAGGGATACACGCTGGTAGGAGAAACCAACATGGAAACGTTTGATTTTCAGGATACCAACCTGGGGATGGGATTAAGTCCCGGCAATACCTATTGTTACCGCCTGGTGGCTGCCTTTCCTTCTCCCAGATCAGGTGAAAGTTACGTTTCTGAGGAAATATGTATCACCGTAGACGTGGACGTACCCTTGATTACCAATGTGAGCGTAGAAGAAACCAGCTCAGAATCTGGTGAAATCCTGGTGAGATGGACTCCCCCATACGATATTGATACCGACTTATACCCGGGACCGTTTACGTATGAGCTAATTCGTAATCAGGGTTTTGCCGGAACAAGTGGCACCACGTCATTGATTACCACTCCCGATACTGTATTTACGGATAGTCAGTTAAATACCGAAAACCTGGTTTATAACTACAAAGTCATCCTCCTTTCGGATGGGGAGAAAATAGACACCAGCAGTATTGCTTCTTCGGTTAGAGTTGATCCTACAATCATCAATGAAGCCATCGAACTTCAATGGGAATTTCAGGTTCCGTGGAACAACCAGGATTCAAGTTTCCCCCATTTGGTATACCGAAACCGTACCGATGCAGCGGGTGAAGACACCGAAAATTTCACGCTTATAGGCGAGGTAAATGTAGCGGAAAATGGGTTCGTTTACCTAGATGACGGTAGTCATAATGGCATTCCTCTGGATACCGAAAAGGAGTATTGCTATTACGTGGTAACAAACGGGAGTTACAACCTGGATATTCTGGAATATCCGCTGGCAAACAATTCCCAGATCGTGTGTGCCCGGCCAGATGACGACCGGCTTCCCTGTCCTCCGGTACTGAGCTATGAAGGTCCGGAATGCACCGATTTCCTGGCGGACAAGCCATGTAATTTTAGTGATTTTTACCACGATCTGAGTTGGGAACCCGATTTTACCGGGGAATGTGATTCGGAGCTGAACGGTTATCGCATTTACTTTTCCAACACCGGAGACGAAGGAACGTTTAATTTGGTATCCACCGTTCCGGTAATTCAAATGGAAACCCGCATGGAAGGGCTGACGGAATTGAAAGGTTGCTATTACATCACGGCCGTCGACCGGTCAGGTAATGAAAGTGACCCCAGCAACGTCGTCTGTATAGACAATTGCCCCAATTATGAATTACCGAATGTATTTACTCCAAATGGAGATAACATAAATGACACCTTTCAGGCATTTGACAACCCGTATGAGAAGTGTCCTCGATTTGTGGAAGCGGTAGAAATCAATATTTACAATCGCTGGGGTGCTTTGGTTCATTCCTATAACAGCACGCTGGCGACTGAAAACGATATTTACATCCATTGGGATGGCAGGGATACTGAAGGCAATGAATTGCCATCAGGAACCTATTATTATGAAGCAACCGTTTACTTCAATGTACTGGATGAAAATCTGCGCCAAAAGAAAAGTAAAGGTACCATCCAGTTGATGAAGTAACCCCAAATCACTAATTTAGTGGTTATTGTTAAAAACGAATTTAAGTGAATTTTAGACGAACAAATTAACAAGTATTTTATGAAAGCCCATACTAAAACAACCCAAGATAGCCTTTCCCCGCAAGATGCGTTGACTTTTTTAAAGGAGGGGAATAAACGATTTATTAGTAATCTGAGTAGGAATAGAAACCTGCTCCAAATGGTCAGCGAGACCCGGGATGGCCAATGGCCCTTCGCGGTTGTGTTGAGTTGTATCGACTCCAGAACCTCTGCGGAGTTGATTTTTGACCAGGGATTAGGCGATATATTTAGTGCCAGGGTAGCTGGCAATGTAGTCAACGAAGATATTTTGGGTAGCATGGAATATGCGGTGAAATACGCCGGTTCGAAATTGGTATTGGTACTGGGGCACACCAAATGTGGTGCCGTAACCAGTGCCTGCAAAAAGGTGAAAGACGGAAACATTACGGCCCTTCTGCATAAAATCAAGCCAGCGATAGACAGGGCTACAAAAGAGAACAATGGAGCCACAGACGATCCTGTTTTCATAGAGAAAGTGTCCACCTATAACGTGTTCGAGGCGATGGAAGAAATTAGGGAACGAAGTCCGATCATCAATAACCTGGAAAAAGAGGGCGAAATCATGGTGTTAGGAGCCGTTTACGATGTAGAAACGGGTCGGGTACAGTTTTTTGAAAATTAGGCAGCTAATCGATTTGATTTTAAGGCAGCTTCGGACCATCGGTTGAAGCTGCCTTAATTTTTTCATTACCTTTGTAGCCTTCACCAACAAAAACCGCCTTTTATCATGGTAGCTTACGTATTTCCGGGCCAGGGAGCCCAATATCCAGGAATGGGAAAAGAACTGTACTCCCAAAAACCCGAAGCAAAAAAACTATTTGAACTGGCCAATGACATTTTAGATTTCAAGATTACGGATATCATGTTTGAAGGTACCCCCGATGCCCTAAAACAAACCAATGTCACCCAGCCAGCGGTGTTTCTTCATTCAGTAATTACAGCCTTGACTTCTGAAAAATTCCAGCCTGACATGGTTGCCGGGCACTCCCTGGGAGAATTTTCCGCATTGGTCGCCAATAAGGTTTTGCGGTTTGAAGATGGATTACGATTGGTTCATCAGCGGGCACTGGCCATGCAAGAGGCTTGTGAAATTAACCCGTCTACCATGGCAGCCATTCTCGGACTGCCCGATGAACAGGTCGAAGCCATTTGTTCTTCCATTGAGGGACAAGTAGTCGTTCCTGCTAATTACAACTGTCCCGGGCAGCTAGTCATCTCGGGAAGCCTGGAAGGAATACAAATCGCCTGTGAGAAAATGAAAGCTGCCGGGGCGAAACGAGCCCTTCCCCTACCGGTCGGCGGTGCTTTTCACTCGCCACTGATGGAACCCGCCCGTGTCAAACTCGAATCAGCCATCCACTCCACCACTTTTTCACCTCCTAATTGTCCCATTTACCAGAACATCAGTACTACTGCCATAAAGGATGTGGAAACCATCAAAAGAAACCTTATTGCACAGCTCACAGCACCTGTCAAATGGACACAATCTGTGCAGCACATGGTACAAGACGGTGCCGCAACATTTATCGAATGTGGACCCGGAAAGGTCCTCCAGGGACTGGTTAAAAAAATACACAAAGAAGCCGAAGTCGAATCAATGGAGTAAATCGAAACCAACCCATTAACCTTCGGAATAGAGACCTACAGTTAATGGGTCCTTGCATTTTTTCAATAGGTCTTTATTGGTTCTTTTTTCCAATGGGTGAATGTACTCGGGCAGTACTTCTGCCAAAGGTACCAGTACAAACTTTCGAAAGCGCAGCTGAGGATGGGGTACCTGCAATACCTCCGATTGGATAACCGCTTCGTCAAAATAAAGAATATCTATATCCATGGTCCGGTTTCCCCATTTAGTTCCCCGTTTTCTACCCAGGCGACGCTCTATTTGCTGGATACAAGCGAGGATTTTCTCAGGATCCATTTTTGTTTGGAGTACCAGTACCTGATTCAGATAAGGGCTAAGTGATTCCCCTCCCCAGGCTTCTGTTTCGTAAATAGCAGAAGCGCGAACTAACTTCATCTCTTCTAGCAAGCTATTTACTGCTTCATTCAATAATAACAGCCTATCACCCTCATTTCCACCCAAGCCCAGTACTACCGTATGCATAACCAATTTAATTAATCCAAAATACTCAGTTTTGGCAAAAATAGGTTATTTTTGGAACTTACTAAAACAGAGGGTGTCTATGAAATTTTTAAGCAACGTTTTAGCGGTAATCGTCGGAATGCTGGTTTTTTGGGTGCTTGCCTTTTTTATTATGGCAGGAATCATCGCCGTCAGTGCCGGTTCTGGTGAAATGGAAATAGAAGAAAATTCACTTCTTCACCTTAATCTAAATGGAGTAGTGCTGGTAGAACGGGCTCCAGACGAAGATATGTCGCTACCTCCCTTGCCTTTCGTTGGAAATGTTTCCAGCGTAGGACTAAATCAGATCATCCGTGCCATTGAAACGGCCAAAGAAAACCCGGATATCAAAGGCATCTACCTGGAAAGTGGACTTCTTTCTGCCGGTCAATCGCACATCCTCGAAATTCGAAATGCATTAAAATCATTTAAAGAAAGTGGGAAATTTATCGTCGCCTATGGCGAATATTTTTCAGAAACGGGTTATTTCCTATGTTCCGTCGCGGACGAAATTTACCTCAATCCCATCGGCGATCTGGAGTTTAATGGCTTTTCCGCCAATCCCATTTTCCTTAAAGGCCTGCTGGATAAAATCGAAGTAGAACCGGTGATATTTCGGGTGGGGGAATTTAAAAGTGCCATCGAACCCTTCATCCTGGAAAAGATGAGTGAGGAAAACCGCTTGCAAACAAGCGTTTACTTGAACGACCTGAATCAGGTGGTCCTGAATGAAGTTGCAGAAAGCCGTTCACTGGAGCTGGAAACCGTTCAGGAAATCAACGACAACATGTCTGTCCGCACCAGCCAGGATGCCGTTACCCTGGGATTGATAGATGCCCTTTGGTACGACGATCAAGTCAAGGGAAGGCTCCGGGAAAAACTTGGTCTGGAAGAAGAGGAAGATATCAATAGTATAAACATAAGCGGAATCAATCAGACAGCGAAAGAGAAGAACAGGCTTTCGCGGAATCAAATAGCGATAATCATGGCGGATGGGGAGATCGTTGGCGGCCAAAATCCAGATCAGATCAGTTCAGAACTCTTCCTGAAGGAAATCCGTAAAGCACGAAAAAACGAGGACGTAAAAGCCATTGTGCTACGAATAAATTCCCCGGGAGGCTCGATAGTAGCCTCAGAAGTACTCTGGAGGGAATTATCCGAAGCGCAGAAGGAAAAACCCCTCATCGCTTCCATGTCAAACTATGCAGCTTCGGGTGGGTATTACCTGGCCGCACCAGCCGATACCATTGTAGCGCAGCCCAATACCATTACGGGTTCTATCGGTATTTTTGGTATCCTGTTTAATACAAAGGGGCTTCTCAACAACAAATTAGGAATTACTACTGATGTGGTCAGCACCGGCACTTATTCCGACTTCCTAAACCCCACCAAGGCCATGTCCGAAGAAGAAAAAGCCATCATGCAAAAAAAGGTGGAAGAAGGCTACGACACGTTTATTCAACGCGTTGCTGATGGCCGGGACATGAGCCGGGAGGAAGTCATTGCCATTGCCGGCGGCAGGGTTTGGTCCGGAACCATGGCCAAAACGATTGGCCTGGTAGATGTCATTGGCGGCTTCGATGATGCCATTCACATTGCTGCTCAAAAAGCCGTTCTGGAAGACGACTATCGGGTCGTTCTTTATCCCAAACAAAAAACACTGCTGGAACAGCTTCTGTCCGATTTTGGCACCGATGTACAAAGCACCTACAAGCGCATAAAATACGGGGCTTCGTACGAGGTATTCCAGATGATGGAAAGAATGAAAAAACTGGAAGGTAGAATGGCCATCCTCCCGTTCCTCCTTGAAATTGACTGATTAAATTTAAATGTCTATAAACTTAGTAATTAAAATTCCGGTAAATACATCACTCTATCCATGTCATTCCCCTTATCAAAATATTACCTGTTCTTGCTGCTGCTCCCCTATTTTAAAATCACCGGGTTGTGGGCGCAGGAATCGGATTCCATCGCTACATACGACGTCAGGTTGGACATCCCATCTGATTCAGGCTATCTCTGGGAACACCGGGTGTCTCAGCTCATTAACCTGATCCGAATCCACGAAATGGATATTATCGGAAGAAATGGAGGCTTGTACACGCAGGTGGAAGACCTTAACAGGGACCTCGATTTCCCTTATATTGGGGAAGGAAGGGAATCCGGAGAATCTTGTGCCGTTTTTTACAATCCTGAAAAATTTCAGCTTTTAGATAGGGGGACGTTCTGGCTTGATCCGACTCCGGAAAAGCCTGAGAACGCCAAGGATGGCGCACTCAACAGAACCTGCTCCTGGGGTAAATTCAAAACATCAAACGATGAATCATTTTATGTGTTTAACGTGCACTACCATCCCATTGATCCATCTGCCCTTGAGGAGAGTAAAAAATGGTTACATAAAAAAATCACTGAGATAAATAAGGAGCAGCTGCCCTGCATCCTGACAGGTGATTTCAATGGGGAGGAATACAAGCCTACTTTCCAGAACTCAATACAGGACACCATTCCAAAAGGCGAAGACCAGTCGTACTCCCCTCCCCATTCCGGTACCAAAGGAATTCCTTTTCCGCTTCGTTGGGCCTTGTATCCGGAAAAGAGAATCGGAATTATTTTTCAATGCTGATTTTTCCGTTAGACAACCTGTCTCCCATTGGTTAAATTTCGGCGAAAGATCACCCACCTCACATTTCGCTCTATTGGCCCATCTGAAATAGGGGAGGCCGCACTAGAAAGTGCCTGCCATGGATCCGCTCACATGGTGGATTTTTTGGAATTCAAAAGGTAAAAAAGTATACCTTCAGCCTTTTTTGTATTATTTTTGCCCCCTAAATTAAATCAGCATGGCACTTCCTACCAAATACGACTCCCAACGCTCTGAATCCAAATGGTACCAATACTGGATGGATCACGGCATGTTTCATTCCGAACCGGATGATCGGGAGGCTTATTCCATTGTCATACCACCGCCTAATGTAACAGGTGTACTCCACATGGGCCACATGCTCAACAATACCATTCAGGACATCCTGGTTCGAAAAGCACGGATGGAAGGTAAAAACGCATGCTGGGTTCCGGGAACGGACCATGCCTCCATAGCTACTGAAGCCAAAGTAGTGGCAATGTTGAAAGAGAAAGGAATCGAGAAAAAATCCATCAGTAGGGAAGCTTTTTTAGACCATGCCTGGGAATGGAAAGAAAAATACGGGGGGATTATCCTGGAACAACTAAAGAAATTAGGAGCTTCCTGCGACTGGGATCGAACCCGATTCACCATGGACCCCTCCCTGAGCGAAGCCGTTACCAATGTATTTGTAGATCTACATCAAAAAGGAAAAATCTACAGGGGAATCCGAATGGTCAATTGGGATCCCAAAGGTAAAACGGCACTTTCGGACGATGAGGTTATTTTTAAAGAAGTGCCATCCACTCTTTACCATATTGCCTATAAAATTGAAGGTTCGGACGAGTCGTTGACCATAGCCACCACCCGTCCGGAAACCATCATGGCAGATGTTGCCATATGCATCCACCCAGAGGACAGCAGGTACAGCCACCTCAAGGGCAAAAAAGCATTGATTCCCTTGATCGAGCGAGCGGTTCCGATCATCGAAGATGAATACGTGGATCCTGAGTTTGGGACCGGATGTCTCAAAATAACGCCCGCACACGATATCAACGATTATGAAATTGGCTTAAAGCACCAATTGAAAGTCATTGACATTTTGAACGATGACGGGACCTTGAATGAAAAAGCCACTATTTTGATCGGCGAAGATCGTTTTGTTGCCCGAAAAAAAATAGCGAGGCTACTCAAGGAGGCCGGGCAGCTGACCCGAGAGGAGGCCTATGCTTCTAACATGGGGCATTCGGAAAGAACCGATGCTGTCATCGAACCGAGGCTTTCCCTGCAGTGGTTCCTGAAAATGGAAGAAATCACCCAACCGGCCCTTAAAGCGGTGATGGACGATACGGTTCAGCTTTTCCCTCCCAAGTTCAAAAACATGTATAAGAGCTGGATGGAAAATGTCCGGGACTGGTGCATTTCCCGCCAACTTTGGTGGGGCCACCGAATCCCGGCCTATTACCTACCCAATGGAGAGTATATTGTTGCCAGCAGTCCTGGAGAGGCCCTTAAACTGGCAAGGGAAAAGTTTAATGAAAAGTTTACCGAGGAAGATTTGAAGCAGGATGAAGATGTATTGGACACCTGGTTTTCATCCTGGTTGTGGCCCCTTTCCGTCTTTGATCCTGATTTCTTCAAAACGGGCAAAAAAAACCGGGATCTGGCCTATTATTATCCTACTAATGACTTGGTAACTGCCCCGGAGATATTGTTTTTCTGGGTAGCCAGAATGATTATTGCCGGCTACGAGTATACCGGTGAAAAACCGTTCAAGAACGTTTACCTGACCGGAATCGTACGAGATAAGTTGGGTAGGAAAATGTCCAAATCGCTGGGTAATTCTCCGGACCCTCTCGCCCTGATAAGCACCTATGGCGCAGACGGGGTACGGACAGGCATGTTGTTCAGCAGCCCGGCAGGCAACGACTTGCCTTTTGATGAAAAACTAGTGGAGCAGGGCAGAAACTTCTGCAATAAAATCTGGAATGCCTACAGACTGATCGAAGGGTGGGAAGTAACTTCCAGCCCCAATCCTACTAACGAAACCGCTATCGCCTGGTTTGAAAGTAAATTTCAGCAGTCACTGGCAGAGCTCACCGACCATTTTGAAAAATTCCGGATCTCGGATGCCCTGATGACGGTATATAAATTGGTTTGGGATGACTTCTGCTCCTGGTACCTGGAAATGATAAAGCCTGCCTACCAGGCTCCAATAGATGCTTATTCAAAAGCACGCACTGTTGCTTTTTTCGAGGATTTATTGAAAATTCTCCACCCTTTCATGCCCTTTATTACCGAAGAACTTTGGCAGCAAATTGGAGAGCGGAAAGACGGAGAAGCAGTCATGCTTTCTCCATGGCCAAAAAGCAGTTCCTATGACGGACAAATTGTTTCCGAGGCACAACAGATTTTTGAAGTAATTTCACAGATCAGAAATATCCGTGCGTCGAAGGGACTCTCACCCAAATTGCCTTTAAACCTATACATTCACACGAAAACACAAAGCTTGTATACCCGATTTGACGAAATCATTAAAAAACTTGCCACTATTTCGGCAATAGATTTTGATGATCCCGAAGGAAATGCCGTCAGCTTTGTTGTGAAGGCGGATAAGATCTATATTCCACTGGAGGAGGAAATTGATCTGGAGCAAGAAAAGGAAGACCTGACGAAAGAATTAGAATACACCAAAGGGTTTTTGAATTCCGTTTCGAAAAAGCTGGCCAACGAAAGATTTGTTTCCAACGCGCCGGAAGCCGTAGTTGAAAAAGAAAAGAAAAAAATGGCGGATGCTCAGTCGAAGATGAAAGCACTGGAAGAAAGTTTGAAGAAATTTGAAAATTAACCCTGGGATGTAAAATAAAAAGGAAAAAGGACTTGCTGTGAAGTGTCTGATCACACAAAAAAAGAGCCGCTAAATGCCTGCTCTTTGAGATAATACTTCATAAAATAGGTGTTTCCGATTACCTATTTATCCTTGATAGGTCTAATGGTTCGGTCGTAAAGGGCGATCGCATCATTGATGATTCTCATGGCATCTTTCTTACCTAGAAAATCCTCCACCTTTACCTCTTTGTTTTCCAGCTTTTTATAATCTTCAAAAAAACGGTGCGTTTCCTTCATCAAATGGGGAGGCAACTCTGAAATATCTTCTATGTAGTTAACCGATTGGTCGTCTGCCGCTACGGCAATAATCTTATCATCGGCTTCTCCCCCGTCTACCATTCGCATTACCCCTATGACTTTTGCCTTCACCAACGTCATGGATGGAATGTCGATTTGGGAAATGATCAGGATATCCAGCGGATCGTGATCCTCGCAAAAGGTTTGGGGTATAAACCCGTAATTAGCCGGATAGTGAACCGCAGAAAAAAGCACCCTGTCGAGCAATAACATTCCGGATTTTTTGTCCAATTCGTATTTTCCCTTACTCCCTTTGGGGATTTCTATTACTCCCATTACGTATTCCGGAGAATCTTCACCTATGCTGACATCATGCCAAGGATTAATCATATAAAAAACAATTTAATTAATATTATTAAGCATGCAAATTAGCTCCATTTTGCCGGTCAACAAAGGAATAAGGATAAAATTTTGGGACAAGCAATATAAAAATTGAAACCAGTGATGGGAAGCCTATTTTCACCAAAAACCGCTTTGAATTAATTTAAATGAATAAAATTGCTACCGATCTGCTTCAACTGTTTTTTGATTCGGGGGCTCCCAGATTGGGCAAGTCCACGCAAATCACCGTGCCCTTACCCACATTGGAGGAAAGGATGACATTCCCTTTGAGCTGCTCTACTGATTCCTTCACCATATACAATCCCAACCCAGAGCCCACATTGCGCTGAGTGGCACGATGAAACAGGTTAAACACGTCGGTTTGGTGTTTTTCTTCGATACCAATTCCATTATCGGCCACCTCCAAATTCGCTTTTTTGGGACCCGCTTTAATTTTAATTCGAATCCACCCTTTTTCACCTTCTTTTTGAAACTTGTAAGCGTTACTGAAAAGATTATTGATGATCACTCGTATTTTTGACTCATCGGAATAGAACAACCCGTCCTGGCCTACATCGAGCTTCATTTCAAGTAAACTCAAGTCCCATTTTTCTTTATATTCCGTTACCAACTGATCCAGGATGTCTTTGAAATTTATGGCTACTACTTTATTCTCGATTTTGGTAGACCGGTAAAAGTCCAGCATTTTATAAATAAAATCATCAAGTTTTAGGGTAGCCGAGTCGATCATTTCAAAATATTCTATAATTCCCGGTTCAAGGACTTCTGTTTTTGCCAGCTTGGAAATACCGGAAATGCTCATCAACGGACCTCTGAGTTCATGAGAAAGACTATAAACAAACTGGTTCATTTCGGAGTGCAACTTTTGCAAACGCTCGTTTTTTTCCTTTAGCTCTTTGCGTGCAAAGTAAATTTCGGCAGCATTGATTATCGCATTTTTGATTTGCTCCAGATTCCAGGGCTTATCGATAAACCGGTATACTTCCCCCCTATTAATGGCATCGATCACACTGGAAATATCTGAATAGCCCGTTAGCAATATTCGAATGGGATCCGGATTAATCTCCACCAGTTTTTCAAAAAACTCTACTCCCGTCAAACCCGGCATTCTTTGATCAGCGATGACCACTTCAAATTCTTTGGTTCTGGCTATTTCCAGTCCCTCTTCTGCATCCAGTGCGGTATAGACTTTAAACTCCCTTCTCAATGCTGCCTTGAACGAATTCAGATTATTATCTTCATCATCAATGTACAGCACATTGATTTTCTGTTTCATCAGCTGTTAATTTTGATCTATCGGTAAATCAATTATAAAAATAGTTCCTACATTTTCTTCTGATTCAACTTGTAAAGTACCCTTATGGTTTTCGATAATCGTGTACACAATGGACAAACCCAGCCCCGTTCCTTTTCCAACCGCCTTGGTTGTAAAGAAAGGTTCAAATATTTTGTCTTTCACATGAGGGGGCATACCCGGTCCGTTGTCCTGGATTTTGATAATCACCCGTTGGTTTTCGAGAGCCGTACTAATGGTAAGTTCCGGTTCTCTACCTTCTATGGGATGATCCATAAGGGCATGACTGGCATTACTAATAATATTCATAAAAACCTGGTTAATTTTCCCAGCCAGACATTCGACCATAGGAATGGACCCGTAATGCTTCGTCAATTTAATCTTCCCAGACATGTTGCTGTTCAGTAAAATCAAGGTACTGTCGATACCGTCATGCAAATCGACTTTTTTAACATCCTGTTCATCCACTCTCGAGAACAACTTCAGCCCCCGGACGATTTCAACGGTTCGTCTGGCACCATCTTCCATGCCATTGAGCAACTGTTCTACTTCCTCCACCAGGTACTCGATTTCAATGTCTTCTTCCAACTCTTCAATTTCCGACTTGGTTTCTTCGTTAAACTCCTCTTTTCCTTTTTCCCGGTAAGTTTCCATCAGTTCCAGAATATCCTTCAGATCCCGTTTCAAGGGAGAAATATTGGAGCTCACGAAATTAATTGGGTTGTTGATTTCATGGGCAATCCCGGCGGTTAGCTGACCTAAGGATGCCATTTTTTCCTGATTGACGAGCTGAGTTTGGGTATTTTGCAAGTTTTTTAGCGTTTTTTCCAATTCTTCGGTCCTGGATTTCACCATTTCCTCCAAATAAAGATTCTGTTCTTTAATAAGGCGCTCGTTTTCTTTTAGTGCTTCCAGTTTATCAAGCTGCTCGTGTTCCTTCTCACTTTTAAGTATATTGATTTTGTCGGCCAATGCAAAGGAAAGTAACAAAGCCTCTATTGCAGTACCTGCCAACAGCGGGAAATTAGCATAGGAACCCAAATCAATAATACGCTGATTATGTAGGATGAATACCACCAGCCCAAAAAGTAAAAAACTCCAGGCCAGCAAGAAGAAATAAGCGGACCGATAGCCCTTTCGGGCGGCTATTATCCCGATGGAGAAAAAACATATGGCCAACACCATCCCATTAAGATCCGTAAGGGAATAACTCCACTGAACGAATCCAAAAACCCTAAAGATCAGGGCTACTATATAGGATAATGGAATAAGGTAAAGAAATCGATCGTACTTGGGGACATAGACATCCGTTTTTAAAAACAATTGAATGAAAGGTATGACGAAGATGCTCGAAAGTGCTGTAAATCCGATGATACTTACCTCATACAGAAAGGCATTTTCCATCAGAAAAAAATACGAATATCCCGACAGCGACAGTTGGGCAAGGGCGATAAAAAGAATGTAAAAACAATAGAAAAGATAAACTTTATCCTTGACAGAAAAATAAAGAATCAGATTATATAAAAATAAAGCAATCATGATTCCAAAATAGGTACTGATGATGATCAGTCGCAGGCTGTAATTTTGAAAAAAAGTAGTAGAGGGGGAAATCGAAACATCAAATTCTACCGGAACGCTGGATCTTATTTTAAAAACCAAGATGGAACTGAGTTCTTCATCCGGAATAATTCTAAAAAACGGATTGGGGTTTTTTAAGGGGTTTGTTTTTGATAATCCGGTTCCCGCTCTGATCCGGGAGGCGATTTCTCCCGAAGCATTAAAACGAAGCAATTCTACTTCCCGAAATGAGGGATTGCTGATTTCAACCACATAGAGACTGTCCTGGATTAGTCCATCAATTTCGTCCAAATCCATTTTTACATACAAATCCTCTTCCAAAACCCCCAAATCGATGTTTTGAAAAGCTTCTTTATCAAACAATTTCCCGTCTAATGAGGAATAAGTGAAATCCTCCTTGGCATTGAAATAACTGAAATTTTGGAAACGCATGCCCTCGTCCTGACTAAAAACTCCCAAATAATAGATAATCGGAAGGGTAACGAATAAAATCAGAAACAGGGACAAACCTATATTCCTGAGGTAACTATATAAATGTTTCATTTATCAGGCTTTGGTATCTGTAGTTCAAACTGCAATTCCATCTCCCCTTTCGGACCACTTTCGATCGTATTGAAATTTATTTTTTTTCTTAAATCAAAAATATAAGACCGCTCGGAATCCTGGGCATGTGAAAGCTCATTGATATCATTAATTTCCAACGCAGTAGCTATAAGCCCTTCTTTAGGGTAGTAAAAGGAACCATTGTCTCCTAAAACGGAAATCACCTGGTACCCAACACTTTTGGAAATACTCAGGGTCACGGGCGAACTCAACCCGAAGAGTTTTTTCAGATTCAGCTGCGGAAGAATCGCAATTCCTACTCTTACCAGGTAAATGCTGCCTATCCCGTATCCAGCTACCTCCCGGCTATTCCACAATCCGCAATATTCGGCCACCTCCAAATCCTTAAATTCCAAAAGGTAATCATTGATTTGAGGATCAATTTCCCTTATTGCCAGTTCAAAAGGAAGGGGAAAGTTTTCGGTTCTGAGCTGAATTCTTCCACCACCCAAAATTCTCAAATCCTCCATGGACTCGAACAAAATAAGGTAAACATGTGGATTCAACGCCCAGGACCGATCCGCGGAAGTCACTTTCGTAATCCCGTACGACTCCAGAACCTTATGATGCCCAAATATATATTTTTCCGTGGCTTCAATGTCGTCAATAGCCCTGACTATCCTAACTCTAACCTTCATTCAGATCGATTATTTGGTCCAAATCAACATAAAACCTTCCGGATGCTACGGGTAGCCCGAGTAGTATCATTCTGGCATAATGGCAACAAGCCGCTCCTCCCAAAACAACTGAGGAGGCAAGTTGAGGCCAGGAAGTTATAGATTTTCCAAGTTCCGAAAAACTGTACTGTACCCGTTGGGATAGGTTACCAAACTGCAGCAATGCCATCATGACATCCTTCCCTTTATCCGGAAGCTTAGCCATTAAATCGGCTTCCTTACCAAAATCGGCTAAAAGTCCATGAAAAATAGGCCTTTCCGGCTCCTTGTCGAATCTTTCTATGTCCATCATTCCCCTGTCACTGGTATCCATTATTACCGGTATGCCCAAACTTTTTGCTTTGATTCTACTTTGAACTTTTACCGGCAAACTATCACATTCTTCGATCAGCAAATCTAGCTTCTTTCCTTTCCAGGTAAGAAATTCCTCCAAATTTGCTTCAGAAATGCCATCGTTAAACAAACTGACTTTCAAGTAGGGATCTATTTCCGCAATTTCCCTGGCCACAATCCAGGACTTTTTCAGTCCCAGATTAAATAGACCTGTACGGATCCGATTCATATTACTCAAATCCAGCGTATCAAAATCAGCGATGCGCAACTCTCCAAAACACCGTTCCATCGCCAGGCAAAGCGCGACACTTTGCCCTACCGACAGACCAATTACTCCAATAGACTGCTCCTGAAGCTTTTGTTGTTCTTCTTCTGTGATTTTATACTTATTTCTCACGGTACGTAACCGGATAAAGTCTTTTTCCTCTAAAATGCGGACCAGCGTTTTCCTCCAGGGATAATATATCCAATTACCGCTTTCCTGAGCACTATTGCCAGAAGCAGTGTAAAACTCCACCTTCTTCTCCGACAACTCCTCCAGGCTCAAACTCCTTTTGGGATTCGAAGTTTTTATCAGCTCGGTCAATTGCAGTTCAAAAGTATCAAAAAACATTACTTTACCTGTATCCTTTAGTTTTGTAACTACATCCTTATCCACCTGGTCTCTAGGTGATAATATTACAGGTTTCCATGCATGATCTAACTCATTTTTATCAGTTGAGTCGTCCATAATTTTATGACTAAAATAGGTGATAATATTGGTAAAGTTATATTTTTGTGTTCATAAACAATCAAAAATACAGAATTAATTTATTATATTATTTTTTGTATTTTAGGTTTAAATCCTTAATTTATAAAATAAACTTTTGAATATAAATAAATTACGATTA
>JAWLFL010000179.1:0-7938 GCA_041685605.1 Cyclobacterium sp. | reverse complement strand
GAACTGTTTTTGATACGTCAATACGACGGGGGTACGAAGATACATCAGATTAATCTTAATGACCGGCAATTACTTGCTTCTCCTTTTTATTTTATTCAGCCCAATGACATTTTGTATTTACAGCCGATGCAAATACGGCAAATTGGGTCGGGGGAAAATTTTTCCGCAAGCCTTCAATTGGGGATTTCCATCATCACGGCGATGATGTTTATATATGGTATCAGTTCTGGAATTTTTTAATTATGGAAAATTTAGATTTATCCAAATTTGAGGAACAGGAGCGGCCCATTGATATCAAATATTATATCATCAAGTATTCCCGTTACTGGCCGCTTTACCTTTTTTGTATCCTGATAGGTATGCTTACTGTTTTTCTCTTTCACCGCTACACCATGGAGCGGTACGAGGTAAAAGGCAGTGTCATGATAAAAAGCAATCTGGCTCCGGAAGTAAGAATTCTGGACCGTTCCAATATTTTTTCAGGAGGAGACAACCTTACCAATGATATTTTGCTGTTTTCTTCTAAAAACCTGGCCGCGGAGGCGTTAAGCAAAGTACATTTTGATGTCAGTTATTTTGCGTCCACCAATATTAAGGAAATTGAGTTATATAAAAACAGCCCGATCCGGGTGGAGGTTGATTGGGAATATCCCCAGTTGGTTAATAAAAAACTCCGTATTAACATCCTTTCTGATTCGACCTTTCGGCTTTTGCCGGGTGAAAACATGTTTCTGGACCGGTTTTTTATGAGCTACCAATACGAGGAGGAAGACAGGGATATTTTCCAGAGGGAATTTTATTTTGGAGAGGAAGTAAAAGGGGAGAACGCAAAATTTACCGTTTTTCTGCTGAACACGACAAGGCAGTATGATGAGTATGAGTTTTTGCTTCATTCGCCCCAATCGCTGATTGAACGATATGCCGGTGCGGTTCAGGTAAGACCGCTTGTCAATTACGGATCGGTATTGGAAGTGAGTATGGTGACCAAAATCGTGGAAAAAGGGAGCGACTATGTGAATGCATTGATGGATTCCTTTCTGGAATACGATCTCAGGGAAAAAAATCGCATCTCCGAAAATGCATTGAAATTTATAGAGGAGCAACTGTATATTGTCGAAGATTCGCTGAATTCCGTAGAGCGAAGGATGCAGCGGTTTAAAGTGGACAATAAGATGCTGGATGTGAATGCAGAATTTGGGGGGGTCTTGAACAGTATTCAACTGCTGGAGGAAAACATCCAAT
Organism: Cyclobacterium sp.; assembly: GCA_041685605.1. Lineage (GTDB taxonomy): Bacteria > Bacteroidota > Bacteroidia > Cytophagales > Cyclobacteriaceae > Cyclobacterium. The sequence goes on along the minus strand of JAWLFL010000179.1, from coordinate 6,696 downwards.
CCATTGATTTTGAACTGGCTTATTACAAAACCCTGGAAAATTACCTGGTTAACAAAACGGGAAATTTTGAGGAAATCGTTGCTCCCTCATTGATTGGTATTTCGGATGGCTTGCTCAATGGCCTGATCCAGCAACTGGTAAGCCTTTCGCTTGAAAGAAGGAGGTTGTTGTCCGTGGTGCAGGAAACGCATCCTGATGTCGCTGCACTGGATCAGCAGATGGAGCGATTGAAAGAAAACGTTTTTGAAAATATCGAGAACCTGGTGAGCAATACCGAAAGAAAGAAGGAGGAATACCAGCTAAAGTTGGAAACCTTTGATCGTCAGTTTGCCAACCTTCCTCAGGCAGAATCCGACTACTCCTCAATTTTCCGGGAGTTTAAGCTGAGGGAAAACCTTTACACTTATTTATTGGAGAAAAGGGCAGAAGCCGGCATCGCAAAAGCCTCCAACGTGCCGGATAACAACATCGTGGACTATGCTAAAAGGGGCGTACTAATTTATCCTAAAAAAGCGCAAAATTATTCCTATGCTTTGGGGCTGGGATTTTTCCTACCCTTGGGCATTTTGCTTTTATTTCATTACCTCAACAATCGTATCATGGACCAGGTGCAGCTAAAAAACCTCCTGAAAATACCCTTGTTGGGAACGATTGGATACAGTGACAAGGATACCAATTTGCTGGTCGCTGAGCACCCGCGATCACTGGCATCCGAATCATTCCGATCCCTTCGATCAGCCTTATTTTACATCGCAAGTGAGAAAAAATGTAAAAAAGTATTGGTGACTTCCAGTGTTTCCGGGGAGGGAAAAACCTACATCAGCCTGAACCTGGCTTCTGCCATGGCTCTAAGCGGTAAAAAAACCTGTATTTTAGGCTTGGATTTGAGAAAACCCAAGCTTTCCAACTACCTGGAAATTTCCAGCAAAAAGGGTTTGTCGGGATATTTGATTGATAAGGATTCGGCGGATGAAATTATCATTCCGACCAAATACGAAAATTTATCGGTGGTTCCCTCCGGGCCCGTGCCCCCCAACCCTGCTGAATTATTGCTGAAAACCAAAATGAATACCTTTTTGGAAAAACTGGAGCAAGAATTTGACATCATTATCATGGATTGTCCTCCAGTAGGCTTGGTTTCGGAAACCATGGATTTGCTGCGGTTTTCAGATGTGAATTTATACATTGTCCGGCATGATTTTACGCACAAGAACCAACTCCTGATGATTAACGACTTGTATGCCAACGATCAAATACGAAATTTTTATGCCATTTTTAATGGCCTTAAAAGCGGAGGGGACACCTACGATTTTGGTGGCTACAATTACGGCTATGGTTATAATTACTCCTACATGAAGAAAAACAGGTATGGAGAAGGGTATTATTCCGAAGAGCCAGTCTACAAATCCGGATGGTTTAAAAATCTTATCAATAGATTTAAAGTATGATTTGCTTTTTGAAAAAGCTTTTGGAGATTTACATATTAGTTTGATTGAATACATAAATTATGGAAAAATCTGTTTTGATCACCGGAGGAGCCGGGTTTATAGGTTCGCATGTCGTTAGACTTTTTGTAAACAGCTATCCTGATTACCGCATCATTAATCTGGATAGTCTCACCTATGCTGGAAACCTCGAAAACCTTTCCGACATAGAAGATAAACCCAATTACGTTTTTTCGAAAGTGGATATAAATGATGTCCAGCTTTTGGAGCAGGTTTTTAACGATTACCAAATTACGGATGTGATCCATCTGGCAGCAGAATCCCACGTTGACCGATCCATTTCAGACCCGTTGTCCTTTGTGAAAACCAACGTGATGGGAACCGTGAATTTGTTAAATACCGCAAAAAATTTCTGGAAGGACCTACCTAACCATCTTTTCTACCATGTTTCTACGGATGAAGTCTATGGATCACTGGATCAGGGGGGCTATTTTACTGAACACACCCCATACGACCCACAGTCTCCTTACTCCGCTTCAAAGGCAGCTTCAGACCATTTTGTACGAGCTTATGCCAATACCTATGGCTTGCGCACGGTGATTTCGAACTGCTCAAATAATTACGGTCCCAATCAATTCCCGGAAAAATTGGTTCCCCTTTGCATTCACAATATCAAAGAAGGAAAAGCCCTCCCTGTATATGGAAAGGGAGAAAATGTGAGGGATTGGCTGTATGTAGAGGACCATGCGCGTGCCATTGATCTGGTATTTCACCAGGGGGAGCAAGGGGAAACGTACAATATCGGTGGTTTTAACGAATGGAAAAACATCGATATCGTAACGCTAATTTGCCAAATCATGGACCGGAAACTAGGAAGAGAAGAGGGAGAATCCGCCAAACTGATTACTTTTGTGAAGGACCGGGCCGGACATGATTTACGCTATGCCATTGATGCGGCAAAGATCAATTCGGAGTTGGCATGGAGTCCGGTGCAGACCTTTGAATCGGGCATTGAAAAGACGGTAAATTGGTATTTGGAAAATGAGTCCTGGCTAAGCGGTGTCACATCCGGCGATTACCTGAAATACTACCAGGAACATTACGGTTAAGAAAAGAGATTATGAAACAATACCATCAGCTGCTTCAACATATATTAGACAATGGTATCCGAAAGGGGGATCGTACAGGTACCGGCACCTTGAGTGTATTTGGGTACCAGATGCGATTCGATCTCTCGGAAGGGTTTCCCCTGGTGACGACCAAAAAGTGCCACACCCGTTCTATTTTTCACGAATTGCTCTGGTTTTTGAAAGGGGATACCAATATCTCCTACCTGAAAGAAAATAAGGTGTCCATCTGGGATGAGTGGGCGGACGAGAAAGGTGACCTTGGACCCGTGTATGGCTACCAGTGGAGGCACTGGCCGGACGGAAAAGGGGGAGAAATTGATCAAATCAAAAACCTGATTCATCAAATCAAAACCAACCCCAACTCCCGCCGCCTGATTGTGAGTGCCTGGAATGTAGCAGATGTGGATCAAATGGCCCTGCCCCCCTGCCACTTGCTTTTCCAGTTTTATGTCGCCAATGGAAGACTTTCCTGCCAGCTGTACCAAAGAAGTGCTGATGTGTTTTTAGGGGTACCCTTTAATATTGCCTCATATGCCCTTTTTTTAATGATGGTAGCTCAGGTCTGTGAACTTGAGCCAGGCGAATTCATCCATACCTTTGGAGATGCTCATCTCTATAACAATCACCTGGAACAGGCCAGGTTACAGCTGAGCAGGAAGTGTAGGCCTTTGCCTCAGTTGAAACTAAATCCGGATGTGAAGGATATATTTTCCTTTACCTATGAGGATATCCTTTTGGAAAATTACGATCCGCATCCGCACATAAAGGCCGCCGTGTCGGTCTGAAAATTCTTGATTAGCTTTGGGTGCCAAGGTCGAACATAGATTCCAATTCCGGAATGGGACGGGTATCAAACTGCCGCCCGTTTAGGTGTTTCAGGTAACTTATTCCGGAAACATTACTCACAAATACCTGTTCGGCATCCACTAGTTCATCGGGTCGGAAACTACTCTCGGTATGTTTGATTTTTAGTTGTCGGAGTCGTTCTAAAATGTGTTTTCTTCCAACACCGGCAATACAGGCATGATTCAAAGAGGGGGTGAAGATCCTTCCATTTTTACGCCAGAACAGGTTAGAACTTCCCGCTTCGGATAAAAAACCCTTACTATCCAGAAGGATAACTTCGTCCATTTTTCGTTCCACTCGTTCCTGGTTAGCCAATACATAGGGAAGGGCATTTAGGGTTTTACAATTTGCCCAAAGGAAATCATACAAGCGAACGGATTCACTGATGAAAGCCCTTTCCTTTATTTTTGGGGCTGCCTGAAAATCCGAGATCGTGAGCAGTTCGGAAAAATCAGATGCCACTGGGGTATACCTGCCCAACCCATTACGAAAAATGTTCCAACGAATCCGATACGTGCACTGGCTATCAAAATGGCTGCTGATCAGGGAGAAAATCCGGGTAATATCAAGGGGTTTTTCGGGCAATAGGTGAAGCATCCGGAGGCCCCGGTTTGCTCTTTCCAGGTGTGCACTGCTAAACCGAATTTCCCCTTGATGATAAACCATGGTTTCAAAAATACCATCCCCGAAAAGCATCGCCCTATTTAACGACAGGGAATCAACTTCTTCAAATGCTCTTTGTTTGTTGGAAAGAAAATGTTTCATTATCGTACAGTTAACTGTCCGAATAGGGGCAGTGTTGATTTTCTTAGTTTATCGAAGGTTAAATTTAATTAAAAAATCAGGTTCAGACAGTGCTATTGTATGTATTCGCAAAAACTTGTAGGTAGTGCTGAATTTAGTATCAATTTTGGATACTGTTGAAAAGTTTTCATTAACTTTATAGTCATCTTTTGTATTGTTATCACGCTTCAATGTAGTTGTTTAGGTAAATTCCAATATACCCTCATTTCATGAAACACCTTTTACTGGCATTTTTATTAGGACTGGGTCAATTGACAACCGGCTTGTCTCAAGATACCGCAGGAAAATTATCCCTGGAACAGTGTGTAGCCATCGCATTGGAGAACAACCTTAATTTAAGAAGGAGCGAGTTGAATTTGGTTTCATCGGAGGCCACCTTGTTGGAATCCAAAGGACAAAAGTTGCCTTCCTTTTCAATGGGGAGCTCTTCTGGATTTCGCTGGGGAAGGTCTATTAACCCCGTTACGAATCTTTTTGAAACCAGAAGAATTGGGAATGTTAATATTTCTGCCAATTCAAGTTTACCGATTTTTGCCGGTGGGCAAATTCGCAATAGTGTGAAGCAGGCATCTTTGAATGTGGAAACGGATCGGTTGAATCTGGCAGCTAGCCGAAATGACATTACGCTGAATACGATTAATTTATTTATCAATGTTGCCTTTTCGAAAGAGCAACTCAACATTGCAAATTCCCAATTAACCACTAGCAGGGAGCAGCTTTCCCGAACTGAAAAACTGGTAGCTGCCGGTTCTTTGCCCATGGCAGATCAACTGGATTTGCAGGCACAAACGGCAACCAATCAGCTGGAAGTAATCAATGCGGAAAACAATCTGAGGATCGCTCGATTAAACTTATCTCAGGCCCTCCAATTGCCCTTTACAGAAGATTTTGATATTCTTATTCCGGAGCTTGAAGTGGACGGATTGTCAGTTGGCACTGAAGGAGTGGAACAGATCTACTCGGTTGCCGTTAGTTCTTTACCAGAAATTAAGGCTGCTGAATATGGCGTCCAGGCGGCGGAATACGGTATAAAGATAGCGAAAGGAGCCTACCTCCCAAGCCTCAACCTGAGTGCCAATGTCTTTTCCAATTATGTAGATCAGACTAGTTTTACTACCTCAGACCCTATTCTGCAGCAATTTGAAAACAACCTTTCCCAGTCCGCAAACCTGGGGCTTTCCATTCCGATATTTTCTAATTTTAGAAACCAAGCCAGTGTTCAAAGGGCACGGGTGCAAAAGCGATTGAGTGAAATTCAACAGATTGAAGTAAAGAACCAGCTGCGGCAGGATATTGAGTCTGCCTACACTTCGGCCTATGCTGCCCGGCAATCCTACAGAAGTTCACAATTACGGGTAGATGCCTTGGAAGAAGCGTTTCGAATGGCCCGGCAGCGTTTTGAAGTAGGAGCCATCAACGCCGTGGATTTTCAGGTAGCCCAAAACAATCTTTTCAATGCGCAGGCAGATCTCGTGACTGCCAAATACGAATATGTGTTCAGTGCTAAAGTGCTGGACTTTTACCTGGGAAACCCACTTACACTATAATTCAACCAAAATCATGGCAAAAAAGAAATCAAATAAGTTAATTTATATCCTTTTGGCCGTCGTGGTGGCCCTGGTACTGGTTACGGTTATAGGAAGAAAAGCGGGATGGATTGGCGGAGAAAAGCCCTTGGAAGTAGAAGTGGGAGCGGTCGTCAAACGGGATATCGTGGAAAAGGTAAGTGCCTCTGGGGTGGTGCAACCCGAGACGGAGATAAAAATGAGCCCGGATGTGGCGGGAGAAATCATTGAACTCAATGTCAATGAAGGCGATTCCGTAAATCAAGGGGATTTGTTGGTGAAAATTCGACCGGATAATTTCATATCTGCTTTGGACAGGGCTCAGGCCAATTTAAACCAGCAATTGGCAAATCTAGCCCAGTCCAAAGCGACGCTAAAACGTTCCGAAGCGCAGTTTAACAGAGCCGAGCTTTCGTTTAATCGAAACACCAAATTGTACGAGGATAAAGTGATTTCGGATGCTGATTTTGAACAGGCGAAAGCGGATTTTTTAACGGCTCAGAACGACCTGGAGGCGGCCAGACAATCGGTATTAGCTGCCGAATACATCATCAAAAGCGCACAGGCATCAGTAGACGAGGCAGCCGAAAACTTACGGTTGACCAACGTGTATTCTCCCACCAACGGGGTGGTTTCCAGTTTGCTGGTTGAACAGGGAGAGCGGGTAGTAGGAACAGCCCAAATGGCCGGAACCGAAATGTTACGTATAGCAGATCTGTCCCGAATGGAAGTACGGGTAAATGTGAACGAAAATGATATTGTACGCATCAGTTTGAAAGACACGACCTTAATCGAGGTGGATGCGTATACTTTTAGCGGGAAAAAGTTTACGGGGGTGGTAACCGCCATTGCCAATTCTGCCAACGAAAAAGCAAGTTCGGATGCCGTTACGGAGTTTGAAGTCCG
>JAWLFL010000178.1:0-7953 GCA_041685605.1 Cyclobacterium sp. | reverse complement strand
GGCCGCCATGAGCCATGTAAAGGTAAGTTTTGATACTCCGGAATATACGGCCAATGCGGATGGGGTAGGAACCTTACGAATATTGGAGGCCGTGCGCTTATTGGGGATGGAGAAATCAACCAAGATCTATCAGGCTTCCACCTCTGAGCTCTACGGATTGGTTCAGGCAGTACCCCAATCGGAGACCACGCCTTTTTATCCGCGATCTCCCTATGCCGTAGCCAAGTTGTACGGCTACTGGATCACGGTTAACTACCGGGAAGCCTACGGCATGTATGCCTGTAATGGGATTTTATTCAATCATGAATCACCGCTGAGAGGGGAGACCTTCGTAACCCGAAAAATTACGCGGGCGGTAGCAAAGATTGCCTTGGGCTTGCAGCATGATCTGTACATGGGGAACCTGGATGCCAAAAGGGATTGGGGGCATGCCAAAGATTATGTAGATGCCATGTGGCGTATTTTGCAGCAGGATGAGGCAGAAGATTACGTCATCGCTACGGGTGTGACCACCAAAGTGAGGGATTTTATTAAAATGGCTTTTGATGAAGTAGGTTTTAAGCTGGCCTTTGAAGGAGAAGGAATAAATGAGAAGGGGATTTTGGTAGAAATCGATAAGGAAAAAGCCTTTGATATACTGGGTACCTCCCATTTCAAAGTAAAAAAAGGCGACGTGCTGGTTAAAATTGATCCGGCTTATTTCAGACCCACCGAAGTGGATTTGTTAATTGGGGATCCGACGAAAGCGATGACCAAACTAGACTGGAAGCCAAAGTATGACCTAAAGATGCTTGTAGAGGATATGGTCTTGTCAGATGTGAACTTGTTCAAGCGGGATATCCATTTAATGAAGGGTGGCCATAAGGTACTGAATCAGGCGGAGTAAGAAGCCATATCAGACATTGTGGTTGCAAATAATGAGTAAATCAACTGTGATTTACTCATTATTTTTGTTATTTATCTGTAAAACCTTTTTTATCGAAATTTTATTTTGTTTTAATCCGGATGTATCCCATTATTTTTTAAATTACATCTTATGTAATTCCATGGGGATTGTTTACTTTTGTTCGGATATTTTAACTAGAATATCCTGATTAATAATTGCATCACGTTACTCAATGTTTTTAAAACTCTTTTGCATAATGTAACTGAGGTGGCGAAGCTTTAAGTTTTTGGTGTTAGTTATCGGCCAATCAATCCTTGTCCCTGAGAATTCATTTATCAAATTTCAATAGATGCCCTATGTCGATTAGAGATTCCATCAAACGGTTTCAATGGATACTTTTTTTGTTTTTCATGGTTGTCAGCTATCTTTCTTATGGACAATCAATTCAGGATATTCAAAACGTAAAAGTGGACGAACTATCGGATGCACAGATTGAGCAGCTGATCAGAAGAGCTGAATCTTCCGGAATGAACGAAAGGCAATTGGAAGCCATGGCTAGAGAAAGGGGAATGCCCGCTGCAGAAGTAAACAAATTAAGGCAACGAATCCAGTCACTTCAATCCGGAAATGCCCCTACCGACAGGAATGGGCAAAATCAGGGTAATAGGCAGCGGCAGGTCATTGGGATGGAAGTTGAATCGGATGTATTTGATTCCCTTAGAGCTTCTGATCCCTACTATGACCTAAGCCCGGAGCAAAAGAAAATTTTTGGATTTACCTTATTTCACAACCGGGAACTGGACTTTAGTCCAAATTTAAACCTTCCAACTCCTGAAAATTATGTTTTAGGTGCTGGAGATCAGTTGCTCATTGATGTTTATGGAGCTTCCCAACAGTCCTTCGATTTAACCGTCTCTCCCGAAGGTAGCGTATTTTTGCCGGATGTGGGTCCTGTAAATGTTGGAGGGGCAATGATCGAAACGGTAAGAACGCGGATAAAGAATTCGTTACAGCAAATTTATTCGGGATTAGGAGGCAGTAATCCGAATACTTTTATCCAAATCAGGGTGGGAAATATAAGAAGTATTCGGGTGACCATGGCTGGAGAATTGCGAAAACCTGGATCCTATACACTTCCCTCGTTTGCTAATGTTTTCAATGCATTGTATCAGGCTGGAGGACCCACCGTCAACGGATCTTTTAGGAATATTCAGGTATACAGAGATAGTAGATTGGTCGGCCAGGTCGATATTTATGCTTTTTTAGTGGATGGTAACCAGGAGGGAAATGTGATGTTACAGGATAATGATGTGGTAATCGTCCCACCAGTCATGTCAAGGGTGGAGATCGAAGGGCCAGTTAGAAGACCTGGAATATTCGAAATTAAGCCTGGCGAAAGTATCCACGAATTGATTTCATTTACCGGTGGATTTAAAAGTGATGCCTACAAGGAACTTTTGACGGTAAGAAGAACTACCCAAAGAGAAATGCGGGTGGATAATGTTTACAAAAAGGATTTTGATACTTTTGCCATTCAGGATGGCGATTTTTTTACGGTAGGGGCTATTCTGGAGCGATATGAGAATCGAGTTCAGATTTCCGGTGCGGTTTTCCGCCCGGGGGAATTTGCACTGTATGATGGAATGACCATTAAATCTTTGATTCAACTCGCAGCAGGATTACGGGGTGATGCATTTTCAGAAAGAGCCTCTTTATATCGTACCAAACCAGATTTCACCATGGAGATCATAACGGTGGATCTGAAAGCCATTCTTGCGGGGAATCAGTCTGATGTTCTTTTAGAACGAGAGGATATTCTCAACGTCCCCAGCATTTACGATTTAAAAGAAGAATATTATGTGCAGATCTCGGGAGAAGTCAACCGAACTGGCTTGTATCAATTTGCCGAGAGCATGACCGTAGGAGATCTCATAGCAAAAGCCAAAGGGTTAAAAGAATCGGCATCCAGTTCGAATATCGAAATCGCCAGGCGGGTAAAGGACACAATGAACGGGGAAATTGCTCAGTTGATGAACCTTTCAATAGATCCGAATCTAGAACTAACAGAGGAAGAAAAAAACATCACCTTACAGCCTTTCGACCACGTTTTTGTAAGGAAGAGCCCCGGTTTTCAAGAAGAAAGGCTGATTCAGATTGAGGGTGAGGTGCATTATCCGGGTGAATTTGCTTTGGAAAAGAGGGACGAAAGAATTTCTGACGTACTCGAACGAGCGGGGGGGCTCAATCAATTTGCATATGCCAAAGGGGCCACACTGATTCGGAGAACGGAGTTTTTTGTTACCAAAGTAGAGGAAGTAAAAAAGTTGGAGCAGCTGGAATCTTTGTTAAAGAATATGGAGCGCAGTGAAGAAGTTGAAAACGCTGAGACGGAAAAGGAGTTGATGGAAAGACTGGAAAGCAGAGTAGCCCTTTTACGAGAAGAACAAGCCAAAAACCGAATGCCAGATAACAGGATGAAACGTTTTTCAGCGGATAGGTATCAGTTTTTGGAGGGGGCAGATAGTACTGTTTCAGAAGTTGCCACGAGGGACACGGAGTTAATAGGCATTGAGTTGGATAAAATTCTACGACAACCTGGGTCTAAATACGATCTGATTTTGCAAGAGGGAGATGTTATTAGCGTTCCAAAGGAATTACAGACTGTAAGGATGAGAGGAGAGGTTTTGTACCCCACCACGGCAAGGTATGATGCTTCCAGGGGATTTCGGAACTACATATCAAGAGCAGGTGGATTCAGTGAAAATGCCAGAAAAGCAAGATCCTATGTGGTGTATGCCAATGGAGATGTGAGAAGAACCAATAGATTTTTGTTTTTAACCTTTTTTCCAAAAATTGAACCCGGAGCAGAGATTATTGTGCCGCAAAAACCTGAAAGACAACCCATGTCGGTGCAGGCATGGATAGGATTGGCATCAAGTCTGGCCACCTTGGCAATATTAATTGACCGGGTGTCCAGATGACTTAAAGATTCACCAACTTGGTGAATTTCGGTAAACTGATTTTACATAATTGTTAAATATAATGATCATAGGCTTTTTATATTATAATTAATAGATAAATATGTTGAAAAACAAAACATTGTTAATCACCGGAGGAACGGGTTCTTTGGGAAGAGCATTAACCGCCCATATTTTGTCCAATCATCCGGAAATTAGAAAGCTGGTAATTTTTTCCAGAGACGAACAAAAGCAATTTCAAATGGCTCAGGAATATCCTGCAAACAAATATCCGCAAATAAGATTTTTTATCGGAGACGTTAGGGATAGAGAAAGGTTGACAAGAGCAATGAAAGACGTTGATTTTGTTATTCATGCGGCTGCCATGAAACATGTGCCTATCGCCGAATACAATCCAGATGAATGTGTCAAAACCAATATCAACGGTGCTCAAAACGTAATTCATGCTTGCCTGGAAACGAATGTGGAAAGAGTGGTGGCACTTTCCACTGATAAAGCCTGTGCTCCCATCAATTTATACGGTGCCACGAAATTAACCTCCGACAAATTGTTTGTGGCGGCCAATAACATTACCGGATGGAATCCCATTCGTTTTTCGGTAGTACGTTATGGCAATGTCATGGGGTCCAATGGCTCCGTTATTCCCTTTTTTCTGAACAAAAAGAAAGAGGGGGTCCTGCCGATTACTGATCCAAAAATGACTCGATTCAATATATCTATTACCGGGGGGGTGGACATGGTCATGCATGCCCTTTTTCAAGCCTGGGGAGGAGAAATTTTTGTACCGAAAATACCTTCCTATAAAATCACCGATGTGGCCGAGGCCATTGCCCCAAATTGTGAACACAAGGTCGTAGGTATTAGACCCGGGGAAAAAGTGCATGAGGAAATGATAACACCTTCCGATTCTTTTTATTCTTACGATTTAGGAAAATATTTTATTATTTTACCCTCTAAGACCAAATGGAAATTGGAAGACTTTATCAAGGAATTCAGTGCCGTAAAAGTAACGGAAGGTTTTGCTTATAATTCAGGGGACAATGAGGAATGGGAAACCGTAGAATCGCTTAGAAAATTGATCAAAGAACACGTAGACCCCACATTCGAAGTTTAATTTTATGCATAATATACCCTACGGAAAACAACACATCACGGAGGAGGATATTCAAGCAGTAGTCGAGACGTTGAAATCCGATTACCTGACCCAGGGTCCTAAGATCAAAGCCTTTGAAGAAGCCTTTTCAAGTTATGTAGGGGCAGATTTTGCGGTGGCGGTAGCCAATGGAACTGCTGCCTTGCACCTTAATACACTGGCTTTGGGTGTAAAACCTGGGGATAAAGTGATCACCACGCCCATTACTTTTGCCGCTTCTGCCAATTGCGTTCGCTATTGCGGCGGAGAAGTGGTTTTTGCAGATATCGACCCGGATACCTATTTGTTGGATATCAATAAAGTCGGGGAACTTCTAGCCTCAGCACCGAAAGGTACGTATAAAGGTATAATTCCTGTAGATTTTGCAGGGAGAGCAGTAGATTTGGAAGCCTTCAGGAATTTGGCCGACGAATACGACCTTTGGATCATAGAAGATGCCTGCCATGCGCCGGGAGGTTACTTTATAGATGCAAAGGGAAATAAGCAGTCATGTGGAAATGGTAAATTTGCTGACTTGGCCATATTTTCATTTCACCCGGTCAAACACATTGCAGCAGGAGAAGGTGGAATGATCACCACCAATAATAAAGCACTTTACGAAAAACTACTTAAGTTAAGGACCCACGGCATCACTAAGGAAGATGATTCTTATGTAAATTCCATAGAGTTGGCCGGAGGGGAAAATGCTTATCCAAGCTGGTATATGGAAATGCAGGAATTGGGATATAATTACCGGTTGACTGATTTTCAGTCCGCCTTGGGGATGAGTCAGCTTAAAAGAGCTGAGGAGGGCTTAGTCAGAAGGCGTGAAATTGCCAAAAAATATTTCACCGCCTTTGAGGGCAAAGACTTCATCAAAGGACAATCTGGCCTGGTTGAGGGGCATGCCTACCACTTGTATGTGATACAGGTAGCAGACAGATTAGGGCTTTACAGCCATTTAAGGGAAAATGGGATTTTCGCTCAGATCCATTATATTCCTGTCCATTTGATGCCTTACTACAGCGCTTTTGGCTGGAAATTAGGCGATATGCCCCTTGCAGAAGCCTATTACAAGAATTGTATAAGTTTGCCGATGTATCCGACTTTAAAGGAGGATGATCAGAAATATGTAATCGAAGAAATAATCCGATACTTTGAAAATAAATAAACTTGCTTTAGGTACGGTTCAATTTGGTCTGGATTATGGTATTGCCAATAAGCGAGGTAAAACCCCTTTTAGGGAAATAAAGTCTATTCTAGAATTATGCAGGAATAATGGGATTTCACTGCTAGATACAGCTTCTGCCTATGGCGACGCCGAACATTTAATGGGGGTAGCAGGTATTGCGGATTTTAAGGTAGTTTCCAAGTTTCTGCCTAATAGCGGGAAGGATGCTTTTGAAAAGCAATTGGCTGCCACGCTTTTAAACTTAAAGACGGAGCAGTTGTATGGCTATTTAGCCCATCGCCCGGTTGAATTGTTAAAACAGCCCTGGGAGTGGACCCTACTACAAGAAAAAAAAGCGAGTGGAACCATTCAAAAGCTTGGGTTTTCGCTGGAGAAACCTACAGACTTACATGCTTTACTTGATAACGATTTAATTCCCGATCTTATTCAAGTACCTTATAATTATTTGGACAGACGATTTGAAGCTGATCTCGAAATTTTAAAAAAGGAAGGAATTGAAATTCATGCGAGGTCCTCGTTTTTGCAGGGTTTATTATTTATGGATCCGCAACAGCTATCTTCTTTTTTTGAGCCAATTAAACCGGTTTTGGCTGATTTAAAGAAAACCCCTAACTTGATCGGTGAGCTATTGAATTTTGTAATAGCGTCCGGATTGGTGGATCGGGTGATCATTGGAGTGGAGTCGCTGGCTCAACTACAGGAAAATATAAAAAGTCTTGCATTTACAGGCGATCGATTAAACGGGCAAATTCCAACAATTGAGGATAAAATATTAATTCCTTCAAATTGGCCTAAGTAGAGTTTATGGTAAAGACATTTGATTTAAGTGACAAAGTAGCCTTGGTTACAGGTGGGTATGGGCATTTAGGTAAAGCCACTGTAGAAGCCTTGGCATATCATGGTGCTAAAGTATATGTATTGGGAAGGAATAAGGAGGATTTTATAGCTGCTTTTCCTGATAAGAAAAATGTATGTTTTCAATACCTCGATCTTTCATCCAGTATAACCATTGCTCATGCTTTTGCTGTAATTCATCAATTTGAAGGGCACTTAGATATATTGATTAATAATGGCTTTTACAGCAGGGGGCAATCGCCTGAAGAAATGACAGTGAATGACTTTAATTATGGATTGGAAGGTACCTTAACCAGTACTTTTACCTGTATCAAGGCAATTATTCCCTATTTTAAGCAACAGGGAAAAGGAAAGATAATTAACGTTTCTTCTATGTACGGCATGGTGGCACCGGATTTTAAAGTGTATGAGGAGGCACCGCAGTTCTTAAATCCGCCCCACTATGGTGCGGCAAAAGCAGGTGTTATCCAATTAACCAAATATTATGCTTCCTATTTGGGTAAATATAATATTCAGGTCAATACCGTTACGCCCGGGCCTTTTCCTTCTAAAGCGGTTCAAAAAGATAAAGCTTTCATTAAAAGTCTCAAAAGAAAAACGGTTCTCGGAAGGATTGGGGAACCTCATGATCTGGGTGGTGCATTTGTTTTTTTATCCTCTCGAGCAGCGGATTACATTACAGGACAAAATATTGTGGTAGATGGTGGCTGGACAATTAAATAAGATTGGATGTATCATTCAGGCCAGGATTAATTCTACCCGATTGCCGGGAAAAATTCTATTGCCTCTTCCATATCCTGAAGGGGAGCCGCTTATTGGGCTCATTATTAACCAACTTGCAAAGTGCGTAAAATTACACCAAATCATAGTGGCAAGCTCAATTGAACCGGAAAACGATATCCTGGAAGCT
>JAWLFL010000030.1:0-31038 GCA_041685605.1 Cyclobacterium sp. | reverse complement strand
GGTGGAAATTCCGGAATTGGTAAGCAAGCTGCCATTCAATTGGCTCAAATTGGATTTCATGTCATAGTGGATGTCAGGAGTCTGAAACGAGGAGAAGTCGCCCTTGCAGAAATTAGAGAGAAATCGGGTAAAAAGGACGTTGAATTATTACAGATTGACCTTTCATCAAAGAAATCAATAATCGATGCCTCAAACGGATAAAAAAATAGCCGAGAGAAACTTGATGTTCTCATTCATAATGCAGCGGATTTTGATATTTCACGTAAGCGACCTGAAAAATCGGTTGATGGCATGGAGTCTATTTGGGCAACCAACCACATTGGCCCGGTATTGCTGACTAATTCGGTAATGGATTTGATTAAAAAAAGAAAATATAGATGCAGTCATGGAATTAACGATGAAGTACCTTGATTAAATCAACGCTTTCCGCTCAGTAAACCATCCATATAGTTTTGACGGTCTTCTGTAATTAGTGAAGAATTTGGTTCTTTCTTCAATATTCTGGTCAGCAGAAGGGGTGTTTTTGTCGATATGCTATCGGGAATGGCAAAAAAAAGCCCCGCAACTGAGACAGCTACAGGGCTTTGTAAATTGCAAAAAGTGGAGGATAACGGATTCGAACCGATGACCTCTACACTGCCAGTGTAGCGCTCTAGCCAACTGAGCTAATCCCCCGAATGGGAGTGCAAATATAAATAGGTAAATCTATTCGCCAAATTATTCTGTGGAATATTTTATCCGCGTCAGGATGCTTCTTCCCAGCGTGACTTCGTCCGTGTATTCCAACTCACCGCCTACAGGAATTCCCCGGGCAATGGTACTGATGTGGATGCCTTTTTGCTGCAGTTTTCGGGTGAGGTAAAAAGAGGTGGTGTCCCCTTCCATGGTGCCGGGAAGGGCTAGGATCACCTCCGTCACCGCCTGCCCGGAAGGAGGGGTGTCGATTCTTTTGAGTAGGGATTCTATATTGATTTCTTCGGGTCCGATCCCCTGTATGGGCGAAATCACCCCCCCCAGTACATGGTAAAGTCCTGTATACTGATTGGTGTTTTCAATCGCCAGCAAGTCAGGCAGGTCTTCCACCACACAAATCAGGCTTTTATCGCGTTTGTTACCCTCGCAAATACTGCAGGTATCCCCATCGGAAACATTGTGGCAGATGGCACAATAACGGATATCCGTCCGTAACTTCAGCAGCGCATCTGTCAGGGATAGCGTAACGGGTTCTTTTTGTTTGAGAAGGTGTAGGGTCAGCCTTAGAGCCGTTTTTTTACCGATACCCGGAAGTCTGCTGATTTCGGTAACCGCGTCTTCTATTAATTTGGAAGGGAAATTCACCAAAGGTGGCGTTAGACAATGGTAGCCTGAATGCCGGCATCCAGGATGGATTCACACATGGGCTTTAACTTTCCGATGCTGCCTTTCTTTACGGAGCACTTACCTTTGTAATGAATGATCATCGTGCATTGTTCAGCTTGTTCCTGGCTGTGTTTGCAAACCTTAATCAAAATTTTGCTCACATGGTCGAACGTATTGAAATCATCGTTGAAAACAACCAGGTCGTGCTCCTCCTTGTCTACCTGCTCATCGAGCAGTAACTCTTCTTCGGTTTCCACTAAATGTTCTAAAGGTTTCATTTTGCAAAGTTAATAATTAATCACAACTTTATCGGCCTTTAGCCTAAAGCAATATGGATTCTAATTTAGTATTAATTGTTATAACGTCCTATTTTTTGTTGTTGTTCCTCATTTCCTGGCTTACTTCCAGAAAATTAACGGCAGACACCTTTTACACCGGCGACAGGCAGTCTCCCTGGTTTTTGGTGGCCTTCGGAATGATCGGAGCCTCTCTGTCCGGAGTGACTTTTATTTCGGTGCCAGGGGAGGTGGGGAGTACCAATTTTTATTACTTCCAGTTGGTGCTGGGCTACACCGCCGGATACGCGGTGATCGCCAAGGTGTTGCTTCCTCTGTATTACCGTTTAAACCTGGTTTCCATTTATTCGTACCTGGAGAGCCGTTTTGGATTTTGGTCTTATAAGACCGGAGCCTTCTTTTTTATCCTTTCCAGGACGCTTGGCTCTTCCATTCGTGTATTTCTGGTGGCAGGAGTGTTACAGTTGATACTATTTGACCGTTGGGGCATTCCGTTTTGGGGTTCCGTATTGATCACCGTATCGCTTATCTGGCTGTACACTTTTCGAGGGGGGATAAAAACCGTGGTTTGGACGGATACGTTACAAACCCTTTTTATGTTGCTGGCTGTGGTGGTCAGCATGGTGCTGGTATCTCAGGAGCTGGGGATAGGGGGAATAGGAGAACTGGTAGGAGTAGTAGCCGATCAGCCGTATTCCAGGATTTTTGATTGGGATTGGAAGTCAGGGACGAATTTTTTCAAGCAGTTTTTTTCCGGGGCATTTATAGTAATTGTCATGACCGGTCTGGATCAGGACATGATGCAGAAAAACCTTACCTGCCGAAACCTGAAAGACGCGCAGAAAAACATGTTTTGGTTTACCAATATCCTGGTAGTAGTGAACCTGGTTTTTCTGGTTTTGGGAGTACTGCTCTACCTGTATGCAGCGGAGAACCAACTTGCGCTGCCGGATCGGACGGATGACTTGTACCCCTTGCTGGCCACTTCTTATTTTTCCACTTTTGCCGGGATTGTATTTGTGCTGGGGATTACGGCAGCGGCCTATAGCAGCGCAGATTCGACCCTCACGGCACTGACCACGTCATTTTGCTACGACTTTCTGGAAATAAATAAAAAATACGAAGGAGCAGCCGCTGTCCGTATACGGAAAAAAGTCCATTTGGGATTCACACTACTGATGTTTTTCGTCATTCTGGCCTTTCGCTGGATTAATGATCAGAGTGTGATTAACGCCGTATTCACCATAGCAGGCTATACTTATGGGCCCTTGCTTGGACTATATAGCTTCGGATTATTTACCTCGTTTTCCGTGAAGGATAAGTGGGTTCCCTATCTGGCGATGCTGGCTCCCCTGATCTCTTTTCTGATTTCCTTTCAATCCGAAAAGTGGCTGGGCGGATACCAATTTGGTTTTGAACTGCTTATTTTAAATGGAGCGTTGATGTTTCTGGGACTGCTTTTAGTCAGGAGCAAAGAAGTGGCCTGAGACTAAAAAGCAAAACACCGGTAAAGGTGCTAATAGGCCTGGTCCTTGTGCAACAGTAGTGAAAGAATCGTCCAAACGATAATTTTCAGATCCAACAGGGGTGACCAGTTGTTGACATAAAAGATATCCAGTTTACATCTGGAATAGATATCGTAGAAATCCCTGGTTTCTCCCCGAAAGCCTTTGGCCTGAGCCAGACCGGTGATTCCAGGCTTTACGGTATGGCGAAACATGAAGTTGTCGATTTCGGCTGAGAATTTATAGTTCATAGGTACAGCATGCGGCCTTGGCCCTACGATGGACATTTCGCCTTTGATTACATTAAAAAACTGAGGCAATTCGTCCATGCTTGTTTTGCGAAGGAATTTTCCTATCCAGGTAACCCGGGGATCGTCTTTGGTAGCTTGCTGGGTGTCTGCTTGTTCATTGATGTACATGGTCCGGAACTTGTAACAATAGAAAGGAATATTGTCCTTTCCGTGCCGGAGCTGTTTAAAGAAAACCGGCCCTTCCGAGGTGATTTTAATGATAAAACCAATGATCGGAAACAGCCAGGAGAATACAAAAAGAACCAGGCCAAAGCTGAAAAACAAATCGAAGCTCCTTTTCAGAACTTGCTGGGATTCATCGAAAAATACTTCTGGGAAGGAGCGGTGAATTCCTCCTTTTCCATACATACTTTTTACTCGTGGTTTTCTCTCTGTAAGTGTAGAGGCCATACAGTTCTGGTTTTGATTCTTAATGAGTAAATTCCTTCTGAACCATTATCATGCCACAAAATCGAAAATAAAATTTTGTCTTTTTAAAAATGCACATCAAAACTAAATTAAAGGGTTTTAATTTCCTAATTTTTAAAACTGATTTTTGATAATGGTAATAAGTAAGGCTGAAAAATTAACGAATAGTTAATTTTAAATCTGCATACTTAAATATTCTGTAAAACAGATCCCTTTATTATTTGTTTAAAAATTACGGTCGAAAAAAACAAGGATTTTTCTGACCAGTCTAGTAGCTAATGAGAAAATGAAAACCGTTGCTTTAAAGGACAAGGTGTTTGGCGGGATCCCAGAAAATACGTTCAAAATCTTTGACCTGATCCTGTTCGATAGCCACTCCTTCTTTTTCCAGGAGCCGTTGCATGGCGTTAATGTCCTGAAAGTGGGTTTTACCTGTCAACATCCCAAATCGGTTTACCACCCGGTGTGCGGGAATGTCCTCCTGCTGATGAGAGGCATTCATGGCCCAGCCGACCATGCGGGCACTCCCTTTACTACCCAAATAGGCTGCAATGGCTCCATAGGTACTGACCCTTCCTTCCGGAATCAGCTTTACCACCTGATATACCATGTCAAAAAAGTTGGTCTTATCCTGCTTCATGTTCCAAATCAATCAGGGTTTGGTTGACGAGCCTTCTGATTTTCTTTTCAGCGAGCTTGGACGGAGTGTTTAATTGGATTTGCAGTTTTAATCTAACGGTGTCCTTTCTAATTTCAAGAGCCTTCAGGTTCAGTCCGTTTGTTTTTATTTCGTTGTTGAAAGGTTTTAGAGTAAGCCTGAGTTTTTCTTCGGTCCGGTCCACGTTAAGGCCCGGGCGATTGCTCATTTCAAATTCAAAGGTGAGTCTTCGCACACTTTGGCGACTGTGATTCACCACCTGTGAGGAAAGGATCAGGCTATTAGGGATCAGGACCAGGTCCCCGTCATCATTATTAAGTACGACGTTCAGTAAGGTAATGTCTTGGATGATTCCTTTTTGTTCGGCGATTTGGATGAAATCCCCCAGGGTAATCTGATCTGAAAACATGATAATCAGCCCGTTGAACATATTGGTGATGTAATCTTTGGATAGAATGGCAATAGCCGCAGCCACCAGGGCGATGCTACCGAGGAACTCCATGGGTTTAATTTGGAAAAAGATCATCGCGGCAAACAGGAAAAAGACCACATTCAGCATGTTGGCAATGTGATTGATTCCCAATACAAAATTAGAGTGCAATGATTCCGATTTCTTTTTTCTCAGGTAAAAGCGAACTAAGAATAGTCTTCCGAGGGAAACCAGTATGTTTCCTGCCAATAGAAAGACCAGGGCATCCATCATGGAAATGAAGCGAAGCAGCAGCGGGTCCCCCTCCCAATCAAGAATTTCCCGAAGAAATGATAGAATAAGGTAGGTTAGAATTTTTACTATAAAGACAACCCTTCTTCTCCGTTCGTTTGCCTCTAACTTGCTTTTTCCTAATTCGACCATGTTTGTTAAAAATAAATCTTAATTTTATGTTTTGACTTTTGCCAGGCAAAAGTACCAGATTGTAACCAAACTAAATAATAGCATGAATAGAAATATTATCATTACGGGAAGTGCAGGGAATTTAGGACGGGCAGTAGTGAGTAAATTCAAACGAGAAGGGTTTAAAGTCATTGCCGTCATTGAACCAGACAGCGGGCATGAGGTGGAGGACGCCGACGACACCTATCAGGTAGATGTCACTGATGAGCCCTCGGTGGAAGCGTTTAGCAAAGAATATCAGATGCAGTACGGAGACTTGGAATGCGTAGCGTTGCTGGTAGGCGGTTTTGGCATGGGGGGAATCGAATCCACCAGCACCAAGGATCTGGATAAGATGATCCGCCTTAATTTTTTCAGTGCTTTCAATATGGTGAAATATTTTCTACCCTTAATGAAAAAAGCGAATAATGGTACCTTTCTTTTTGTCGGTGCCAAACCTGCCCTGCAGCCCGACGAAGGGAAAGACGTTTTGGCATATGCACTAAGTAAAGGGCTGGTTATCGATCTGGCGGAGTTTACCGCCAATGAAACAGTCAAACTTAAGGTGAGGTCGCACGTATTTGTACCCAGTATCATCGATACCCCGCAAAACAGGGAGTCCATGTCCAAAGCGGATTTTGGCCAGTGGGTAAAACCATCAGAAATAGCGGAAGCCATGCATTATGCAGCCACCAATGCTTCCCTGAGAAACATGACCTTTAAATTATATGGTGGGGTGTATTAATGAATAAATGGATATGAGTATGCAACGATTTCTAGCAGTTGTTTCATTGATTCTGATCGGTTTCCTGGCGGAAGCCCAAACGGTATCGGAAACCAGAACCCTGAACGCATTTGATCAGCTAGTGCTGAGTAACTCCATTGAGGCAGAGCTGGTGCCAGGAGATGAATATGAGATTACCATCACCGCCTCCGGGATAGCCCCGGAAAAGGTGCTAACGGAAATAAAGAAAAGGAAGTTGGCAGTCAGCATTTCCGGTAGCAATCCTAAATCCAGTGCTGTAAAAGTGGTGATCAGCTATAAACTACTGGATGATGTGGAAGTGGATGCCGGTGCCAAAGCACTTATAAAAGGGGTGTTAGCTCAGAAATCGATCCGGCTACAGGTTGCCAGTAACGGCTATCTGGAAGCAGAAGTAAATACAGACGACCTGTACCTTAGGGCAGAAACAAATTCCAAAATGTATGTCAAAGGCAAGGCCAGCAATCTGGATTATAATGCCTTTACCAATGCTGAAATAGATGGGGAAGGCCTGGTGGTGAATAATGCGGAAGTGCGTACCAATACCAATGCAACCGGTTCTTTTGAAGTGTTGGAATCCCTCAAAGGGTCGGCCGCTACCCGGGGCCGGATCAAATATAGAGGAGATCCCAACCAGCTGGACATCAAAGAGAGTATCGGTGGTGTGATCGAAAGTTGGTAGCGCAGGATGAACGTCTGATTTGCAAATGGTTTTTTATCTATATACCTATGGGCATTTCTAGTCTAAAAAACTTGTGTTATATAAAATTTGTCCTTAGAATTGTGCCTTCAAACAAAAACGCATGGTTTTCGCAGTAAGAAGTATTTTCAATCCCTTGGCAACCGGATCCGTTCCGCTTGCTGGCTGCAGCATTTTTTTGAGCCGTACCACCACCACTTCCATCACGGGGTAATCCCGTGTGCAGACCCATAGAGCCCTAATCCCAAAAAGGTCTTCCACCACCTTTTCTTTTACATTTTAACCGAAAAAAGTAGCAATGAAAATAGTAAAATTCGGAGGTTCGTCAATCGCTGATTTGGATAGCATACAGAACGTGCTATCCATCATAAAAAGTGCATCCCAAAAGGAAGAGTTGGCCGTTGTTTTTTCTGCCTTTGGAGGGGTTACGGAAAACTTGCTGATGTGCGCACAGTTGGCCAGACAAAACGATCCCGATTACCAGCCACTGCTTCGGGGAATGGAAAAAAGACACCTGCAACTGGTCAAGCAGTTGATTCCCGTACAGAAGCAGTCTAGCGTGTTGACCTATGTAAAAATACGATTTAACGAACTGGAAGATCTGTATCATGGCATCTTTCTGATCAAAGAATTTTCCCCTCGTACTTCAGACTACGTCGTTAGCTTTGGAGAGCGGATTTCAGCCTTCATTCTGGCAGAGGCACTAAAGGAAATTGATTTAGATACCCATTTTGTGGATGCCAGAGACCTGATCCGTACCAACGACCGGTTTGGAAACGCCAAGGTGATTTTTCCGACGACCAACCAATTGATATACGATTTTTATTCCAAAAATAAGGGATTGCTGGTAATTACGGGATTCGTGGCTTCCACCAATAAGGGCGAAACCACCACCCTGGGAAGAAGTGGGTCGGACTATACCGCTGCCATCTTTGCTGCTGCGTTAAAGGCGGATAGCCTGGAAATTTGGACGGATGTGACTGGAGTCATGACCGCAGACCCGAAATTAGTGTATTCCGCCATCACCATACCTCAGCTCAGCTACAGCGAGGCGATGGAGCTTTCTCATTTTGGAGCCAAGGTGGTCTTTCCGGCTACCATGCAGCCAGCCATGAAGCGAAAGGTGCCCATTTATATTAAAAACACCTTTCACCCGGAAGAAGAAGGAACGCTTATTTGCGAATCTTCCGAAAACACCAAATTGATTAAAGGGATCTCTTCGTTAAGCCACATCTCTTTATTAAATGTACAGGGCTCCGGGCTGGTGGAAGTCGTGGGGGTGAGTAGCAGGGTCTTTGGAACCCTGGCCCAGGCAGAGGTAAACGTGGTACTGATCAGTCAGGCCTCCTCGGAACACAGTATTTGCATTGCCATAAAAAGCGACGACGCAGACATGGCCAGAGAAGTGCTGGAAAAAGAATTTCAATACGAAATCCTGGCCGGGGAGATGGATAAAGTTCAAATCATGCCCAATATGGCTGTTATAGCCGTGGTAGGAGAAAACATGAAGCATCATCCGGGGGCCAGCGGTAGGTTATTTCAGGCACTTGGAAGAAATAATATCAACGTTTCGGCGATCGCTCAGGGCAGCTCTGAACTGAATATTTCGGCTGTCATCAAACAGTCTGATCTTCAGAAAGGACTGAACGCCCTTCACGAAGCGTTCTTCTTGTCCGATAATAAGGTGTTGCACGTGTTTCTGATAGGAGTGGGCCTGATAGGGAAAACACTCATTAAAATGATCCATAGCCAACTGGCCAAATTGCAGGAAGATAACATGTTGGATATCAAAATCCACGGCCTGGCCAATTCCCGTTTTATGGCTTTCGATGAAGACGGTTTTGAACTTTTTACCCTGCCCGTACCTTCGGAAAAAGATCTGCCCATGAATCTCCAGGTATTCCTGAATACCATGAACAGTATGAATTTTTCCAATTCTGTTTTGGTGGATTGTACTGCCAGCCAGGAAGTAGCAGATACCTATCAGCGGGTGCTGGAGTCGAAAGTGGCCATTGTGACACCAAACAAAAAGGCCAACTCCGGCACGCTGGAAAAATATAAATCCCTGAAAAAGCTTTCCGATCAGCGAAACATTAAGTTCTTTTACGAGACCAACGTGGCGGCAGGACTTCCGGTCATCAATACCCTGCATGACCTGATCCTGAGTGGGGACAGGGTAATCCGAATTGAAGGAGTGCTAAGTGGTTCTATGAATTACATCTTTAGCGAGCTTAGTAAAGGCACGCCATTTAGTAAGGTAGTGGCACAGGCTAAAGAAAAAGGGTATACCGAACCGGATCCCAGAGATGATTTGAGTGGGATGGACGTGGCCCGAAAGATTCTTATTTTGGGTAGAGAGGCAGAGCAGGAGTTGCATTTTGACGATGTGTCGGTGCAAAGTATGGTTCCGGATGATTGTGCCAATATCGAATCGGTGGAGGTTTTTCTGCAACAGTTAGAGGAACACGATGGGCATTTCAAGCAACTATTAGATGAGGCGGACCAGAAGAATGAAAAACTCCGCTTCATGGCTGTACTTGAAAATGGAAAAGCAACCGTCGGATTAAAGTCGGTAGCTAGTAACCACCCGTTTTATTCCCTGGTAGGAAGTGATAACATGATCCTCTTCACCACGGAGAGATACCATGAGTTTCCCATGATCATCAGGGGGCCGGGAGCCGGGGCAGATGTAACGGCAGCGGGCGTATTTGCAGACATCATTAGGTTAGGAAATTATTCGAGATAAAATGGAAAGGCAAAAAGTCACCGCATTTGCACCGGCCACCGTAGCAAATGTTTCTTGCGGGTTCGATATATTGGGGTTTGCCATCGAAGACCTTGGGGATAAGGTTAGCGTGTACCTTTCGGATACCCCAGGTATTCGGGTGATCAGGATTGAGGGTGACAAGGGAAAGCTTCCCTATGAGGCCGATAAAAACACCTGCTCGGTAGCCATTCGCGCCATGTTAGAAGCACTTGATTTTGAGGGGGGGGTGGAAATCGAACTTTTCAAGGGCTTGCCCCTGGGAAGTGGAATGGGCTCCAGTGCCGCCAGTGCAGTAGCAGCTTTGGTGGCGACCAATACCTTGTTGGGAAATCCCTTTGAGAAAAAGGATTTGTTGCCCTTTGCTATTGAATCGGAGCGGATTGCCTGCGGAGCAGGACATGCCGATAATGTGTCACCGGCCTTGCTGGGAGGGTTTGTGCTGATCCGGGAATACCATCCCCTGGACGTGATTCCCCTACACGTGCCCAGGGGCCTGTATTGCACGCTGGTACACCCTCACCTGGTGCTGAATACCTCCGATTCCAGAAGTGTGTTAAGAAGAAATGTCTCCCTTCAGGATGCGACGACGCAGTCCGGAAACATAGCAGGATTGGTGGCGGGTCTTTTTCAGGAAGACATGGCACTTATCAGTCGCTCTCTGAACGATGTCATCGCGGAACCTTCCCGATCTGTATTGATCCCGGGCTACGAAGAGGTGAAGGAAGGAATCAAGCCCGCAGGAGCCTTGGGTTGTGGTATTTCAGGGTCCGGCCCCACCATCTTTATTTTATCTCCTTCCGAGGAAATCGCCTGGGAAGTGAGCCGAATGGCACAGAAAGTTTTTGATGCCATGCAACTGCCCATAGACCTGTATGTTTCAGCCATTAACACCAGGGGGGCTTACATCATTGACGAGGAAATTTGATCCACATGATACCCAGGTAGCGTTACCATGAACTATTTTAGTACCAACAATTCGAATCATAAAGTATCCTTAAAAGAGGCCGTTATTAAAGGTCTGGCACCGGACCAGGGGCTGTATATGCCCGAAAAAGTACCCGTGCTGCCCAACCGTTTTTTTGAGCAATTATCCACGCTTTCGTTCCGCGAAATGGGTTACGAAATCATGGGGGCACTTTTTTCCGATGACCTAAGTCCTGCCCAGATTAAGGAATTGGTAGACCATACCCTGGTATTTGATGCCCCTTTGGTACAGGTGGAAGAAGGAATTTACAGTTTGGAATTATTTCATGGTCCCACCCTTGCCTTTAAGGATTTTGGTGCCCGATTTTGCTCCAAACTCATGAGCATGCTTCAGGACAAGCGGGAATTAAAAGTGCTGGTGGCTACCTCAGGAGATACCGGCAGTGCCGTAGCTAATGGCTTTTATGGGGTGGAGGGAGTGGAAGTAGTCATTCTTTACCCCTCTGGTAAAGTGAGTGAGCTTCAGGAAAAACAATTCACCACATTGGGCGGAAACGTTAGGGCCCTGGAAGTAGATGGTGTGTTCGATGATTGTCAGCAAATGGTAAAGCGGGCATTTCTGGATCCGGAATTGAACGGTAAGGTGCTACTGACTTCTGCCAACTCGATAAATATCGCCCGGTGGATTCCACAATGCCTGTACTACTTCTATGCCTGGTCCCGACTGCCTCAGACTGACCTAAAATCGGTTTTTGCAGTGCCGAGTGGTAATTTTGGCAATCTTGCTGCCGGGATACTGGCAGAGAGAATGGGCTTGCCTATTGACTGTTTTGTAGCGGCTACGAATATTAATAAAGTCGTACCGGATTACCTGAATGGAACGGCTTTTTCTGCGAAGCCTTCCCTACAGACCATCAGTAATAGCATGGATGTCGGGAACCCTAGCAATTTTTACCGCTTGCTTGCTTTGTTTGGCAATGATGCATCCTTATTGAAGGAAAGAGTAAAAGGCTTTTTCTATACCGACGACATGACCCGGGAGGCGATGCGAAAGGTCCGGGCGCAAACTGACTACATCATGGATCCTCATGGGGCCATTGCTTACCTGGGGCTGAAAGATTTTATGGAAGCCGCTTCGGAGCAATATCAGGGCGTTTTTCTGGAGACAGCTCATCCCGGAAAATTCCGGAATGTAGTGGAAGAAACCCTGAAAATACAACTACCCCTGCCGGAACGCCTGCAGGCCTTTATGAAGCAGGAGAAACAAGCGGATAAAATGGCCAATGACTACGGGGATTTCAAGCGGTATTTGCTTGAGAATTAAATTCAAAAAGTCCATCAAGGCTTTTCAAAGCAGAGAAGTATTCCGGGTAATTACGCAAAAAAATAGGTAGGGTGGTTCGAAGAAAAGGCGTGTCTCAGAGGAAGATGAAAAAAGCCTCTAGATTTAGCCCTTACAAACCCTGTAATTTTGTACTTTCACATCTATAAATACAACAAAAGAACCCAACCAACTATGAAGTGGATACAAACGATTGCATTTCAGGGCCTAATGCTGGCCCTTTTGCTGCCTGCAAATGCCCAGAACTGGGAGACGCTGGACCCTGAAACAACCTGTACCGCCAGGCACGAATGTGCTGGTGCGGCGGTCGGAGGCAAGCTGTACCTGATGGGGGGAAGAGGGGAAAAGCCCGTCGAAGAATACAACCCGTCTACGGGCCAATGGCAAACAAAAGGTTTCGCTCCTTTTGAAATGCACCACTTTCAGGCGGTACCTTATCAGGGAAAAATATATGTGAT
Organism: Cyclobacterium sp.; assembly: GCA_041685605.1. Lineage (GTDB taxonomy): Bacteria > Bacteroidota > Bacteroidia > Cytophagales > Cyclobacteriaceae > Cyclobacterium. Next base: position 18,676 of record JAWLFL010000030.1, on the reverse strand, counting down.
GGGGGCTTTTACCGGAGGTTACCCCCACGAAACACCGGTAAGTCACGTGTACATTTACGATCCCCAGTCTGACAGCTGGACCCAAAGTCATGAAATCCCGGAAGCCCGCAGAAGGGGAGCCGCTGGGGTAGTAGTGCACCGGGATAAGTTTTACCTGCTGGGTGGCGCGCAAGACGGCCATTGGGCTGAAAACAGGGACTACTTAGACGAATACGATCCAAAGACGGGTGAGTGGAAAACATTGCCCTCCATGCCAAGGCTCAGAGACCATTTTCAGGCGGTAGTAGTGGATGACTTGCTATATGCTGTGGGCGGAAGGAGGTCCTTTGCCAAAGAGGGGCATGGCTTTGAACTGACCTATGAAGAGGTAGATGTATACGACTTTGACAGGGGTAAATGGACAACGTTGGAAGATCATCCGCTGCCGACCGAGCGGGCCGGCAGTTCGACGATTGCCTACAAGGAGGGTTTTTTGGTGATAGGAGGAGAAAGCGATGCTCAGGTAAAAGCCCACGATGAAGTCGAATATTTTCATCCCACCGAGGGATGGACGCTATTGAATCGACTCGAAAGGGGGAGGCATGGGTTTCCTGTTGTGGATATTGGGGGAGATTTGTATTTGGCGGCAGGTTGCGGAAACCGGGGAGGCAATCCGGAATTGAACAGCCTGGAAGTTATGGTGGCAGATTGATTTTTTTGAGCCAGCAAGCCAGGCTGGAATTTGGGTCAGGTAAAATTGAATAGAAAAAATGGTTAAGGGTACACATCAGGCAAAGGAAGATCCCAGAAACAAAGACATACAGATTTTTATAAATGGCACCTTTCATGCTCGGGATCAGGCTAAAATTTCCGTATTTGACAGCGGGTATTTGGTTGGCGATGGGGTATGGGAAGCTTTCCGGGTTCATGAGGGAAAATTAGTATTTATAGAACAGCACCTGGACCGGCTGTGGCAATCGGCAAAAGTGACTGGAATTGACCTTCCGTTTTCAAGGGACACGTTGATAGAGGATATTCGAAAGACCCTTGAGGTGAATGACATGCATGATCACATTCACGTTCGGGTAATGGTAACCCGGGGGATCAAAAAGACACCTTCTCAGGACCCCAGGCTTACCATTTCCGGTCCCAACCTGGTGATCATCGCCGAACATAAACAAGCGGCAGCGGAAAGTAAAAATCAGGGAATTCGGCTTTTCACCAGTACCTTCCGAAGAGGAAGCCCCGATTACCTGGACCCGCGGCTAAACTGCCACAGCAAACTTCATGAAGTGCAGGCCCTCATGCAGGCCATCGAGGCGGGCGCAGATGAGGCCTTGATGCTGGATGTTAATGGCTTCGTATCCACTTGCAATGCTACTAACTTCTTCATGGTAAAAGATGGTGAGGTATGGACTTCTACCGGGCAGTACTGTATGAACGGCATAACCCGCTCAAAAGTAATAGCCCTATGTGAGGCCAAAGAGGTAGTTTGCTATCAAAAAAACTTCTCCCTATTTGATGTTTACGGAGCAGATGAAGCCTTTGTCACCGGCACCTTTGGAGGGCTTACGCCGGTGGTCAAAATTGATGGCAAATCAATTGGAGGGGCAGAAGCCGGACCTGTAACCCGGCAGTTGAGCACCTGGTATGAAGAACTGATTTTACAGGCAATTCACTCATGAAGAACCCTATTTCTACCAAACGACTGTTTTTATGGTCCGGCCCACGAAATATTTCCACGGCCCTGATGTACAGCTTTTCCCAACGGGAAGATTGTTTAGTGGAAGATGAACCCCTTTACGCCCATTATCTAAGCCGCTCTCCTGCCCGGCCTTACCATCCTGCATCGGAGTTGATACTCCGGCAAATGGAAAATGACGGGCAAAAGGTAGTGCAGCACATGCTCTCCAAAACAGGAAAGCCCCTGCTGTTTTTTAAAAACATGACCCACCACTTGATTGAACTTGATTGGTCTTTTATGGAACAGGGAATGAATGTAATTCTAACCCGGAACCCCAGGGAAATGCTCTTGTCTTTCTCCAAGGTGATCGCCAAACCCGTAATGGAGGATGTGGGCTACGCCATGCAATGGAACCTGCTACAATACCTGAGGAAAAATGATTTCCCCTTTGTGGTAGTGGAGGCCAAAAAATTTCTTCTTGATCCCGAAAAACAGCTCCGGCAATTATGTATGGCTTGTAAGATCCCTTTCGATTCGAAGATGCTTACCTGGAAGCCCGGGCCCCTTCCGGAAGATGGGGTTTGGGCTAGCTACTGGTACCAAAACGTTCACCGGTCCAACGGATTCCAGCAGTATAATGAGAAGCAGGAAGCATTGCCGGAAAATTTATTGCCTTTGTACAAGGAATGTGAGCCCCTTTATCAGAAACTACTGACATACTCCCTTTAATTGGTAGTAAGAGCTTTTCTATAAAGTAAAGGATGCGTAGCTCATGCTTACATTTTCAGGGAGAAAGGTTGGATATTTCCAACAAGTGGGCGATTGACAAGAAAAACTACCTGGAATTAGGGGTAATTTTACAATGCATGGGTTTCATGCTTGCTTTGTCGTTTTATAAAACATAATTTTGTACCATATTCCTCCCGCCCGGAAATTCAGGAGAATTTACGCTGATCATCCGGGCCTGCACATCGGTAATGTACACAACTAAAGTACATCCTCAAAATTGAAAATACGTACCAATGGAAAACGACCAGCCTGTTGAAGTTAATGTGATGCCCAAAGGATTGATTTACTTGCCAGAACCAGAAAAGGGGGCAACGTATATTAATGAATTTGATTTGGAATCTCATTATTATGCTCCCGAAAAGAACCCGGATGAGAATTTAAATTATAAATTTTTGCTTCCCGCTTTGGAAAAAATCAAGGGCCAGGATTATGATTTTGTAGTGGGATTCGATCATTCACTCAACCGAACCATCATCGGATATCCCAATCCGGAAGGCAGGTTTCTGGTATTTACAGCGCATCAACAGGCAGCGCTTTTGGCCCATACTTTTTTAACAGAGGACGGATACCCCGAATTTGGGGAGGAAAAAGATAAGTTGGTGATCAAAGGGATCGTTTTGTCCCAACAAATAGATAAGATTGTTACCAAAAACAACGGGGCCTATAAAGAGTCTCATTCCGGGTACGAAGATTTGCGGGAAAGAATCATGACCATGGATGATGCGTATACGCAGTTTCTTGCTTTTGATGAGCGAAACCATGTGCTCATGGATTTGGAAAAAGAGAAAAACGTAGCCAAGCAGTTGGACCTGATCTTTTCACAAGTGAAAAAATTGAAACAGCAGGAAAAAACCTTGTTTGATTTTCACGTGGACCTACAAATCAAGTACAAGCTGTATGGTGAAAAGACATTTAACATTACTTCTGAGGGGGAAAATAAAAAGATTTTTGACAGGTTCCGCTCCAAACCTCCTTCCGATGCCATGCATGAGGAGTTAGTTAGTATTTCTGACTACAAAAAACAATTATTTTTTAATAAACTAACCGGAAGAAAAAGTGAGCCGGAGCTTCGGCAATTGGATATTGTACAACTGGAGTACAGCAGTGGCCTTAAAATCAGTGTGGAGCTAATCGACGGGGGAGATAAATTACTCCTACACCTTAGTGATTTTACTGATTGTTACAACAAAGAATCGTTTGCGACTTCGCGTAAGAATATCCACGATCGTTTACTAAAAATTGTGGTATCCCTGGGCAAAATGGTCATAAACGTAACCTGATTTCTGAATAGTTTTGTTCAGATGACTTCGTGCAGAAAAGCTGGTGTTTTACCGTCTGGTAAGACTTTTTTTTCGTATTTGGTGATCGGAGAAAAGTGTTTAGTGCTTTTCTTTCGTTTTTTTATCTTTTTTTTCAGCTTCGTTTTCCTGGTCAGGATACTCATTTCTTTTAGGTGGTCGTGGACCGCTTCCAGCGGTACCAGGGGTCTTTCTATTGGATCCTTTATCCACGTTATCTTTTGCTAAATAAAAATTATAAACGAAAACCTGAAATTGCGTGCGGTGGTGCATGTTTTTTTAGTTTGATTCGAAGAAAAAGTTGTCTAAAATCATGCCATAAAAAAATGGTGGCTTCTGGTTTGATTCTTGCACATTTTCTATAGGGAAGGAAATCCAATTTAGAACCTTTTCTTAAACCAGTTAAACGAATGTTTCTATGAAGGCTGATAAAAATAGTAAATCGCAAAGACTTAAAAATACATCAGAAAAATTTCAAATTGGGTACCTATCATTTTGCTTATTGTTTCTTGCGTCTGGCTGTGTGGAAGAAATACCGCAACCGGAACCCGAAGAAGTGGTAATATCAGATACCTTTGAATCGGGTATGAATGGTTGGGAAGGTGGGTTTGCAGATTTGCCTGTTGATGCTCATGATCGGTTTGAATTAGAGGTGAGTCTGGACAATTTGCCGGAGGAAACGCGAGAAAGCGGTCAGGCCATACGTGTTCAGGGGCAGAACGGAAGCGATGATTTATTTATGTTTCTCAAAAAGGAAATAACGGGATTGGATCCAGGTGCTGCTTATGAGGCAGTATTTAACGTCAAGCTTGCCTCCAGCTATCCCGAAAGCTCCGTAGGCATTGGCGGAAGCCCCGGTGGTTCGGTGTTTTTAAAAGCAGGAGCGGTCGACCAGGAACCCTTACCCGAACCGGTGGAGGAGGCATCAACGACCTATCTGCGGATGAACATTGATAAAGGAAATCAATCGCAGGATGGCGAAGATATGTATGGGTTGGGTACCATTGGCATAGAGGGCGATGACTTTGTTTATGAAATGATTTCGCGGGACAATGTAAATCGTCCCCAGGAAGTCCGTGCTGACGGAAATGGTAGCCTCTGGCTGATCGTTGGTACGGATTCGGGATTTGAAGGAATGACGGTTTTGTACTACCAGGAAATCAAAGTAACTTTAACCAAAAAGTAAACTACTATACCTAGCCGTTACAATAGGTGGCGTTCAAAATTATTAAAATATGCCCGCAAGTCAATGGGAAGGATTTCGATGGATGAATGAGCCCCGAAAGTGGTCTTTGGAAGAGGATCGTTTGGTATTGATTACGGATACACAAACCGATTTTTGGCGGGTCACTCACTATGATTTCGTCAAAAACGACGGGCATTTTTTTTATCGGGAAATCAAGGGGCCCTTTACCTGCCAGCTTCAATTTTCCGGTACTTACCGGGATTTATATGACCAGGCTGGCCTTATGTTGCGATTGGATGACAGCAACTGGATAAAGGCTGGTATTGAGTACGTATCGGGCAGGGCAAAGGCCAGTACGGTCCTTACCAGGGATTTCTCGGATTGGTCCGTTCGGGAGTTGAAAGAAGTGCCCATTGATTTTTGGGTCAGAGCCAAACGGGAAAGGGATTATGTGGAAGTTTCGTTTAGTACCGATTCGGAAAATTTTGAAACCCAGCGACTGGCTTATTTCCCTCCTGGTCCTTCCCTTCAGGTAGGCATCATGGCCGCTTCTCCAAAAGGGCAGGGGTTTGAGACGAATTTTATTTCTTTGGAAATAAAGGAAGGGTAAGTCAGGAAAAGATAAGTCTCATAATTTCTTCTCCAGAAGTTGGAATGGCTTTCAAAAAAAACGCGTGGTATCCCGCTAACCGACTTCCCATAGCAGATTCCGGCGGGAAGGTCACATTACCTGGCACAGACGATTTTCATCTCCCACATAATAGGGCATGGTGCTGCGGATGGAAACGTATTTCCTGAAACGATGCGGTGGCGTGTAAAAGACGGCTGCTTCCATGGTATGAAAGGTTTTCGGGAAAGAAATATAAAATAATTGCGAGTAGGCTTTAAAGGCGCCGATTAAAATCGGAGCCTATTGTTTTTCTTTGGATAGCAGTTCGTTCTTTGAGAAATCGACTTTTTCCAAAATATAGCGGGCTATTTGATCCCCCTGGTTGACACCTTCCTCTATGGCATCCCTGAAATGAATACCTCCATATAACCTTGAAATAGCCGCTTCATCAGAAGCTTGTAAAAAAGAATCAAAGCTTCGCTCTGGCAAGCCGAAAAAGACTTCCGAAGTATCGACAAATTGGAAATTATCCCCGAAAAAGGCAGTTAGAATCACGGCACTGGTTCGGGAAATGACGCTATGACCGCTGGTATATTCCGGAAAGGGTGGGGTCTGCAGTAGCGGTCTCCACGATTTGTCAATGTTTTCGTTGATGGCCGTGATCGGTCGGATTCGGTCGCTCCTGTATTTTTCATCCCAGCAACTGATAAAAGCATCGTGGAGGCCCATAGCGACCAGACAATGAATGTAAATGCTAGTCTCCAAATTCAGCCCTGCTTTCTGGCAGGCTATTCCGGTTATTCCTATCCAATGCCCCCCAGGCGATATTTTTTTTAGTCCAATAGCCATGTGACCACTGTAGGTTACATTAAAAGGATTGCAGTCCCAAAAATTGGCAATTAGCTTTTGTTCTTCTGTCAGCTGCTGAGTAACCTCGTACACTTCCCAAAGTTGCTGGTGAAAAGAACTGCCTTTTTGTAATTCGTATGGGGCAGGTGGTTTGGGAGCAAAACGGGCAGCATCGGAAATAAAAAACGGACGGATGGTTCTCCATTCCGGGTCAATTGCAGCCAAATAGGCTGGAGGAGTAGGATACCACTTACCTTCTTCCTGGGATGGACTGTATCGTTTTCGTGTGCTAAGAAAGCGGTACCCATCCTCTCTGGCATAGCCCAATACCCACTCGGCGACACGTTCTGCGTAGGGAACGAGTTCTTTAAGTTCCCTTCTTTTTACGTAATTGTTCTTGACAAATTGCTTTACCAGTTTTTCTTGCGCTGCTTCCAAAAGCTTACCCGAAGGCATGATGTTTTTGCCCACTTCCAACATGGCATAAATGGCGGGGAAAGCCGGATCGGAGGTTGCCTTTCCCTCAGGAGGAGTAGGTACCGAAACTTGATAAGATGTCTCCAGATGGCGAAGTAAGGGGTCTTGGTTCCTATCCTGTCCCTTCTGGAAAACCAGGTGGGCTGCCAGTAAAGAATAACTGTAAAAGCGGGCTGCTCCCGGAGGACTAGCGACATCCGTTACCATTACCTCCGTGATGGAAAACAAATGGTCTAACATCCACTCTAATTCCTGTTGTTGTTGTGAGGAGTTCTGATGTTCTGCAAATGCTGATGGTATTGGGTGAAACCCTACCAGTAGAATCAGAAAAACAAAGCGTATTTTTTTAGTCATGCCTGAATACTTGCCTGAAAACCAAAGGTATTTAAATTAAATGTAATCCTCAAAACCTTATGCCAGTCAAATAAAGCTGTTTCTTTTCTCGGAAGTGAGGATCCTGACTTGCCTAGGCCAGTGAGGTACTTTCATCGACGGGATTTTCGGTGCTGACGAGAAATTGATTCTCTTCTACCAAAGAAATCGCCCCTAAAATGGCAGAATCTTCCAGCTCGGATACATAAATGTTTAGGTTTCCAGATATGGGTTTGTAGGGAAACTGGCGAATGGTCCTTTGCAGTCCATTTTTAAAGAATGGGTAAGCTTTTCGAATGGAACCGCCAATCACAATGGCTTCAGGAGCATAGGCCAATAGAAGCCTGTATATCAGTTGGCCGAGATGACTACCATAGGCTTCAAAAATAGCAAGGGCTTCTTGATCACCCTGCGCTGCTTTCACGGAAAGCTTTTTCGCGCTTTGCTTGTATTCCCTTTTAAAAAATTTACTACTACAGTAATCCTCAAAGGTCTGGTCCAGGTAGGGAACAGCCCCCCATTCGCCCGCTCCGCAAAGCCTTCCGGTATAAAGGTGGCCGTTGGCAATTATTCCTGTGCCGATGCCCGTTCCCAGGGTGATGGCAATTACATGCCGGTGCTGCTGCGCCGGCCCAAATTTATATTCTCCCAAAGCAAAACAGTTGGCATCGTTATTAATGGCTACCGGCACATTGAATTTTTTCTCCAGATAGGCCTTTAAATTGACTTTTTGAAAAGATGGAATATTTGCCAGGTTGTAAACCACGCCTTCGCCCGGGTCTACCAGGCCGGGGATTCCGATTCCGATAGATTTAAAGCCAGAAGAAGTATAACTTTCGATTTGAGAAGAAATCGCCTCTAAAATTTCTTCTTGAGGTAAACTGGCAGGAGTACGGCTTTCTTTTCGCTCAATAATTTTCCCCTCGCGGACCATTCCTGAGCTGATTTTTGTACCTCCGATATCCAATCCAAGAACCAATTTGCTTGCTTTCATTTGCTGAATGATTTTCGGGCAATGCCCGATTATACTTAAATGTGATGCCGGAATTTTCCGGCAGTTTGCCTGATCCGACCCAATCCTGAAACAAGCAGTTTGATCAAAAAAGGGAAACCATCCGCAAGTTTTCTTCCTAACCTGCGGATGGTTAGTTTTATTCCAAAATGCTTATAACATTCCTTCCGTGGATTTCTCCAGTTCCCTAGCCTCCATCAAAAATGATTCCACGTCCATTTCCCTGAAAAATATCAAGCCGTGACTGGAGCGGACTTTTGCCGTTTGGTGTTGGTAGAAGTAATTTTTACCGAGCAAGAGTTGCACGTCACTCAATTGATTTACCCAGGTCCTTCTTGCCAGGGTACTGAATTTTCCATTGTGAGCATAACTTGGAAAGGAAGCATTTACCTGGCTTAAATAGCAATTGGCAAACGAATCTTCCATAACGGACATGTCTCCCAATGAAACGGGAACGATCACATTTGATTCTGCGGCATCAAATTTAAACCAGACATTGCGATAGCCAACGATTTTGAAATCGGATAAATCCTCTTCAAGACTCCATTGCCTGACGGCCTCTGCAGTGGCCTGCAACACCTTGTAATGCGTGTCGGGCCCACTTCCCTCAGGATCCAGAGTAAGGCTCAATTTGGTGGGCTTTATCTCCCGCAACATGTTCAATATGGGCTCTACATCTCGTTTTTTATCCGGTTGTTCGGTGAAAATGTCTCCGGTATAAAAACCAAGTCTCAGGTGATGTACATTTTTGACTTGTACTCCAAAATGCGCCCAGACCAATTCTTCCTCAAATTCCCGGATCATTCCTTTCAATGTCTGGATGTTTTTCGGATTCTTTTCTCCGTCGTAGGAGTTTTTCAGCACGGTAATGATCTCATTGATCTGATCCCGCAGCTGCATGGTGGTTTTGATGCCGAAGGTGAAAACAATGGCGCGTACTACCCGGTGACATAATCCCCGCAACCGCTCTTCGGCATTTTCCGAGGCGACGTTCGTCAGGTAATGGTAGACATCCTTATCCATTTTAAGCTTGTATCCGGATTCGTAAAAGTCATCGAATTTCACCATTTGGATGCGTCCCTCATCCAGAAATTTTTTCGTGCTTTTCAAGGTCTCGATGACAAATGTATTGGTCACCGCAGTAAACCCGGAGGTTAAAACGGCAAAATGTGCCTGATTGCTGTTTTCATGGAGTTGTTTGGTTATTTGGGGGAGTATTCCCAGTGAAATGTCATCGTGGTGTGGACCTGTGTGGAGAAAAACTTCATTTTTCTCATCCTCCATTCCCTTGTCAATCTTTGCACTGATACTTTTTATGACCTCTTTAACGGTGTTTTCATTCAGGTCAGGAATCTGGCTCGTATATTTATCGTTTTTCAGGTCCTCCAGGGTAATTCTATGTCCGTATTTTTGCAGCTTTTTACATAGGTCCAAAACAGCCCTTTCCGTTTTGGTGGTATTCCAATTTCCGGTAAAGTAATACTGGTCGATACTGTCTGTAAGCTTGGAAGCGGCTCCTTTGGTCATGTAAAACCTTCCGTTCTTAAGCTTTTGCAGGACCGTCGCCGGATAGACATTGGTCATGGATTTTTCCAGGGATTGCTTCACGATGGGCGCTTTAGCTTCTCCTGCTGCAATGATAATGGCCACCGCCTCGGGATTGTGAACAATGGTGTCCAGGCCGATCGTAATCACTAGTCTATTGGCAGATATCTCAATTCCGCCCAAATCGCCCGCAGCTACTGCCTGAGTTTCAAAATTGGTCTCGGTGAGGCGTGTCGTTGAAAATAGATCGGACCCTCTGGTATTAAAAGCAATGTGGCCATCAGGACCTATTCCACCGACAAAAAAACCAATACCACCCTTTTCCCGGATTTTGGCTTCATATTCTCCGCACCACTGGTCGATAAGGTAAATGGATTCCTGCTGTAATTTTTCCAGGGGCGTATTATATTCCCGGAAACGCAAAGATAAATCTACCTTGGAATCAGGGAAAATTTCCCGATAGGATTTGCCCTCAGCCAAAGGGATTTCATCGGAGTTGATAAGCAGGGCCTTTTTAGGATCCAGTCCAAAACCTTCAATGTAAAACTTGTTTACGTAGTGGTAAAAACTGTTTTTTTGTTGGGAGGAAATAGGGTAAAACTCATCGATTTGCACAAATTGCAAATCCTTCAACACCGGTTTCTTACACTCTTTCAATCCGTATTTTTCCCGGATTTCCAATCCTTTTTTCTTTTCCCAGTTTTCCAGCAAAAACTGTGTCCATTTAATAAAATATTCCGGTGTCTTACCGGTGGGCAGACTGATTACTCCTTCCGGGTTGGTAGAAACCCATTCTAAAAACCTACAGGCAGTAAGTAATCCCAGTTTTGGGAAATTATCGACGGTGAGGTAGGGAATTTTGGTCGTGATGGTTTCTGTTTCAGAATCCTTAAAAAATGCCTCTTCGGTCTTTGAAAGTGGGTAATTGGCTAACATATGCTTGTATCTTTATTGTTGTTTATCTAGTGAGAATTAATCGTGTCTTCAAAAATGTGCTCGTTTACGATGGCAATGGCTCCGCGAAGTCCAACTTCCTTGCCTAGCCGGGATAGTTCAATGGATGTCTTCTCCCTTAATTTGGCCATGCTATAAATGTTCAATGCCTGTTGGATAGGGGTGGTGATGTACTGATTGGCTTCGGCAATGGCCCCACCCAGTATAATGAGCTCGGGGTTGATTAGCTGTATGAGTATGGCAATTCCCCGCCCCAAATCCAGCCCTACATCGGATAAAATGCTGATGGCACGCTGGTCCCCAGCCATGGCCGCTTCCACGACGATGGAGGGTTCGAGGTTATCTTCCTTTCCTTCGGACATCCGGGCAAGTATGGAGTCTTTATCCAATGCAATCGCCTCCCGGGCGAGTCGCACGACAGCCCCTCCGGATGCCACCGATTCCAAACATCCCCTCTTGCCACAGCTACAGCTTATTTCCTTGGAGTCAAATAGCGGAGAATGACTGAATTCCCCTGCAAAGCCTGAATATCCCCGGTAGAGTTTTTCATCAATAATAATTCCAAGACCGATTCCCCAATCTACAAATATCCCCAATACATTTTTTTGGGTGCTTTTATTCCCGAATTTAAACTCGGCGAGGGTTTTGGCGCGCGCATCATTTTCTATAAAAACCTTTCGTTCAAATTTGGCTTCCAATTGCTCTTTCAGGGTTTTTTTTCCTGATTTTAAGTAGGTATGGTTAATCCCTGCAACGCTGTCTACCAAACCAGGCATGCTGATGCCTATCGCAATGACTTTTTCATCCGAAATTCCGGAAGACTGAATGACGTCCATGGCAAATTCGTGGATGCTGTCCAGTGTTGATGCCTCGTTGTTCAAGGGAAGTTTTACCGTTTTTATCTTGGTGACCTTCTCATTTTTGGTATTGTATAGGGCCGCTTTTGCCTCGTAGCGGCTTAAATCCATGCCCAAAATGTAAAAAGAGTCCGGTGCCAGCCCGTAAAGATCCGGCTTTCTCCCGCCTTGAGACTGTCCACGTCCCTCCTTAATGACAATATTTTCTTCCAGCAAATCCGTCAGCAAAAGGTTAACAGTAGGTAAACTAATCCCCACGAGCTGGCAAATATTGCTGGCCGTATTGTTTCCCAAGGTGTATAGTTCTTTTACTATCCTCAGTTTATTGATATAGTTTTTTATCTCAACTACACCCTCTTTTTCTTCCAATACGATGTTTGGGTCTATTAAATTCATGTCGCGAATTTTAATGCAAGTTAATAAAAATTTTTATTTAATAGGTATAACTTAACTCAAAAAAATAACATCTTTTAAGTCTCGTTGGCAACCGGATAGAATGAGATGTAGTTTGTTCGGAAACCCTACAAACTTACACCAATATGAATCATATTATACCTTTGTAGAAATATAAGTTATTTATAAAAATATATAAAGCCAAGCTATTTTTTGAAAATATTTTATCATGTTTGTTCTAAACTTTAACCGTATCACTTCAACTCACCGAAAACACCATGGAAGGAAGAAGAAAATTTATTAAACTATCGGTGCTGTCCACCATTGCCAGCCTGCCTCTGACAGGATATCCAAAAACCCCTTTCACCAGATCAGGGAATGCTCCTTTGCAATACAAACCGCAGGTATTATCTACCTGGAATCACGGGATGCCAGCTAATGACAAAGCCTGGGAAGTCCTCGGAAGTGGAGGCACCATCCTGGATGCCGTCGAGCAGGGAGTAATGGTCACAGAGAACGATTTGAGTAATTTATCCGTCGGGCTGCAGGGCTTACCGGATCGCGAAGGTATTGTTACTCTGGACGCTTCGATCATGAAAGGAGATGGGTCGTGTGGCGCAGTGGCTTTTGTGAGGCAGGTAAAACATCCGATTTCCCTTGCCAGGAAGGTAATGGAAAAAACGCCTCACGTGATGATTGTGGGCGAAGGGGCCCGGCAGTTTGCCCTATCTGAGGGAATGCCAATGGAAGCCGAAACGCTAAGTCCCAATGCAAAGGAGGCCTATAACCGCTGGAAGGAAAAGGCCAATTACCAACCCATTATTAACATTGAAAATCACGATACCATTGGTATGATCGGGCTGGATAGAGACGGCTCCATGGCAGGGTCTTGTACCACCAGCGGATTGGCTTATAAAATGCACGGAAGAGTAGGAGATAGTCCGATCATAGGGGCAGGCTTGTTTGTCGATGATACGGTGGGAGCAGCCACCGCCACCGGATTGGGCGAGGAAGTGATCCGCATTTGTGGCGCATTTTTGATTGTGGAATTGATGCGACAGGGGAGAACTCCTCAGGAAGCCTGTGAAGAGGCCGTAAAAAGGGCAGTGGCCAAAAGTAAGGATCTGGACAATACTCAGATCGGCTTTTTGGCCATGAATAAGGAAGGAAGTTTTGGTGCGCATGCCATACGCCCAGGCTTCAACTATGCCCAGCACCATCAAAATGGCAGGGAGTTAATCGATTCCGGAAGCTGGTTTAAATAAGTAGGCATGACTGCAAAAAGGATCCTTTTTGAAGCACCAGTTTATACCCATGAAGCTGCGATTTTGGCTGCTGCCAACGGGGTGGATCGCCTGGAATTATGCGCTGATTTCGGAGAAGGAGGAACCACCCCGAGTGCCGGTTTGCTGAAGGTTATCAAAAGACAGGTTCCCATTCCGGTTTTTGTGATGATCCGGCCGAGAGGAGGTGATTTTATGTATGCTCCCCGGGAGCTGGAAGCCATGCAGGAGGATATCGAAATCCTTGGAAAAATTGGGGCGGATGGCTTTGTTTTTGGTGCTCTTCGGCCAAGCGGGAAAGTCGATGCCGAGGCCTGCAGAAAGCTACTGGAAGTGGCTCGGGAAAAGCCATGCACCTTTCACCGTGCGTTTGATAAAGTGCCTGATCAATTAGCTGCACTGGAAACGATTGCGAACCTTGGTTTTAAGCGGATCCTGAGCTCGGGTGGCAAAAACAGTGTCTCAGAGGGGGTATCCGCTTTAATGGATGTTTTGACACAAGCCGACAACCGGATTACCGTCCTTCCGGGCGGCGGCTTGACTGACAAAGACCTGGTAACCTTGAATCAGACGGGTTTTCTTCGGGAAGTACACCGTTCCTGCAAGTATTTCCGCCCGTCGGAGGGAGACCAACAAAAAAGCGAGGTCCGCCTTTCCATGCTTGATCAAACCGAAGGAAAGGTATTGACAGTATATCCGGAGTTGGTTCGGTCTTTTCGAAAAACGCTGGATAACCTGGTGTAAATTGTTTTTTGGGTAGGGGAAACACTGACAGAAGTTAGCATCCTTTTTCCATGCGCCATTAGTGATTTCTACTCAAAAAAACCTGTTTTCAAAAGCAAATATGTGTTGATTCTCAGAAGTTAATTATTGTCAAAATTTGTGAAAGCCATGATTTTTGGGTATATTATTCGTTCAATAAACCCTATAACGATATGGTAAAAAGTTTTCAGGGGGTTCGGGAAGCCCCCACCAAGCCAAGTAATCAGCCCATATTGGTAAGTGACTTCATGTCCACCAATCTGGTCACATTTCATCCCGAAGATACCATAGACCATGTGATCAGAGTGCTGACAAGGAAGCGGATTTCAGGTGCTCCCGTCGTAGATGAGACGGGTAAGCTGGTAGGAATTATTTCGGAAGGAGATTGTCTGAAAGAGATTATCAAAGGCCAGTATACCAATACACCTAAATTTCCTGCTGCGGTAGAAGAGCACATGACCAGAGATGTCATTACCATGCCTCCGGATATCACTATCTTCGATGCTGCAGATCGGTTTTTGACCTTAAAGATTCGCCGGTTTCCAGTGGTCAGAGATGGTAACCTGATTGGACAGATAAGTGTTAGTGACGTGGTTCGGGCCATGCCAAAATTGAAGGCTTCCACCTGGTAGTTCACCTCTTTAATTTGTCTGGAACATCCGACTAGATGTAATCAGCTAATTTATAAACGATTATACCTATCCATTCTTTCACAAGCTTATGCCAGGTGAAAATAGATTGGACGCTGGGTTGAAAAACGGATTGTAAGGAAAGCCGCGGCTCCGATGCGTAAAAGTCTACCGGGAAAGTATCCGTAGAAAGGCCTGTTTTCAAAAAACAGGCCTTTGCGCGTTTCATATGAAAAGCGGAAGTAATCAACAAAAGGTTGTCTTCCGCCATTGGTAAAAACCCACCTTGGTCCAGAACTTGCCGTGTAAAAAGGGCATTTTCCCTCGTGTTGACAGCCTTTGTTTCCAAAATAAGATCTGATTTTTTCACCCCTGCCCACATCAAAAATTCGGCTAGGGATTCCGCTTCACTTTTAGGGTGAATGGGATCAAATCCTAATCCTCCTGAAATCAGTATTTTTTTTAATTTCCCCATTTTATATAATTGGAGGGCGTGGGTAACCCGGTCGGCCCCTTTATTGAAATAGGTCCGGTCTTTGGGTAGTTTGTCGATGTTTGTGATCCCAGTCAGTACGATTCCGATCTCATAAACGGGCAGTGTTTCCAGTTCCCTGGGTGCTGGCTCCCAGGCGTGCATGATTCGATTGGAAATATAACTGTTGGAAAAAAAGAGGAACAATACCAGGGCTCCGAAAATAAGGTGCTTCCCAAATTTTCTGTGGATAAAAAACAATCCGATCACCAACGTCACCAGGCAAATCGTGAAGGGCATAATCAGAAAACTAAATAGCTGGGAAAAATAAAAAAACATATTCGAAAATGGTTAAGTGGAAATTGACCTGATACCAGTACGCGACAAAAATATCCAAAAAATAGCTTCTGCAGGCTATTTTTCTTTTTAACTTCGACCTCTCAATTGACTGCAATCGAATATTGCAGCTTTACCTGCGTAATTTAGTTTTTTTATGGCCTCACAGACTCCTTTTCACATTTATAAATCCTCAGCAGGATCTGGAAAGACGTATACGCTGACAACTGCCTATCTCAAACTGGCACTGGAAAATCCATTGGCCTTTCGTCAGATACTTGCCGTGACGTTTACCAACAAGGCGACTCAGGAAATGAAGGAGCGGATCATTCAGGAGCTCAAACGAATAAAAAATAAGGCAGACGAAACTCAGCCCATGGATCGTAACCTGATGGCAAGGTGGGATCTGAAGCCCTCAGAATTGTCACAACGTGCGGCCATGGCGCTGACGGCAATTCTTCATGATTACGGCTCCTTTTCAGTCAGTACGATCGACAGCTTTTTTCAACGTGTGATTCGTGCGTTTGCCAGGGAGATAGACCTGCAAGCCAAGTACGATGTTGAGTTGGACCAGGAGAGCATTATGGAACGCATTGTGGACCGGCTGCTGATGCGGGTAGTTGATGAACCGGATTTGCATCGCTGGCTAGTAGACTTTTCGATTCATGAAATCCAGAAAGGCAATTCCTGGGATACCAAAAAGTCCATTCGGAATCTCGGTAGGAAGATATTTCAAGAGGATTTCAAGAAGGTACAAAAAGAGATACGGCATTTCCTGGAGGAACCGGATAACCTGAAAAAGTTAATTTCCCACCTGTATCAGCAAAAACAACTGGTGATTCGTCAGGCGGAAGAAATGAAAGCGGAGGCGCATCAGATCCGAAAAAAACTAGGATTGGAATGGGAGGATTTCAAGGGGGGAAGCAGGTCCTTCGTCAAGAAATTCGATCAGCTGGGAAATCCGGAATCCCCCATACCCGAACTCACCGATTCCCAGAAAATAGCAAGTGCGAATCCCGAGGATTGGTATACCAAAACGAGTAAAAAGAAATCGGCCATTGAAGCCGCTTTTCACGAAGGTTTGGGGGAACTATTTTCCAGATTTGAACCCCTGCAAAAAACATGGAATACCCTCGATGCCATGACAAAAAACCTGTACGTTTTTGGTTTATTCGGGTATTTGCTGGAGGAGCTGGAAGGGTTAAAGGAAGAAGAAAACATGGTGCTTATTTCAGAGGCAAATGATTTTCTCCGCTCCATTACGGCTGAAAACGAGGCTCCTTTTATTTACGAGAAAGTGGGAAACCGCTTTCGGCATTTTCTGTTGGATGAGTTTCAGGATACCTCAGGCTTTCAATGGGAGAGTTTTCGCCCCCTGCTTCTCAATTCGCTCTCTATGGGAAAGGCTAATTTGGTGGTGGGAGATGTGAAGCAGTCCATTTACCGATGGAGAGGAGGTGAAATGCGCTTGTTAATGGACCAGGTCGAAAGCGAAACACGGCATTTTGGACTGGAGGTTAAAAACCTGGACACCAATTACAGAAGTTTGCCTCAGGTGGTGTTTTTTAATAATTCCTTGTTTTCAAGACTGTCCCGGTTAGTAGCGATGTCTTTAACAAAGGAACTGGGATCAGATGAGGGGGAATTGATTTCCACAGCCTATGCCGAAATCAATCAGAAAGTTTCTTTAAAGCAGGAGTCAAAAGGACAGTCAGGAAAAGTCCGGTTGGAATTTTTGGAGCCGGAGAAACCCCAAAATTATTCAGATGCGGCATTGGAGGCGCTTCCGGCCATGGTGGATGAATTGATGTCAAAAGGATACCGTCAAAAGGACATTGCCATTCTGGTCCGAAAAAACGATCAGGCAGCGAACATCGCCGATGCCTTTATGGCCTATGAAATTCCAGGACAGGAAAAGCGATATGAGGTCATTTCGGACGAAGCCCTGTTTTTACATAAATCAGCAGTAGTAAGGTGCCTGCTGGCTGCTTTAAAACTGGTCAGTAATCCAGATGATGGCTTATCTGAAAAAAATCTTTGGGTGCAGTGGGCAAGAGCCAAAAACCTGCGCTTAGGGCGGGAATTTTTTCTCCACGGAACTTTGCCGCAGCCGCATTCCGGATCGGAAAAGGCTTTTTTTGAACGGATCCACCAGCTAAGAAGACTTCCGCTGATGGATTTACTGGAGGCACTGGTGGAACTTTTAGGGTTTAACGGAGAACTTGCCGAGCGGGCCTATTTATCGGGATTAAAGGAATCGGTATATGATTTTGTGGGTAAAAACAGGGCCGACCTGGCTAGTTTTCTTGTATGGTGGGAGCAACAGGGGCATAAACGCACTGTAAAGCTTCCCGATACCCATGATGCCATCCGAATCTTAACGATTCATAAGTCCAAGGGCTTACAGTTTAAAGTCGTTTTGTTACCTTTTTTGGATTGGAAAGTCTTTGATACGGCAAAAGACCCAATTGTGTGGGCTCCTTACAGTGGGGATGAGGCAGTACCTCCGGTGATCATGCCGCTTACAATTAGGAAAGAATTGTTAAATTCCGCTTTTGCACCTGCCTACAAGGATGAATGTTTGCTGAGTCATTTGGATACCCTGAATATGCTATACGTAGCGTTTACCCGGGCAGAGGAAGTTATCTGGGGCCTGGTGCCCTTCAAGGAACCCGAAAAAAGAAACGGGATTGGTAGGGTAGACGACTTGTTGTTTTTTGCCCTAAACCAACAGGGTGAAGAAGGAGAACTGGACCTGAAAGCCCACTTTGATCCCAAAACGCGGATCCTGGACCTGGGAAGCTGGTCCTCTTGGGACTCTGGGGTCAAACCCGCCATTGACCGGCAGGAAATCATGGCCTGGAAATACCGCCCCTGGAGAGACAGCCTACAGGTTCGGCAGGTGTTTGGGGATTTTGACGAGACGGGGATGATTGCCAAACGCAATTTTGGCAGACTGGTTCATACCCTTATTGAAAAGTCCAGGACCAGAAAGGGCTTTGGCCTGGAACTAGAAGCATTGTATTTTGAAGGGGCGATTAATAAGGAAGAAATGGTACTCCTGGAGAAGCAATTTAGAACCCTATGTGAGGTCCCTGAATTCAATAGCTGGTTTGATGAAAGCTATCGGATTTTAACGGAGCAGGGTATTTTGATGCCGGGGGGAGGAAGCAAAAGACCCGACCGGCT
>JAWLFL010000029.1:0-31075 GCA_041685605.1 Cyclobacterium sp. | reverse complement strand
GGTATTGTAAAGGGTTTTGTCCTCTTCGGGACAAATATCGTCTCTTCGCACATAAATCTGCAGCCTTCCGGAACTATCCTGAATCTCTGCAAAACTAGCCGATCCCATGATGCGCCTGCTCATGAGCCTTCCGGCAATGCTGATATTCTTATAGTCGTTTTTTCGGTTTTCGTAGTTTTTATGAATATCAGCCGAGCTGGCATTGATGGGGTAGGAAAGGGCGGGGTAGGGGTCGATGCCCAGTTGTAATAACGCCTCTCTGTCTTTTCTTCGTTCTATCTCCTGTTCGTTCAGTAATTGCATGTGTGTAAAGATGGTTATGCTATCGTTGGAAGTTTGGGCAGGCTTTTTCGCCTGCGCAATTCTTGATTTATTCGTTGTAGTTCATTGCTGGCTTGTCCGGAGATTCCTGAATTTTCATCTACTCTTCGAGATAGGTAGGGAAGCACCTCTTTTATAGGGCCGTAAGGCAGGTATTTAACCACATTAAAGCCCGCTTTGGCCAGGTTAAAGGAAATGGGATCGCTCATGCCGTACAGTTGTGAGAAGTAGATTCGCTCATCGGATCGGGAAAGCCCGTGTAGGTCGACTAATTCCGCCAGCAAAGTATTGCTCCATTCATTATGCGAACCGCTGACCAATGAGACTCGTTGTTTATTGTCGATGCAAAACTTAAGCGCCTCATTGTACGCGTCGTCCGTGGCTTCTTTGGTGGGGTGGATGGGATCCTCTTCCCCTCTTTGTTCGGCGTTCGCCCTTTCTTTTTCCATATAGGCACCCCTTACCAGTTTGGCTCCCAGGAAATACCCCTGGGCCACCGCGTCATGTCGGGCGTCTTTGAGCCTGCGCAACATGTCCTTACGGTACATCTGGAAGGTATTGAATACGATGGCCCCTTCCTTGTTGTGCGTTCTCATGGCCTCCTGTACCCACTGGTCGATTATTTCCTGAAACCAGCTTTCCTCCCCGTCGACCAATAGCCTAACCTTTCGTTGAGCAGCTTGATCGCATAGACGCATAAACCTTTCCCTGGCACTAATGAAGGATTGCTTCTCAGATTCCGTTAGTTGCTTTTGCTCCTGTACCTTTTGCAGCAGTTCTGTATCGGCGATTCCCGAAACCTTGAAAACGGCAAAGGCAAGGTGGGGGTTTTTTCCGGCTTCCGCTATGGTTCGTTCGATTTCTTCAGCGGCTGCCATTAGTTTTGCTTCCTCCTTTTTTCCTTCTACCGAGTAGTCCAGTACGGACTTCACCCCAAACTTATCCAGCGATGCCATGACCGGTCGGCAGGAAGCAATGGTCTCTCCACCGCAAAACTGATGAAAGACGATTTTTTTGATAAACCCTTTCACCGGCAAGCCCAGCGTAAAGGCCAGGTTGCTCAACCAAAGACCCGTTTTTACCCAAAGAGGATAATGCATCAATCGAAACAAGTTCCGCGTTTTTTTCAGTTCTTTGTCCGAAAGGTGCGCAAAGGCGGTCTCCAGGTTATCAAAAGAAAAGGCCGGTCTTTTTTCCATAATAGGCGGCAAAGATACCAAAAAAACAGCTAGGAACAGGGATTTGTGTTTTCAAATTCATCGAACCCTTTCAGCCTTCCGCTTTATTTTCATAGGATAATTGACCTAATTTGTAACAATCCTTTAGTCTGGACAAAGAAATCGTACATTTAGGCAGAGATGAACTGAAGAGAGGGAGTACTTGTGGTGAAAGGAATCCTACTACTAAAAAGTGTTTATAAAGCGATCTGAATCACGATGACAACACATCCATTTCAAATAATACCCTGCGGATTGCTCCCCACCTATCTGGAACAAATGCCCAAGGGCTTGCAGGAAAATCATACGACACTTTTCCGCAGCAAGACGAAAGCGGAACGATGGTTTGCTCCGGTTTTTATCAGGGCTACGATTTTTATTGTTATAGAATTGCTGTATCCTTCATTTTCAGTCGGTACCATGGCACAGTCCACTCCAGATCGTTCGCTTATTTCGGCAGCCGATCTGAATTTTTTAACAGCAATGACCAGGGATGTGCTGGAACAATCCAGAATTTACCCCAACCAGGTAGTGTCAGACAATTTCGGGGCAAATGGAACTGGAGGTACCTTGATCCGCCCTGGAGGCAGAGATGCCTATCCCTCTTTTTGGGTCCGGGATTATGCCATGGCTTTGGAGACGGGAATGATTTCCCTGGAGGAACAAAAACACATGCTTTTCCTTACCGCCGCAGCGCAGGCAGATCAGAGCTGGATAACGAGTGGGGGGAGTTTGATCCCTTTAGGTTCCATACCCGACCATATCCGAATCGACGATGGTTTACCGATCTATTTTCCGGGTACCTACAGCTATGAGTTGCAGGGTAGCAAAGAATGGGGCAGCCTGCCGCCTTTCGGAGATGCTTTCTTTTTCATTCACATGGCTCATTACCTGATCCAGACCGAAAACGAGGAAGGAGTACTTGAGGAAATAATTAAAGGCAGAAGCCTGATGGATCGCCTGCTAATGGCTTTTCATGTGTCTCCTGCCCGACAGGAAAATCACCTGGTTTTTTGTACGGAGTCATTTCGGGGTGTCGATTTTGGATTCAGAGATGCCATCCAAATTACAGGAGATTTGTTGTATCCCTCTGTTTTAAAATTCAGGGCCGCAAAACAATTGGCGGATATTTTCGGTCGGATGGAAAAAAAAGCAATGAGCATCACGTATTCCCAAATTGCGACAAGTATTCAGGTGGCAGTTCCAAAGGTCTTTGACGATCCCAGTGGTCTGCTAAAGGCTTCCACTGGAAGCAGTAATCAGCCCGATGTCTGGGGAACCGCACTTGCCGTATATGAAGGACTCTTACAGGGGGAAGCCAGGGATACTGCCTGCCGTGCTTTGGCGAAGGCTTATGAAAACGGTACCTTGAGTTATCGGGGGAATATTCGGCATGTCCTTACCAGCCATGATTTTGATGCCGATAGGGTATGGGAAAAATCGATGGCTCCCAAAAATCAGTACCAAAACGGGGCTTATTGGGGGACACCTGTCGGTTGGGTGGCCCATGCCATTAATCAAGTAAATCCGGAAGCTGCCAGGAAGCTGCTGACTGAATACATAGCTGAGTTGAAGGAAAATGATTTCCGAAAGGGAGCTGCTTTTGGAGCCCCTTACGAATGTTTTAACCCCGATGGTTATTCACAAAACCCCGTATACCTTACCTCGGTAGCCAGTCCACTGGCGGTTTTTCTCAAGATAATGCGAGATGATAAATAGGGCACTGATTTGTTTTCTGGGTTTACCAGCAGGACAGGATTTTGATGGTTGGATTTAAGATCCGGATGGCAGGGCAGCTGATAAGGGCAACCGGGGTGGTGTAGGTTTTTGAGGCCCCTTCCATAAAGCTTGTACTACCTACTTTCGTAAGAAAATCAAGGCGAAAATTTGGTCTCGGAAAATAGTGGCGTAAAATTCAATTATTGGCGTTAAAAAAAAGAATAACTGTTTGATTTTTAAATTGGGAAAGATTACATTTGACGCATGAAAAAATTTGCAGCTACCTATTTTAGCTTTTTTTACTTTTACTTTCGACCCCAAGGCCGAATCGGAGCTGCGTATTGTCTTGAAAAAATATAACTAAAGATAAACAAACTTAAAGCCCGATTCGAGAGAGTCGGGCTTTTTTATTAACCAAAAATCAAAAATGGAAAATCACTTACAAACGAAAGACTGGGGCCTGGGCCTGGACAAGGAGCACCTGATCATCGCTGGACCCTGTAGTGCAGAGACTCCCGAACAAATCGAAAAGGTTTGTGTAGACATGAAAGAAGCCAACGCTGTTCCGGATGTATTCCGGGCCGGGATTTGGAAACCCAGGACCAGACCGGGAAGTTTTGAAGGTATTGGCGAAGACGGGTTGAAATGGATGGAAATTGTTCGTCATCAGCTCAATATCCCTATCACCACAGAAGTAGGAAATGCCGCTCATGTAGAGTCCGCTTTGAAACACGGCGTTGACATCCTTTGGATTGGAGCCAGAACTACCGTTAACCCTTTTGCCGTACAGGAAATCGCCGATGCCTTGAAAGGTGTGGACATTCCGGTAATGGTGAAAAACCCCATGAATCCCGATCTGGAGCTTTGGAGAGGGGCGTTGGAAAGACTACAAGCGGTGGGGGTCAACAAACTGGCAGCGATCCACAGGGGATTCAGTGATGCTTACGACAAAAAGTTTCGTAATAAGCCCAATTGGTCCATGCCCATTCACCTGAAAAGGTTATGGAAAGGGATGCAGGTAATCAACGACCCAAGTCATATAGTAGGAAACAGAACCGGAATCCTGGAAACCTCACAACGAGCGATTAACTTTGGCCTGGATGGACTAATGATCGAAACGCATCACGATCCGGACAACGCCTGGAGTGATGCCAAGCAGCAAGTCACTCCACGTCAACTGCGGGAAATTCTTGATCAGATTGATTTCAAGCATACCCTTGAAAGGGAACATCCTACCGAAAAGCTTCAGGACCTGAGAAATGCGGTTGACCATTTGGATGATCAGCTATTGGATTTGTTGGCAGAACGCTTTTCCATTATTGACCAGATAGGAGCTCACAAACGCGAGCATAACCTGACCGTATTTCAGGCAGACCGCTGGAAGCAGGTGATGGATTCCAGGACTCAGAAGGGAATGGGCAAAAACCTAAGCGAGAAGTTTATGAAGGAGTTACTTTATTGCATTCACGAAGAATCGGTAAAACGGCAAGAGAAAAAACTCAGGGAACAACAACCCTCCGGAAAGTCTGTTTAGCGGTTAAACCCGTTTTATTTTAGTAGAAAGGGTGCATTTGGCTTTTTAAAGTAGTTAGGCAACACGATAGGAGTATCCGTATCAGCCTGCAAGCTTGATGTACGAATTTCCGGAAAATAAAACGGGTTTAATTTTTTATCTTTACCAAAAAAACCAGCCTTGGAAACAATTATATTTTCTTCCAACATTGCGCAGGATTTACAGCGCTATTTAAGTACCAAAAAATATTCCAAATTAGGGTTGATTATGGACAGCCATACCATCAATCACTGCTACCCTATTCTATCTGATGAACTCCCCTCGCATTTCATGTATGCGTTTGAGGCGGGAGAGAAGCATAAAAATCTGGACAGCTGTCAGGGCATCTGGCAATGGATGACGGAAACGAATCTGGACCGGAAATCCCTGATCGTTAATATCGGCGGAGGGGTGGCCGGAGATATGGGTGGCTTCTGTGCCAGCACCTATAAAAGAGGGATCCGATTTGTCAATATCCCCACCACCCTTCTTTCGCAGGTAGATGCCAGTGTGGGAGGAAAACTCGGCATAGATTTCAACGGATTTAAAAACCACATCGGTATCTTCAATCAACCCGAAGGGGTGTTGATTAGTGATCAGTTTTTAGAAACCCTGCCCGAGGCGGAATTGCGTTCGGGATATGCAGAAGTGATCAAACACGGACTGATTCGAAATGAAAACTACTTTCAAAGCCTGAAAACCGAAAATTGGCAAAATCAGCAGTGGAAAGATATTATTTCCGTGTCCGTAGGGATCAAACGGGAGGTAGTGGACAAGGATCCCAAGGAGGATGGACTCAGAAAGATTCTCAATTTTGGACATACCATCGGTCATGCCGTTGAATCCCATTACCTGGATACGCCCTATCATCTGTTGCATGGCGAAGCCATCGCCATAGGCATGCTGACAGAAGCATTTCTTTCTCACAAATTTTTACGCATGCCTCAGGAGGATCTGGAGAGCATAGAGCAGAAGTTGTTGGCTATTTATGGGAAAATTTCGATTGCAGACGCAGACTTTGATGCGATTATCAAGCGCTGTTTTCAGGATAAGAAAAACGATGGTGAATCATTGAATTTTTCCTTATTAAAACGAATCGGTACCTGTGACTTCAATATAGTGGTAGGAAAGGAAGCCGTAGTAGAAGCATTGGAGTATTACAATAGTTTGGATAATTAATTATTTAGTAACCGGTTATTTAATTGTTCCTACCAGACCGCATTTCATAAATGAACACGATAGAACTACCCTTAAAAAACGCTTTCGGAAAAATCCGAATCCCCCTGCCATCATCCAAAAGTGAAAGCAACCGGGTATTGATCATTGATGCTTTGACAAAGGGTAAAAATAACCTTTCCAATCTGGCAGAGGCTAGGGATACCCAGACCACGATTCGCCTGCTAAAGGAGGATCCCGAAGTATACGATGTGTTGGATGCAGGTACCACCATGCGGTTTTTAACTGCCTATGCAGCACTGAACGGCAAAATAAAGACCCTAACCGGCACCCCCAGAATGTGTGAGCGTCCCATTGGAATTCTGGTAGATGCTTTGAGGGAAATAGGGGCTGAAATCGAATATCTTGGGAAGGAAGGATTCCCACCTTTACGAGTCAAGGGTTTTGAAAGTCAAAAAGCTACTGAAATCAGTATTCGGGGAGATGTGAGTAGCCAGTATATATCGGCCTTGCTCATGAACGCTCCCTTGCTTCCCCAGGGGTTGACCCTGAACCTGACAGGTAAAGTGGGATCAGTGACCTACATCACCATGACCTTGGAGTTGATGAAAGCCTTTGGGGTAGATTACACGTTTGAAGGAAATCGAATTCAGATCGATCCTCAGGCATACCAAGCTACTTCCTTCTCGGTGGAAAGTGATTGGTCGGGAGCCAGCTATTGGTTTAGCCTGCTAGCTGTTGCCGGGTCAGGGGAGTTGTTTCTGGAAGGATTGAAAGCGGATAGCCTGCAGGGAGATGCCCGGATTGTGGAAATCATGGAGCAGCTCGGGGTAAACAGCACCTTTAAAGAAGGAGGCGTTCGCCTGCAAAAAACAGAGGTGTTGGGTTTGCCATCGTTTGATTTTACCCATTGCCCGGATCTGGCCCAAACGGTGGCCGTGACCTGCGCACTGAAAGGCCAAACCGCTGATTTCTTGGGATTGGAGAGTTTGAGAATCAAGGAGACGGACCGAATTTATGCCTTGCAGCAGGAACTGGCAAAAATCGGTGCCCAACTCGTAGAAAAGGAATCCGATGTGTTTACGCTGCTACCTGCCCGGGAAATACCGGAAACCGTGAGCATACACACCTACGACGACCACCGGATGGCCATGGCATTTATGCCTTTGATGACCCGAACACGGTTGAAAATTGAAGACCCGGAAGTGGTAAACAAATCCTATCCGAGTTTTTGGAAACATTGCGAACTACTGGGGATACAGCCCCTTATCGGAGAGTAGCATGGAGCTTATGGGCCAAATGAAAGCGTTTTGTTTTACGCATTTTCTGTAGCTTTCTATTTTAGGGAATTACAGTTTATTAAACAGTCAAAAAAAATAACAGGTTTTGGATAAAAAAGTAAAAGTAGCCATTCAGGGTGTGTTGGGTTCCTTCCATCATCAGGTTGCCCAACAGTATTTTGGCGAGCAGTTGGAAGTGGCTGGCTTTCATACCTTCGAGGAAGTTGCCCGCAGCGTGGAAGAGGGTAGTGTAGACTATGCGGTAATGGCCATAGAAAATTCCATTGCAGGAGCTATTCTACCTAA
This sequence comes from Cyclobacterium sp., assembly GCA_041685605.1. Classification (GTDB taxonomy): domain Bacteria; phylum Bacteroidota; class Bacteroidia; order Cytophagales; family Cyclobacteriaceae; genus Cyclobacterium. The sequence goes on along the minus strand of JAWLFL010000029.1, from coordinate 23,504 downwards.
CTACGATATCATAGACAGGCATGCCTTATTCGTAGTCGACGAACATTACCTGCCTATTTCGCATAATCTGATGGCGCTTCCCGGCCAGCAATTGGCAGCTATTCGGGAGGCCCGGTCACATCCCATGGCGCTTTTGCAATGCAAGCAGTTTTTTGCCTTGCATCCTGAAATCAAAGCGGTAGACGATGTGGATACTGCCTATGTCGCCAAGGTAATCGCTGAACAAAAAATCAACGGTTTGGCTGCGGTGGCCAGTACCAAAGCGGCTGAATTCTATGGATTGGAGATATTGGCCCGGGATATACAAACCGTGGCCAACAATTTTACCCGGTTTATCATCTTGTCAAAAGAAAAACCGGTACTGAAAGCGCCTCCTACCAAGGCAAGCCTGAAAATAACCGTTCGAAATGAAAAAGGTGTTTTGGCTAAACTGCTCACCGTGATGAGCGAATACGATCTGGACCTAACCAAGATCCAATCGATTCCAGTCATGAGTAAGCCCTGGGAGTACACCTTCTTTATCGATACGCTCATTGCTGATGAAAGTCAATTCGGTGAAGCCATGAAGCAGATTGAGGTAAAGTACGGAGCAGTTAAAATCTTAGGTGAATACCAAAACAGAAAATGATGAAGGGATATTCGGACCGGCTGGGAGAAGTTCAGGAATATTATTTTTCCAAAAAGCTCAAGGAAGTACAGCAGCTTCGGGAAGCTGGCAGGCCTATAATCAATATGGGAATCGGAAGTCCTGATTTACCGCCCGACCCGCGGGTGATCGATGCCCTTAAGCAGACCGCTGATCTGCCGGAAGCCCACGGATACCAGTCCTACCAGGGAATTCCCCGGTTGAGAAAGGCCATGGCGGAATTTTATTCCAGGAACTACGATGTCTCGCTGGACCCGCAATCTGAGATGCTCCCGTTAATGGGTTCGAAAGAAGGGATCATGCATGTATCCCTGGCGTTTTTGAATGAAGGCGATGAAGTGCTGGTGCCCAATCCGGGCTATCCTACTTATACTTCCGTAACCAGGCTTTTAAACGCTACGCCGGTATATTTTGACCTGCTGGAGAACAACCAATGGGAACCCGACTGGGAAGCATTGGAAAACATGGATTTAACGAAAGTTAAGCTGATGTGGGTCAATTATCCCCATATGCCCACCGGGGCAAGTGGCAGCCGGGAGCTCTTTGGCAAACTACTCAACTTCGCCAAAAGAAATTCCATTCTGCTGGTACACGACAATCCGTACAGTTTTATTTTGAATGAGCAGCCGAAAAGTATGCTGGAATTGCCCGGTGCTAAAGACCAGGTACTAGAGTTAAATTCTCTCAGTAAAACCTTCAATATTCCCGGTTGGCGTGTAGGCATGTTGGCGGGAAGGCGGGATTACCTGCAGGCCGTATTGCGTGTCAAAAGTAATATGGATTCCGGTATGTTTCTGGGAATCCAGGAAGGCGCCATTGCCGCTTTAAATCTGGACGAGGCCTGGATTACCTCTATGAACGCTATTTACGGAACAAGAAAGAAGCTGGTGTTGGAAATGGCAGGCGTTTTGCGCCTGGAGGTGCAGCCGGGAGGTGCCGGCATGTTTGTTTGGGCGAAAGTTCCTACATCCGTTTCCGCACCCGAGCTGGTGGACCGGCTATTGTACGAAAAAGATATTTTCATCACTCCGGGAGAGATTTTTGGTAGCAGGGGAACGGATTACGTTCGATTTTCGCTCTGCGTAAAAGAAGAAAAGATAAAGGAAGCATTGAATAGACTTGCAAAATAGAAGCAAAATGAAAAAAGTACACCTAATTGGCCTTGGATTATTGGGAGGATCTTTTGCCCTGGCAATAAAGAAAGCACTTCCCGGATGGGAACTGACAGGATTTGACCAGAATCCGGAACACCTGAATACCGCTCACGAAATGGGGTTGATCAGTAAAAAGCTCGAAACTCCGGACGCGGATACCTCCCTGGTAGTCGTCGCTACTCCGGTAGATACTTTGTATTCCCTGATTGACAAAACATTGGCCCAGGTAGGACCCGGTACCTTGGTAATGGATTTCGGTTCTACCAAGGATGAACTCTGCCAGAAGATGAGCAGCCATCCCAAAAGAGCACAGTACCTGGCGGTTCACCCCATTGCCGGGACTGAAAATTCCGGTCCTAAGGCTGCCGAAGTCAATTTGTTTGATGGTAAGGTGTTGATCATTTGCGAAATGGAAAAGACAGATGTACACCTCAAGGGCCTGGCGTATGAAGTTTTCGAAGCAGTAAACATGAAACTTCGGTTTATGGATCCGGTGGAACACGATCTGCACTTAGCTTTCGTTTCTCATCTTTCCCACATTTCTTCCTTCGTACTGGGGAAAACCGTGTTGGATAAAACCAAAGACGAAAAAAACGTCTTTGATATGGCTGGCAGTGGTTTTGCTTCCACCGTTCGCCTGGCTAAGAGTTCCCCTGATATGTGGGGCCCCATTTTTTTTGAAAACAAAAAGAATGTATTGGAGGCTTTGGACAGTTACATCCAACACCTCTCTCACTTTCGTCAACTCATTGCAGATGGAGATGAAACCGGATTGAATCAGGAAATGAAAGAAGCAAACAAAATCAGAGATATTTTAGATTTAAAGGATTAATAAGCGGCTATTTTTTCCGATTGATAAAATTATCTCGATTTTTTTTGTAATTTTATTAATATGCAGTTGAACATTGATTCAGAATTCCAATCCCTTCGGGAGGTATTGGTGCACCGTCCCGGAAAGGAAATTGACCGGCTGACCCCCTATAACAAGGAATGGTTATTGTTTGAGGAGGTTCCCTATCTGGAGGAAATGCAGCGGGAGCACGATGTGTTTACCCGTCTGATTCGAGATAGTTGTGGGGCAACGATTTATTTTTTCGAAGATTTGTTGGGCGATATTCTGAGCCAAAAGGAACTATTGCAGACATTGATGCGGGAGGCCCTGGCCGCCTCACGATTGGAGCACCTGGCCAGTGATTTGCTGGGAATTCTGTCGGTGGCCGAGTGTACCCGGGCCCTTATTTCGGGTATCAAGGTACATGAAGTTAGGGGTAAGTTAAGTTCCCGTTCACTGGTAGATTTACTGGATGTAGCATTCCTGATTCCGCCCTGCCCCAATTTGTACTTTCAACGAGATACCGCTGCAATCGTACCCGGCGGGGTACTATTTTCTTCGATGAGACTACCCGAACGACAACGGGAGGCAAACATGGTTCGCATGATTTTCGAAAATCACCCCTTGTTCAAGGGCAAAATCAAAAAATGTTATCCTCCAACTACACACAACAGCCCGGCATCGCTGGAGGGGGGAGATGTCATCATTTTAAATGAAAAGGCCGTAGCGATAGGGTGTTCCGAAAGGACAGAAGAAAAGGCCATTTACCATGTCGCTAAAAAGCTCATTGCTTCCGGTAGTGTGGAGCGCGTCTATGAAGTCCACCTTCCCAAAAAACGGAATTTTATGCATCTGGATACGGTGTTTACCATTCTGGATCAAAACAAAGTGTTGACCTACCCCGATGCCATTCAATCCGTGCAGCAGATACTGTTGTATACCCGAAAGGAAGACGATGGGAACAAGGTGCATATCAAGCGGCAGCATGTCAAAGAACCCTTACGGGAAATATTAAAAAGAGAGATTCATGGTCTGGAGATTATAGGAACGGATAAGGTCAATCAGGAATATGCACTCCGGGAGCAATGGTTTGATGGCGCGAATGTTTTTACCATTGCGCCTGGAAAGGTGATCTCTTATAATCGAAACAAGCATACCAATAGGGCACTACGTGAATTTGGCGTGGAGGTGCTGGAAATGCCCTCATCGGAGTTGTCCCGTGGTTTGGGAGGTCCCAGGTGCATGAGTATGCCTATCAGCAGAAATCCTGTGGGTTGACAGGCTATGTTGGAATTGAAAAACGGAATGGCAGTTCCATCTTGGAGGGTTGAACATTTTTTTTCAAAAAGCCCGGAATCAAGTACAAAGCCGTTCAAACGAAACAAATTGTCCAATATTAAAATCGAACTCAGTTAACAGGAAAAACCGGCTTTTGGTAGGAGCGATCTTTAGGATCAATTCTGGCACTAAAGCGGAATATTTCTCAAAAATTATCGAAAAAGGACCGTCTTCTGGATACTTTTAGATCTCTCAATATATTGGATTTCACGCGTATGTCGATATTATAGGAGGTAAATCTGCCGAAAGGCACCCAATTGACATTCATTTGCCAGCAGTGCAGATCCCTGGCAATACCGATCATGGTTTGGGTGATCTTGGCTGCGGCGAGATCGTAGCCGGAGTTAAAATTGATTTTCCATTTGTCCGAAAGGCTCAGATCTCCGGATAAATTGACAGCCTGCGTAATGTTTGTTGACCCGGTAGCAGCTTTGTTGTAACTAAGGTTATAACTGAAGTTCATGTTCCAGGGGATCGACCAGTCAATGTATTGACTGGGGTCATTAGCGATCCGGTTGATTTCGTTTTCCACAAAATCATCCATTTGTCCGCCCTGATTCAGAAATTCATTGGTAAGTTCATCTCGCACCTCTCCCGGGGATTGTTCCGTTTTACTGGGGTTGAGGCTGCCGTTGATATTTAGGGAGGCCCTACGGATGGTGCCCAGGCCCTGTCCTCTTTTCCAGGCAAATTCATTGACTCGGCGGGTTACCTGTTGCTCCCCATTGGTGAAGGTGCTAGTGGCGTAAGGGTCAAAGTTTGCACTCAGGTTTACGGATAATTTTTTATCAAAAAGCGAGGTTCTGGTGTTGAAATTCAACGGAGCCAGGTTGAAAGAATCCACGGCAAAGTTGTAGCTGGTAGACACGTTTAACGTTTGAAGGATAGGTACTTTCTTAGTTTCGGCCTCTGCCGTATCGCTTTCGGTTCTTACCTTTGCTTCCACCACATTTCGGATACTGATACTCAAGGCCTTGGATTCACCCATGGGGGCACCTCCGTAGATAAAGCCCTGGTAGCGGGAAAGTCGTTGCATGCGGCCGCTGCTGTTGGTTTGCACTTCCTGGTAATATCCGTATTTGGGATCTGAAAAATCCGGCGTACTGGTAAAGCCAAAAGTAGGCTGCATGTGGTGACGGATAGCCTCGATTTTTGAACCCGGCTTGAAGGTGTAGAAGCCATAAACATTGGTTGACAGGTTAAAGGAGGAATTGTAATAATTAATCCGGTTGAAGCCGTTTTCCAATATGCGATCCAGCCGTTCTTCGGCAGGATTATAGTAGTAGTTTATCCGATCAAGGTACCAGATTTCAGTAAAATTCATGGAAGCTGTTCCTGTGAAAAAGCGGAAAAGTGTGAAATTAGACGAAACGGGGACGGTATGTCGAAAGCCATTGTCCGCGTCACGAAGCAATTGCGGGAGATTGGCAAAGGTAAAAGGCAGCACATCCGGCGCAGTCGGTTGTCCCAACTCCTCAAACTGTTGTTGCAAGTCTGGGTCCACTCCCAATTCCGGTGTAATCCGGTTGTTGATCGAATTTTGTGCATTAAAATTCCAGGCAACATTCAATGTTTTCAGGGGTTCGAAACGAATGTTTCGAAAGGGGTTTTGCCGGTTCATATTTACTGCCACATCCGGAAGCAGTAGGTTTACTTCGTCGGTCACCTGATTTTGAGAATGCCGGAGGTTTGCAGACATGCTAAAGGGGGTGCCGGTAAAGGTTTTGCTATAGGAAATATTGGAAGAAAAGTCAGATTGCTGATTTTGCTGAAAATTCCCTTGATTCAAAATATTATCGTTATACGATTTGGTGCCAAAGTTAGCGGATGCGGAGAAGCGGGAATTGCCTCTTGTCTCTGGGTTGTGATTCCATCGAAACCAAAAGGCATCGTATTCCAGCGGTTGCTCGGCTGTTTCGGGGCTCTGGAATTTCTGGTAGTCGATATTCAGCCCGCCTCTATATCGGTACCTTTTATTATAAACGGAGGCTGTTTTCAGTCCATAGCCTCCTTTAGAGAAGATTTCTCCTGTCACCCGGGTATGCACGTAATCATTGAACGCAAAGTAGTACCCAAAGTCCCTAAGGAAAAAGCCACGTCGCTGTTCCTCTCCGTAGGAAGGGAAGAGAATCCCGGAGGTTTGTTCTTCCGGCGTATCCGGAATGACCCCAAAAGGAAGTCCCAAAGGAGTTGGAATATTATTGAAATACAGGTTAAAAGGTCCTGAAATCACGTGTTTGCCGCGAACGGACTTGATTTTGGAAGAGGAGATATGCCAATGCGGTTCGACCAGATCACAGGTCGTGTAAAAACCATTGCTCAGGTATACGGATCCATCTTTGGTTTTCTTTACGGTTTCTCCACGGAGCAGCCCTTCATCCTGTTGGGTCACCACATCGGATATGATGGCTTTTTGACTTTCAAAATTATAGCGCATCTGTTTTCGAATCTCGTAGGTGCTGCTGCCTTCTTTAAAGACAGGGTTTCCCTGAGCTACTCCGGTACTATCTTCCAAACCGGAGGCAAACAACTCTGAATTTTCCCAGTCAATGATGATGTAATCGGCGTCCAGCCGGATATTGCCGTATTCAAACCAGGCTCCTTTATACAAAAACACTTTGTTTTGGGCAAAATCAGAAATAATACTGTCTTCGGCGTAATAATTGATGGTGGTGGTTATATCTCCGATTTCTTCCTGGATGGCAGCGTCCAGTTCTTCGGGGGATATCTGAAGGATACTATCCGGCAGTGTGGGAAGCAGGGTATCGGATTCCACTGTAGGTCGTCCCAGGCTATCCGGTGCGGTTAAATCCAATTCGCCGGAGCTGCCTTTTTCGGTTTCCTGACCAAACACCGCCTGCCCAAAAAGCGTAAGGATACCTATGGAAAGAAAAGCGCGGGTAAGATAATGCACCGATAATTTCTGTTTGCTTTAAAAATTTCTAAATTTTGCGTAAAGTTAAGGTTATTAACGTTTATGGAACGAACCAGGTTGAAAAATATTCTTATAATTTCATTGCTCTCTTTGGCCTTTGTTTTTTCCGCTTTTACCAGGTTAGGAGAGAAAAAAGCAGAGTTTAAACTTCGAAGAATCGTTATTGATGCGGGGCATGGAGGAAAAGACCCTGGAACGATCGGTTCCATGTCGCGGGAAAAAGATGTCGTCCTGGCCCTGGCACTTAAAGTGGGGGGCTACGTGGAGGAATTATTGCCGGAGGTAGAAGTGATTTATACCCGTACCACAGACAGGTTTATCGAGTTGAAGGAGCGGGCCAATATCGCCAACCGAAACAGGGCTGATCTTTTCATCTCCATCCATTGCAATGCCACCTCTTCCTCCCGGGTTCATGGCACGGAAACATTTGTTATGGGGAATAAAAATTTCAACGGTAATTTTGAAATTGTCAAACGAGAGAATGCGGTAATCTTGTTGGAGGATGATTATCAGGAAAATTACGAAGGTTTTGACCCACAGTCGCCTGAATCCTATATGATGTTTAACCTGATGCAGAAAGCTTATTTTTCCAACAGTTTATCCCTGGCTGAGAAAATTGAAACCGACTTTTCAACACGGGTTAACCGGCACTCCCGGGGGGTAAAGCAGGCACCCTTTTATGTGTTGTGGACCACCAGCATGCCCAGTGTTTTGATCGAAACGGGTTTCCTTTCCAATAATAGTGAGGAGCACTACCTAAACAGTAAAAGTGGCCAAACCTATGTTGCCTCTGGCATTTTCCGTGCGATCAAAGCTTACAAAGAAGAGATCGAATCCCTTTAAAACGGGAATGCTATCAGGTCGGCCAGGAGGGCAGGCCCAAGGAGAAATTAGGAAAAAATGGTACCTTGGGTAAGTAAAATTAAGAAGTACTTTATTTGATGGACAGTCAGCTAACAGACAAGGAATTAAATGCGCTGGTTTCCTTATTGGATGATACCGACCAGGAAATCAAGGATCACGTCAGGGGAAAGATCATTTCACTGGGGAATGATGTGATCCCCTTTTTGGAAAACAAATGGGAAAGCTCTTTTAACCCCGAGTTGCAGAAAGAGATAGAGGAACTGGTACACGAACTGCAGATAAAACTGCTTCGGCAACGTCTGGAAGATTGGAAAAACTCGGAGGAAACAGAACTACTTGAAGGGCTCTGGATCATCAACACCTACTTGTACCCCGAATTGGAGTTTGAGCAGTTAAATGCCATCATGCAGCAAATTTATTTTCAGGTCTGGACCAATTTCAAAAACGAGCTTTCGGTTTACGATAAAATTAAACTGATCAACAATGTTTTGTTCAATGACCTGAAGTTTTCTGCGAATACCAAGAATTTTCATAGTCCTGGAAACAGCATGATTAAAACTGTTTTGGAAACCAAGAAGGGGAATCCCATCAGTCTCTGTTCCGTGTATTTATTGGTGGCCAGAAAACTCGGGTTACCCATTTATGGTGTCAATCTGCCAAACCTATTCGTGCTAACGTATAAATCCGGTAAATTCAAATTTTATATCAACGCCTTTAACAAAGGGCTGATTTTTACCCGTCAGGATATTAATAATTACTTGGAACATCTCAAATTGGAGCCGCAGCCAGCGTATTATGAACCCTGTGAAAACACGGATATCATCCGAAGAATGCTAAGAAACCTGGTGTTTGCCTTTGATAAAATCGGTGAAGTTGATAAGAGCAAGGAAATTAAGGGATTGCTTGAAATTCTCGATAGGGATTAGAGCACGCTTCGGATGTTGCATCCTACGGCACGAGTAACGGCCGGTCCGGGCCTTTTCCTGGACAAAATAGCTTCGATTGCATTATCCAAATATTGAACGGAAACGCTGGCAGGGGACTGGGCATTGTTGTCAATGGCACCTTTGTAAGCAATCGAATAGCCCGTCGGCCCGGAGGAGATGACCACGGCTTCGGGAATTTTTCTTACACCCGTTTGCCGGGTAAATTCCTGCTCGCTGTCCATTAGAAATGGAATTCCGGCATCTCGGGCCCAGGTTAGCTGTTGCATGCGTTGCTGATTTTCCTCTTCCATCCAGGAATGGGGATTGACAAGAGCAAAAAACACATTGTCCCCTGAATACTGCCGATGCAGGTTTAGAATTCTTTCTTCATATAACCTCGCATAGGGACAATCAAGGCTGGTAACGATAAAAACCATGGTCGCAGCGGAACTTTGTTCCGATAGGGATACAGGCTGTCCTGAAAAGGCATCTATCAGTTCGATGCTAGCCATTTTCTGTCCCCAGACAAGGGAAACACAAAAAAAGGAAACCAGAAAACATCCAAAACGTCGCATGGAACAAGTTATTTAATTAAACAAAGATAAAAAAAATCACCAGATGGTATAGGTGAGAATGATATCATTTTCGGAGATGACCTTGACAGAATAGTGGTGATCCGCAAAATCGGTCCCGTATATTTTCCCTTTGATTACGGATTCTTTTCGGGTAAAGGGCTGCAGTAAGATGTTTTGGCGTAGGCTGATGCCCTTCCTGCCCTGGCATTTAAAAATGGTTTCTTTTACCGACCAGGCCAGCGAATACAGGTAAGGATCCTTGCCTAAAAAATCCATTTCTTTCGGGTCCAGGTATTTTTTTCCAAGCGGAACGGTTTTTTCCCGCACCTTTTCCAGATCTATTCCCACCGGCATTTCCTTGTGAAAGATGGCGGCTGCCAAATCGCCATGGTGCGTAAGGGAAACAAAACCATATCCGTCCATGGTGTGTGATTTTCCATGGGAGTCTTTGTAAAAGCCCGGATAAGGGAGTTGAATGCTTTCCAGGGCAAGTTTTATGGCCAGTCTGGCTCCTTTCCATTCCATTTTTTTTTGGAGGTGGCTAATATTGGCCAGGGAAAGTTTTTCACGAAAGCTTAAAAAGTCCATTGGAAGGGTACTGGATTCCTGAATATTGTTGACAGCAAAAGCAGATAAAGGGCTAATTTTTTCTATTTTTGTTTGCATGGTTACTCAAAATGAGCTGGGTGATAAAGATAAATTGCAATATATGCCAAAAATTCAAGTAAATAAACTCCACACATTACGAGGTCACAACCATTCTGTCTTTGCCCTGTGCGAGGGGGTGTCTCCGGAGCTTTTTTACACGGGTTCGGGAGATGGTATGGTGGTCGGCTGGGATCTCCGAGAGCCAAAGGATGGGATTTTATTAGCAAAACTACCCCATTCAGTTTACGCACTTGCCATCGACAAAAAGCGGAACTTACTCTTTATTGGCCATAATTTTGAAGGAGTTCATGCGATAGATCTGACAAATAATAAAGAGGCTTGGTCGCTGAAAGTTACCTCCAGTGCGATATTTGATTTAAAGGTGGTAGATGACATGCTTTTGGTTGCCACTGGGGATGGGGTGCTGGTGGTTTTGGATATTGAAGCCCGTTCTCCCCTTAAACATTTGAAAATCAGTGGAAAATCATTACGGGTGTTATCGGTTGATCCCCTTCGCCAGCAGTTCAGTGTAGGAGCCAGTGATCATCAGGTAACGGTGTTTGAATGGAAAGAATGGAAGCCGGTTGCCAAAATGGAAGGGCATAGCAATTCGGTATTTGCCCTGGAATATGCCCCGAATGGCAAAATCCTGATCAGTGGGGGCAGGGATGCCTTGCTTAAATTTTGGGATACCTCTGATTTTAGCCAGCTGTCTAGCGTGGCCGCCCACATGTATGCCATCAATTACCTGTCTTTTCGAAAAGACGGAAGGTATTTTGTAACTTGTAGCATGGACAAATCGATCAAACTTTGGGACGCATCCGAATATAAATTGCTAAAGGTAATCGACAAGGCCAGGCATGCAGGACATGGTACTTCGATAAATAAAGTGATCTGGACGGACTATAAAGATCAGGTGGTTGCTATCAGCGATGATAAAACCATATCGATTTGGGATATACACATTAGCCAATGAATTCCGCCGTTAACGCAGCGGATTTAAAAACAACGAGATGAAAATTACACCCCTGGATATCCGCCAAAAGACCTTTGAAAAAAATTTCAGAGGATACGACAAAGAGGAAGTAGCGGCATTTATGAATTACCTTTCTCAGGAATGGGAAAAACTGATAGAAGAAAAGAATGCGCTGAAAGCAAAATACGAGCAGGCAGAAAAGGAAGCGTCCAAGTTACGGGAAGTGGAGCAGTCCTTGTTTAAAACCCTTAAAACTGCTGAAGATACCGGTGCCAGTATCATCGAGCAAGCCAATAAAACAGCAGAGCTAATCCTGAAAGAGGCCCAGATGAATGCCGATGCACTCAATGCAGAGTCTAAAAATAAGGCAAGAAACGTGGTTGATCAGGCGGAGTCCCAGGCCAAAAATATCATCGAAGATCTGAAAGAGGATGTGCAATTGCTCGTGGATAATTACGAGAAATTGCAATCTCAAAGGGATTATCTATTGAAAAACCTTAAAAAAACAGCCGCCGAGACCCTGGAAAATGTGAAAACGGTACAGGATGATTTTAGTGAAATTGATGCCGGAGCCCACACGCGGATGGTGAAGGATCTGCAGCGGAAAGATTCCTTTTATTCCTCCCTGAGTCGGGAGTCTAAAAGGGCTAGTCCATCTGAAGGCAGTGAAGAAGCTTCTTCAACTTACTCCTGGCAGCAACCTGTTCCTGGTAATTCTCCCAAGGAAGAACCCGACTCCCCGGCTGCTCAAAATGCCGATCGTTCTGAAATAGGCTCTTCGGAGGCACCGTCCGAATCCCCAGGTCAGCAGGATGATCCCGTTCGGGAAAGAAACGAGTCTGAAGACAAAACCGAAAAGAAACAATCCGGATCTTTTTTTGACCAGTTTGACTGATGGGTAAGGTTTCGTTGGAAGGTATTGAGTTTCACGCCTATCATGGCGTTTTTTCCGAAGAAAAAAAATTAGGCAACCGTTTCACAGTAGACGTGCATGTGGAAACGGATTTTCGTCAGGCAATGCTTCATGACGACTTGAAGAAGACCGTGGATTATTTTAAACTTTACCAGATTGCAAAAGGACACATGCAGGTCCCTGTAAAATTATTGGAGCACCTGGCCCATTTGATGATTCAGGATATATTAAAAGTGTATCCGGACACCTCACAGATCTGTGTGATCATAAAAAAGCACAATCCCGCACTTGGGGGAGTGGTAAACTATTCGGTGGTAGAAGTCAATTATCCACAGGACTACCAATAAAATTTCATGTACACCAAAAACGAGGTCAGTAAGCTAAAGCAGGAATTCTGGACAGCATTCGGTGGATATATGAAGCCGGTACCCGCTGCCGAAGGAATTCCTGTTAATTGGAAAAACTATAAAACCGGAGTACGCCATATTCATTTCCGCATGTCCGCTGAGAGGGATGGGGCTTGCATTGCAATAGAAATACGGCATCCTGACCCGGACATTGGAGGATTGTTTTTTGAGCAGCTTCATTCTATGCGGCAATTGCTGGAAAAGGAACTGGAGGAATCCTGGACCTGGGTTCCTGCCAGGGAAGCAGAAAGGGCAAATACCAGTTATAGGGTGGAAAAATGCCTATCTGATGTGAATGTATTGGATAAAGACGATTGGCCTGAAATCATTTCTTTTTTGAAACCCCGGATCATTGGATTAGATGCCTTTTGGACACAGGCACAATATGGATTTGAGGGGCTAGGTTGAAGGCGGGAAGCCTGTCAGGCATCATGTCTTTTCGGTATGTCAGGATTGGTGAACACAAAGCCGCGGGCTTCGTTGCCCTCATGAAAATCTACCTGCATGCCCATCAGAAACATGACGTGCCTTTTTTCGATCAAAACAGAAAGCCCCTCCATTTCGAACTGCTGATCTCCTTCCCGGCTCTGGTCAAAACCCAGTGCGTAGGATACCCCTCCGCAACCCCCGCCCTTGACCCCTACCCGTAAAGCATAACTTTCAGGAATATTCTTGTTGGTGATGATGTTTTTGATCTCACTTAGTGCCCGGGATGTAATGTGAATCGGTATCCGCATGTTCAGAAAATGTCAAACTTTTGAGAATGGTTCAAAAATACCAGAGAAATGCCGACGGACATAGCATAAATTGACAATATTTTGGATATTGTGATTTAAAACAGCAGCTAATGGAATCCCTGATACAGATAGTGAGTATAGTCCTTCCTGCCGGATTGGTAATCTATGGTATGTTTATCATTGCGGTATCATTTTTGAAGAAGGAAAAAGAAATGAAATGGCTTGATTTAAAAACAAAAAACACGGAATTATTGCTTCCTATGCGTTTGCAGGCGGGGGAGCGGTTGTGCCTGCTGATGGAGCGCATTTCACCAAATAACCTGGTTCGCAGGATAAACGAACCCGGATTCACCGCCGGAGAGCTACACAGCAGACTGGTAGAAGAAGTCAGAAATGAATTTAATCATAACCTATCTCAGCAGGTATACTTTTCGGATGACACCTGGGAGTCCGTTCGAACGGCTGTGGAGCAGACGCTTTCCCTCATCAACCGGTCCTACCAGCAAGTAGATGGGAACGAAAAAAGCCTGGAACTGGCAAAAAAAATATTCCAGTTTGCATTGGAGCAAGAAAAGGATATCATTGCGCTGGCACTAAAAAAAATCAAGGATGAAATCCGAGTCTATTACTAATACTCGTACAAATCGTATACATTATTATTATGCAAAAATCCACCCAAGAGCAAGGCTTCTATGAAAAGGCGAAAGCTATCTACCTTAACCGGGCCATGCATATTGCTACCACGGAGCGAAAATTACGTGCCTTGCTGGCAAAAGCCAGCCAAAAATGGCAGGAGCTTTCGCAAAATCCCACCTTTGCACAGGTGAAATACCAGGTAGAAGTATTCATCAGGATGATACGGGCGCATCTCAATAAACAATATACCGGTCTTTCCAGCCGCTCGCTGGGTTTGTTGGCCTTGGGGCTCTTTTATTTTGCCCTTCCTACAGATTTGGTCCCGGACTTTATACCATTTATCGGGTATGTAGATGACATCACCGTCTTATTAGCCATTTTTAAGAGCCTTCAATCAGATATTGAGCGCTTTCTGGAATGGGAAAACGACCGGCAATTATGAGCAAGGTGGCACTGGTTTCCGGTTCTTCCGGTTTGGTGGGGATGCAATTGTTGCACCAGTTATTCAAAGACTCCGCCTACGATTGGGTCATATCTTTCGGTAGAAGGGACCTGGCTCTCAAGCACCCAAAATTGGTTCAAATCAAGGTGGATTTTAAGGAGCTGGATCGGGTAAATGTCATCGAATCGATTCGCATTCAAAACAGTGGAGGAGACTTTCAGCCTTTGATCAAAAGTCTGGAAGCGGAGTCCGCACAACTTTCTGCGTTTTGTGCCTTGGGGACGACCATCAAATCGGCAGGTTCAAAAGAAAAATTTTATCAGATAGACCATGACTTTGTAATAGGCTATGCACGCATGGTGTTGCGAATCGGTGCCAGGCGTTTTTTCTACGTGAGTGCTCTTGGAGCTGATGCAGGATCATCCATTTATTATAGTAAGGTAAAAGGGGAAGTAGAAAACGACCTGAAACGGATGGACTTTACCTATGTGGGTGTTTTTCAACCCTCTCTTTTGCTAGGAGAGCGAAACGAAAACCGCCTTGGGGAGGAGGTAGGAAAGGTGCTGATGAAAGGAATTACTTTTCTTGGGATATGGAAAAAATACAAGCCCATTTACGGTCATCAGGTGGCCAGGGCCATGGTGGTCAAAGACGGTGAAGCCAATATCAGTGGTAACGAAACCATTACTTCTTCCGAAATGCATGGGATGGAGGTATGATAGCAGTTATTCAGAGGGTTTCTCAGGCAGCAGTATATATTGAAGGCAGGGAACATGCTGCCATCGGGTCTGGTCTGATGGTACTGTTGGGGATCGAAGAAGCTGATGGAACGGAAGACCTGGAGTGGATCAGCCGTAAAACGGTTCAGATGCGGATTTTTGCAGACCCGGAAGGCGTAATGAATAGAAGTATTCTGGATTGTGATGGGGACCTATTACTGATCAGTCAATTTACTCTTCATGCCAGTACCAAAAAGGGAAACAGGCCTTCTTATATCAAAGCAGCCAAACCGGATATTGCGATTCCCCTGTATGAAGCATGTATCAAAGAAATGAGCCAACAATTGGGTAAATCCATAAAAACAGGTGTATTCGGTGCAAACATGCAGGTTTCCCTGATAAACGATGGTCCGGTGACCATCCTCCTTGATTCTAAAAATAAAGTCTAATCATTGATACCCTTCATTAATAGGGTTTCTGATAAAGCAAAAGACACGTTATAAAATTGATTGATAAAGAACCGAAAGTTACCCAAAGTCCTGTGGATGAATTTTTAGTCATCAAGCAGGCGACCGTGCTCCATCAAGGAAAGACCCTGTTCCAGCAGCTGGATTTTACGCTATTGAATGGAGAGTCCTGGGTGATTTTGGGTACTTCCGGAAAGGAGCGGACGGCATTTCTTGAAACGCTGATGGGAAGAACCACCTTGGTGGCGGGAAGCATTTCGAGGCCCTTTGCGGCAGATTACAAAAAGGAGCAAAGTAGTAAGGGGATCGTTAACAGTTTTAGGGATTTAATCGCTTTTGTTTCCCAGAAATACACCTTTAGAAACAAATCCAGCCAACAGAATTTTTATTACCAACAGCGGTTCAACAGTTCGGAATCGGAAGAGACCGAAACAGTGGAAAGGTACCTAAAACAGGCAGAGAGCAACCTTCCAGGGCCCTGGACCCTGGAAAAAGTCATTTCTTTATTTAACCTGCACGAATTCAAAGATAAATCCCTGATTAAATTGTCCAACGGGGAAACCAGGAGATTAGCCATGGCCCTGGCATTATTAAAAAACCCCCGCCTTTTTTTGATGGACATGCCCATAACAGGACTGGATGTGCAAACCCGAAGCCATTTTAACGAACTAATAGGTGCGATTATAGAATCAGGTATTCAGGTGGTGATGACCTGTACTGCCGGGGAAATTCCTTCCTGTATCGGCCGCTATGGATGGTTGGGGCAAGGTAGGTTGGTAGCAGTGGAAGACCCCAACATCCTGATGGAATGGGAGAATCGTTCTTTATTACAAGGGCAGGTGCAGCAGGAAGCGTTTAGTGGCTTGCTAAAAAAGGTATTTAGGGATTCCGGGATTTCTACCGTCATTGAAATGCGGGAGGTGACGATCCGGTATCAGGTCAGCGTTTTGTTGGACGGTGTCAACTGGAAGGTATTGCCAGGTGAAAAATGGCTTATCCGAGGACACAATGGTGCCGGGAAGTCTACCCTTATCAGCCTGGTATTGGGAGAAAATCCTCAATCTTATGCCAACGATATCGTATTGTTTGACAGGAAAAGGGGCAGCGGGGAAAGCATATGGGATGTCAAGAGGCCGGTTGGATTCGTTTCTCCGGAGTTGGGAAGGTATTTCCCCTCCAATCAGACCTGTAAAAAGGTGGTATTATCTGGTTTATTCGACACGATGGGCTTATTCAAAAAGCCAACTGCATCTCAGGAGGCATTGGCAGATGCCTGGTTGGAGGCTTTTCAATTGCCTCAGGTGGCGGAATTAAATTTTCACCGAATTAGTTTGGAGGAGCAGCGATTCTGCTTGCTGGCCAGGGCCATGATCAAAAGTCCCCGGCTTCTGGTGCTCGATGAAGCCTCCCAGGGCATGGACGAGGAGCAGCGGATTCGTTTTCGGCAGGCCATTTCATTTTTCTGTGAAGAAACGGGAATGTCTCTTTTATTTGTTAGCCATTACGAAGAGGATGTTCCGGCCGGGGTAAATAGGGTTTTAGCTTTAAATCAAGGAAAAATTAGTGAACTAACCACGAAATGATGACAATATCTGAAGCACAGGAAAAGGTAGATGCCTGGATAAATTCCACAGGGGTCCGGTATTTTGACGAGCTTACCAACATGGCTATCCTGACCGAAGAAGTAGGAGAGGTGGCCCGGATCATGGCCAGAAAATATGGGGAGCAGTCCTTTAAGGATAGCGACAAAGACAAGGACTTGGCCGATGAAATGGCGGATGTATTGTGGGTATTGATTTGCCTGGCCAATCAAACCGGCGTTGACCTGACAAAGGCACTGGAGAAAAATTTTGAGAAAAAAAATCTACGTGATAAGCATAGGCATCAGGCAAACAAAAAACTGAAGTAGCCTTTTGAATGGATGTTTCGGCTTGATTTTAGCCGGGAGAAATCAAAAAAAAGCCGGACTGTGATCAAGTCCGGCTTTTTGGCTTTGTTAATAGGGAAGCTATTCCACAATTAGTTTCATTTTTTTGGTCCAGTTGCCCCCATCTGAAACGGTCACAATGTAAATTCCCGATTGAAGTCCTTCCAGAGGCAGTGCATAGCTGCCATAACCATCGGAAGCCGACTTGGGGTCGATGCTTTTGACCAGGGCTCCGGAAGTGCTTTGAATGGAGATTTCTCTTACACTTACGTCCTCACCAATGGAAACGGTAGCTTGATAGGAAGCCGGGTTGGGGTAGACGCTTGTGATTGGCCTCTGCTCTGTTCCGGTCTCCATAGCCGCCTGACGCTGAGCGGATTCATCCGTTGCCATTCTCAAGTTGGAGGCGAAAGAATCCCCTTCTGGTATCACGGCTATTCCGGCTACGGTGGCGTTATCAGCAGTAGCGATCATGGAAATATCCAGGATTCCATCTCCAACCTTAACCGATCTAAAGGTTAAGGTAGTAGGTTTGTTAGCCGATTCCTGGTAGATGTCAAAGTTTGACTTTACGCGATTACCTTCGATGTTGATATCAAAAACACGGTTACCAGATGAGGCTGGTGGACCGTATGACCCAAACCAAAGTTCGTTGTGGTAGGTGATGACAGTATAGGTGCCATTTTCCAAGGGTATGCTATAATCCAGGGTTCTGGAATACCTCTCGGTCAGGAACATTTCGGACCCATTGACCGAAAAGTTAAAATTAACTTTGGAGGTATTCGCGTAATCAGTATTTCGGTCTCCAGTGTAAAGCTGCCCATTATAGGTAGCCTCATTATAGGTGCCTGCATTGAGGAAAATAGGTTCCTGCTGGGTTTTGACCGATCCGGAATTGGGGGTTCCGCTAGCTTTTCCGATGTACAATCCGGAAAGGGTGACATTATCGCTACTTGCAGAAAAGTCCAACTCCAACCAGCCGTCTGTTACCTCAATATCGTTAAAGGTCAGGATCGTCGGGGTATTGGATTTTTCGGCATAGATATCGAAATTGTCTTTTTTGAGTATTCCTTCAATAGAGATATCGAAAACCCGTTTACCCACTCCAGAACTCGGGCCAAAGGATCCAAACCAAAGCTCGTTATGATAGGTTTTTACCTGGTAAGTTCCGTTTTCTACAGGGATCCGGATGCTCATATTTCGGCCATACCTTTCCGTTTGAAACAGCGATTCTCCTTCTACGGTATAGTTGAAATTGGCCGAATAGCTGGAGAAATAATTGGTGTTGTAGTCGGAGACAAATTGTTTTCCATCAAAAGTGACATCATCCCGGCTACCGGTATTAATCATCAGGTAATCACTATACCCACTAGTTTCCGCAGGTGGTGGAGCCGCACCTGCTTTTAAATCCTCAGGAATATTGATCGGGTTCTGGCTGATGATAATGCCAGAAACGGTGGCGTTGTCAAAAGAAGAAGCAAAATCTAGGTTCAACTCCCCGTCATTTACGGAGACTCCTTCAAACCTAAGTGCCATTGGCTGGTTTCCGTTTTCCTTATACAAGTCAAAGTCGTCTTTTACCTTGGTATTTTCTATGCTGATGTCAAAAACCCGTTGTCCCTCCTGGCCATTTGGACCTTGTTTTCCAAACCACAGTTCATTGTGCAGGGTATATATATAATACGTTCCGTTTGGTACCGGAATCGCATATGAGAGGTTTTCACCATAGCGTTCCGTTTGAAACAATGGGTAGGAGCTTGCCATTGGCTCTTCAAAAACCTTAGAGGAGTTGTAGAAATTATTCGTGAAATTTTCTCCGGAAAAGCTCATGGAATTCCAGTCCGCATCCTCTTTACCTCCCGCATTGATAAAGTAAGTGGAGAAGGTTTCGGGTTTGGTCGACCTAGGGGTAGAAGTGATCGAAAAGCTTATGGTCTGCGAACTGGCTTCCTGTCCATTATCGGCAATCGCAACGGCAGACAGGTTGTGCGTTCCAGAAGGAGCCTTTTCCCAGACAAAAGTAAACGGAGCGGTGTTTGCGGAGCCTAGTTTATTGGAACCGTTGTAAAAATCAACCTGAGCGATTTCTCCACCCTGAACAGCGGCACTTGCCTCAATGATAATTGTTTGTCCTTCCTCGCCGCTCTGGTTGGATTCTGGTTTTGTAAGGCTGACAGTGGGTTCTGGTAGCTCCTGCTCTATTACCCCGCTTCCGCTTTTCAGCAACAGCAAAGACGAATAGGGAGCTATTTTCTGAGTCGGTGACAACCATTCGTTCACCAGGCCAACAAATCCTCCTGATGTAGAAAAACTCTTCTCTAGTCGGGTGGGGTTTTTTTCAAACAATACTTTATCTTCCGGCCGAACCACACTGGCCTCTACTTCATATAATTCAAGATTATCCAACCATAACTCACCGGTCTCCCCGGTGCCTATTTCCATAACAAGACGGGTGCTTTCCATATCGGCCAGCGACTGGATCAAGATTTCATTGTCACTTTTTTGCCAATCGATACCTACCTTGTGTTCCGAAGAAAGGGTATACCAAGGCGAACCGCCCTGGCGTAAGTAAAAAGAAATGGGAATGGTCTTGTCTGCAACAGCGCTGAATTTCAACAGGTAATACCTGCCTTTTTTGATTGATCCGACGCTTAAGGATGTTTGGCTGGTGCCTTTTGTGCTGATTTTTAAAGAGCCTCCATCCAATTTTCCACTATCCCAGGACCTGCTACAATCCGAGCAACTGATGTAATCCACATTTCGGTCAAAGGTGCCGTTTGAATACCGATTGGAACCTATCTTTTTTGAAATTTGGTATAGATCGCTTAGCTGGGTTCCGGTTTTGGAACTCCAGTCTTTATTATACATTCGTTGCCAGCCTTTTAAATCAAAAAACTTGTTGGCTTCGTTACTGGAGTTCGCATTGTATCTGACCTTAAACCTAAAATTGTCAGAAAAAGGTGCTGAATATTTATTATAGTTGAACGTGGCCAGGTCAGCTACATCGTCGAAAAGTGTATAAACATAGACGAAGTTTTGGAAGGCATCTTTTGCCAGTAATTTATTGTTTTCGATGGTTGTATTTGAAAGGGGATTTCCCATCAGGTCATTCCTCAAAAAAATCAAATTATCCGAATCGTAAATCGTATTGTTTATGATGCGAATATTGTCAGTATTGTGGACGTAGATGCCTTTGGAGGTAATGTGGGCTATGGTATTGCCGGACACTTCCACGTCAGTGACATTGTCATCCAAATAAATTCCTTCGGCTTGTGGTTTGTCTACATGATTCTTAATCGTAGTTCCTTCTTTCACCCCCACACCATTGATAATGATGTTATTCGAGATTTTTCTATTTTTAAAATTGTCGTATTTTCCCTGATAGGAATAAATTCCGCCACCGTCATTTTTGGTGATACAAAACCCGTCAATATAATTGGATTTGACCTGCGAGTTATGTCCGCCAAACCGGATTCCGATATATCCGGTTTTTTTGATCTCATTGTATTCAATGAGATTATCGTCACCGTCCGAAAAAATCGCTAACCCTACATTGTCCCCACTTCTCCCATGTCCTGGAAATACGTAGGTGTTCTGTATGGTATTTCCACGGATTATGGCTCCATCTGAAATTTTAATATTCATTCCTACATTATTGGAATGGTTAACTTCCGAATTTTCCACGACCAAGTTAGACACACCGGCAAGAAAAAGGCCGTCTTCACCAGATAGATCAATTTTACAATTGACGATCTTAATGTCGTTTCCACTTTCAAATTGAAATGCATTTCGATTGGCACCTTTAAATTGAAGGTTTTCGAACCTGATGTGTTTGGCGGAACCGGTGTTTTGTACAATAAAATCACTGCTACTTACTTCCACGCGGGTTGCTCCCGGATCACTTCCAAAATACACACGCATTTTTCTGGTCGATGAGTTGTAATACCACTCCCCATACCGGTCAAGGGTGCTGGGATGGTTTTGGATAAAATAACCGTATCCAGCTCTAGGTTCGTAAGAAGTGTCCGAATTGGAGGAGTAGTTAAGGGTACTTCCGGAATGGGAGCTGATCCTGTGCCGGTCGGTGATCCAATAGACTTTTCGTATCACCACCTCACCACCTGACCAGTTGGGGCTGGAAGAAAGTTGGTTATCGGTAATCGAACGGTTGCCGGAATGGGATTCATAGGTTAGGTAACCTTTATTAGAAGTGTTGGAATTCGGGTACCTTCCCATCTCCTGCGGGTTATCGTTGATTGCCACCATGTTTACCCTATTATAGGGCAAACGACTATCTGAGGCTTCATAGACCCCATTTCCTACCGATTGCCAATTGGAAAGCCTGACCATAGCGGTGATGATCGGGTCGGGCCCGGAACCGTAAGCACCAAAAGTGATGGGAGCACCGGCGTTTCCGGATACGTTAACCCGGATCGTACCATAAAAGGAATCGCCTCTGCGGAAAAATACCTTATCACCGGGATTTAGACTGGAAATAACGGAATTTAATTTACTTATTGTTTTCCAGGGGGTGGCTGCATTCTGAGCTTGTGAGAAGCTTCTCGAATCATCTCCAGTCTCGTTGGAGAAGTAATAATTGGCTGCGTTAACAGGTAGTCCAGCCAATAATAACGTGCAACACAGGATTACTTTGTATAAAACTGTATTCATTTAAACTTAATTTAGTTGGTGGTTGATTTATTCGGTTTTTTTATCGTTTTAATTTGATGTTTCATCCGTTTGAAATGGACATAGTTATACTAGTTGGTCTAAAATAACACATCAAACTTCATCAAAAATCTCCCCTGCAAAATGTGATTATTCTGTACTTGAGTAATTGGCCATTAGTAGCTAGTTGGGTAATTAAGTTGGTCGATTTCAGCCTCAAGCCTTTAAAATTCATGCCAAAGGTAACAATTGTTTTTAATTGCATCCATCCTATCCATACCTCCTTGATCTTTAGCATAACTGAAAAGGAGTGAATCTTGTTTCGAACCTAAATTTCAGCACCTAATAATAAGAAAAATGTATTTAAAATACTAACTCTCATTCTATAAAAAAAATTAATCAAATACATTACCCTAAAGAATCGAAAGGAAAAAGCTGGGATATCTGTAAAATTAACCCACAACTTGTATAAGGTTTACACAACAACAAATACCCTATTCAGGTTGCAATTGGTCGCCTACTTTTACCCGGCACTCCCGAAGCACAAGGGCATTTTGTCCGAACATCACCTTTTTTCCTTTTTTTCTGTATTGAGCTAACGTAAGTAGAGGTTCCTTGCCTTTTTCTCCCGATTCCTGATCCACGGTGATCATTACGCAACGGGCGCAAGGTTTGGTAATTTTGAAGGAGGCCGACCCGATGGTCAACCGATCCCAGGTATCTTCCATATAAGCTGGCCCACCGGTAAATACGATATTTGGGCGGAACCTGGACATGGGTACCTGTGTTTGGAGCCGCTGGTTTAAATCTTCTAAAGAGGATTGGCCAATAAGTAAAATGGGCATGCTATCAGCAAACCCCACATGTTCCCGGTTGATTTGATACTTTTTCTTTAACCAGCGCTTGTGTTGGGGACTCATTTTCACCAGGCTGCAAGGGGAGCGGAGCATATCTGAAAACCACTCGTCGGCGAGTGGGTCTACTGCCAATGCATTTACCTCGTCTTCCCAGATGCTAACCTTTCTTAGTTCGCCTGAATCAGCGGAAACGGGAATTTGAATCCCATTACCCGAGTGTTCTTTGTGGGTGATCTGCAACTGATCCCCTTGGAGTGCCACCTGAAACAGGGCCATCTGGGGCAGGCTTCGTTGGCTCAGGAACTTTCCGCTGCGATCCACTAGCATCCATTGCCGGTCGTATTGCAAGCCAGCTTTTCCGAGTTGGCTTTCTGACAAAGAGATGCCAGCAAGGGATTTGATGGGATAGATGTGGAGTTCTGAGATTCGCATACGATAGTAATTTGGTGGCGGGTGCATTTCAGATCGGAAAGTAGGGATAAATGCTGACAAATCGAATCGGAAAACTGTCAGGAATTATGACAATGTGGCATTAATCTTTGCATTCATCCACTTGGCACATTGGTTGTTGTTCTTGTTTCCGTAAGTAAAATGAAAACGAAACGAAAACGATAAAATAAATATAATTATGGGAAAAATTATTGGTATAGACTTGGGAACGACCAACTCTTGCGTCGCAGTAATGGAAGGTAGTGAGCCCGTGGTCATTCAAAACAGTGAAGGTAGAAGGACGACACCTTCTATCGTGGCATTTTTGGACAACGGAAATGGGGAAAGAAAAGTGGGGGATCCTGCCAAGCGGCAGGCCATTACAAACCCGGCGAATACCATTTCTTC